>DATFDJ010000026.1:0-25009 GCA_035252115.1 Nitrospira sp. | reverse complement strand
GTTCGTGTGTCCCGCAGAAGTGTTCACGATCATTCGTGGTAATCGCCTGAAGAAGTCACGAGGTTGAACGCCCCATCGGCCCCGCGTTGTGTTGCAGGGTAGACGATGTTCTTTAAGGGAGCAAGTCTGCTTCTACGGGGTGTACTTCCTACTAAAGAGGGGTGTGTAGGGGGCTTTGAAGGCCGACTCTAAGTTTTGCGGCAGACCACGGCGCGAGCCAGCGGAGAGTATCGAGTCATGATTCCTTGCGGCCTTCCTCCCCATCCCCATACACCGACCGGACCAGCGACCGATAGACTTGGAACTTCCCGCTGCGCCTGCTTGGTATGGACTCAACAAGATTCACTGCAAATCGGACATCGCTCCCCACGATCTTAGCGATGGGTTGGATCAATGACTGCATCTCAGCCGTTGAAGGACAATGGAAAGGAACAACTTGCATGACAATCGAATCCATCTCGTTCTGTATAATCTGAAACTCCCGAATCCAGGGAACTTTGATTAGGCCGAATTCGTAGGGATGTACGACTCTGTCACCGGGAAGCGCGAAATAGTCCATCACCCGCCCTTGGATGGAACGGATAGTCGAAAACGGCCTGCCGCAGAGGCAGGAGTCGCTGCCTTTCGTAACCACGTCACCCAGCCGATAACGTATGAGCGGCATGGCAAAGGAAAGAAGGTCGGTCCCGACGACCTCCCCTCGTTCTCCGGCCGGTACAGGAGTTCCTCCCCGCACCACCTCAAGAATCAAGCCATCGTCGCAGACGTGGTAGTCGCTGGTTACCGGACATTGCCACCCGAGGGCGTGGAATTCGATGCTTCCATATGTGTCGTACACGGGAACGGAGAACGCCTGCTCGATTTGTTCACGCATCAGAGGCGTCAATGTCTCGCCGCCCGTCGTGACAAACCGTACATGGAGCGAGCGCAACTTATTGCGGTCGACTGTCTGCGCCAATCTGGCCAAGATGCCCGGATAGCCGGAGACGACTGCCGGCTTGTACCGCAGCAAGGCCGACAGAATTTCTTCCGGCGGCTGGAGAGCGTCCATTTCGGTCTGCCGTCCCGCCCTCACCGCGGACAAGAGCCGGTCGGTCATTCGATTGTCTTGCGGCTGCGGAGTTCGGATACCGATTACAAAAGCATGTTTATCAAAGATGGTTCGGCCCAGGGAGGAATAGGTTCGAAACCATATTGCCCCGTGAAGGCGCTCCTCCAGCCAAGTCCTGCATACTGTGATCGGCTTCCCGGATGAACCGCTCGAAGACCGCGTGATGAGTCTCGACGGATCCAGACCCTGTGCCAGGAACTCGCTCACCGGCCGAGTCTGCAGATCACTCCTTTCGGTAATCGGGAGGGCTGTCAGGTCATCGACCGTCCGGATATCCTCGGCTTTCACGCGATGCTTGTCGAATAGGTGTCGGTAATAGGGGATCTTTTCATAGGCGTGTTTGACCAAACCGCGGAGACGTCTATTTTGAAACGAGATGAGGTCCGCTCTGTCGACGTGCGGATGGCGCAGAAGGGAACGGACTGTCCCTATGGCATCACCCACCGCTTGCATCATGATGGTTGGCATCCTCGAACGAATAAGTCGTCCCACAATTGAACGCCGAGGATACCCATGAGCGACCTCGCATGGTTTGTCGTCCCCTCGCGATGTTCCAAGAGCATGCGGCTCACCATCGGGGGACTGAAATACCCTTTTTCACGGAGCTTCTTTTCAGCCAACATTTCCATCGCAAAGGGTGGCAGCGCCCGCATCCATTGCCCATACGGCGCGGCCATTCCACGCTTCTTCCGTCTGATAATTTCACGCGGAAGGTCCCGTCGAAGGGCTTCCCGCAGAATGTACTTCTCCGTCCGCCACCGCATCTTCAAACCGGGTGGAATTCCGGCGCAGAATTCCACGAGTTCGTGATCGAGAAACGGCACCCGGGCCTCCAGTCCGTAGGCCATGGACGTCGAGTCCAAATGCCGCGTCACATAATCCGGAAGACGGACGGTCATTTCCAGGAACTGTAGTTGGACGAAGGGATCCCACCGGCTGAAATCGTCAGGAAGCGATCCATGGTCATCCGGGTCGCCCTCGACGCTAAGCTCCTGCTTCAATCCTTCGGAAAAGAGGCTCTCATGGAATTCCGCCGCGCCGGAATCAATGATGCGTTTATAGCGCGTCAATGTCATAGGAGCCGGCGCCCGGAGCGTTCGACCTGTCTGCGGCCATCTCCTGCTCACCCAGCGTCTCCGTCCCAAAAAGCTGCATACGCGCCCGCAATGAGCCGTCAGAGGACGTAAGAATCTGTCGGCTTTGAACCAGGAATAGCCGCCGAAGATTTCATCCGCACCTTCCCCGGTCAACACGACTTTGACATGCCGCGACGTCGTCTGAGAGAGGCGCATGCGGGCCATCTCGACGCCGAACCCGAACGGATCCTCGCAATGCCACACCGCCTTTGGCAGCAGTTCGAAATCGCGGACGCTGAAGCGCGCTTCCCGATGCGAGAGGTCGTAGCGCCCAAAATCCTTGAGCGTCCTTGCGCAAGTGACCTCGTCATACGACGGATCGTCATAGGCGAGAGAAAATGTCGGAACGGGGCGCGGTGTCTGCTCGCACATCAAGCTCACGATGCCGCTCGAATCGATCCCGCCGCTCAGCCATGCGCCCACAGGGACATCGCTCCTGAGATGAATGTTGACGGACTCCGCCAATTTGTCTCTCAGCGCTTGCGCCCATTCCCGTTGAGTCCACAGGGGTTGGTGATCGTCCGTCGCTGGGAACCGAAGGTTCCAATACCGATGGACCGAGAACGACCCTTCGTGATAGAGCAGGTAATGGCCGGCTTGGAGTCGGCGAATATTTCGGAAGAGCGTCTTTGGGGAGAGGACGAAGCCCAGGGTGAGCAGGTCTTTCAACGCATGGACGTCGATCGTGCGCTCGAGATTCGACCCGGCCAAGATCGCTTTCAATTCGGACCCGAACAGTAATCCGTCCCGTCCGACTGCGTAGAACAGCGGTTTAATCCCGAGACGGTCGCGCGCCAGCATCAGTCGCCGCCGGGACGCATCCCACAGCGCGAAGCCGAACATGCCGCGCAGCCGATCGAGGCACTGCACGCCGTATTCCTCATAGAGATGAACGATGACCTCGATGTCGGAACGGCTTCGAAAGCGATGGCCGATCGCCGACAACTCGTTCCGGAGTTCCGGCGCATTGTAGATTTCGCCGTTACAGACGACGGTGACGGATCCATCTTCGCTCGAAATCGGTTGGGCTCCGGTTTCAAGGTCGATAATGCTGAGACGCCGGATGCCAAGCCCGATGCCGGGCGCAAGATGGAAACCTTCGCCGTCCGGCCCGCGATGCGTCAAGCGACCGACCATGCGATGGAGCCGCTCTCGGCCGACCGGTGCGCGAGGATCAACCTGTGCGACGCCGGCGATTCCACACATGGGTCATGGCTTCATCGGGGCAAGGGCCGGGACCGGGTTTTTACATCGCGCGGAAAAGGCGTCATAGAGATCTTCGACTTCACGCCTCGAATGCCCCAGAAGCGCCACGTCGCATCGGCCGTACGGCAAACGCCCGACGTTGTAGGGAATGGCGCCGCGTCCAGTCTCCGGATCGAAGAGCTCGCGACCGCAGGCGTCCTGCAATTCCGCGAACGATGTCGCCGTGAGGCTGACTTTGGCGGACCGAAAGGCACATATCGGCGGGAGCTTGCGCTGCGCCTGCACGGCATTCAGGTGCTCCATCAGAAAGCGCGGGTAGGTCGCCTCGTTCACCCGCGCATTGATTTCGGCAAGCAGGTATGCGCGCGTTCGCGTCTCTGGATCGATGTACTCGACAAAATCGAACCCGACGATGCCCGTGTAGCCCTCCCCCTGCAGCCATCGAGCGAGCGTATAGGCGGAACGCAACATGTCCGGTACCAATCTCGACTCGGATGGGAACACGTTGCCTCTGTGAGCGAGATCTTCATCCAGACATTGATCGGACAGGCCGACCCAGGAAACGGCACCGCGACCGGCCTCCACGAACAGTTGCACGTTCGGAGTCGTGACGATATCGAACATCGCTTGCACCAAATACAGGTTCGACAGCGGTCGTGTGTCGGGGTCTTCGAACGCCTTCTCAATGGAATCTCCCCTGGTGACGACAAGACGCGTGCGCTTGGTGCGTTGGTCCGTCGCGCGGACAATCACCCGGCCGGTGCATGGAAGGTACCGCTCGATCGCTTCCTGGAGCGGCGTGAGGTCGACAGACTCGTCATGCGAACCCGGGTCCAACTCGACGAGTTCTCCCGGCGCGACCGGGACGCCAAGTTCCCGGGCTTTCGAATGGATATGATGTTTCAGATTCACCCGCGCGACCGTGGCCGGGTCTCCACCGAGCACATGAACCGATTGGTTCAGCCGGCGCTGCAGTTCCGTCGCCAATTGCCATTCCGATGGCGAGGCATAGTACGGATGGATCACGACGCTCCTCTGCTTCGAGACCAAATTGCATATCGCTTCGAGCGCCTGTTCGTCCTGCAGGATCATCTGGGTCAACGTCGCTTCCGGTCCATCCACGGACCGTATTGAAAGCTCCATGAGGCGATCCCGGTTCGGACCTAGGCCTAATCGAGAGAGAAAGTGCAAATAGGCGGGCTCCACGTGGCCAGCAACGCAGACGATGTCGTTCGCTCTCGCCAGGAGCAGGGCTCGTTGATCAAAATGTTGATACCCCGGAGCGTATGCCCTCAGCACTCCCAGATCGACCCAGGACGTGCAGTGATGGAGGAAGACGTGTGCGACGTCTGCCTCTCCCAACGTATCGACGATGGATCTCATCATGATGTCGTGTCGAGTAAAGACCGGGCGGCCTCATCGTAGTGGGAAGCCACGCGTGAACGGAAGACACGGAACTTACCGTTCGGCTCGACCCGAATTTCCGGAACCAGCATCACCTCGAAGTGAACGCGCGGCCCGAGAAATGCCACGGCAGGGTCTCGCAGCGCGGCCAACTCGCCGGCCGACGGCATGTGCCAGGGAACGACCCGCAGCACGATATGATCGAGTCGTTCCTGCGTCACTTGGTACTGGCGAATCCAATGGGTCTTTTCGCGCCTGGCCCCCCACAGTTGAAAGGGATGGACCTTCCGTCCATCCGGGAGGTGGAAGTAGTCGATCATTCGCCCGCGGACGTTTCGGATGGTCGAGAACGGCTGCCCGCACTTGCAGATCGAGCCACCCTTAGTCACGATATCTCCCAATCGGTACCGGATAAGAGGCATCGCGGACGAATGGAGATCGGTTCCCACCACTTCGCCGTTTTGACCCTCTTCGACGGGTCGATCTCCGTTCAGCACTTCGATGATCACTCCATCGTCGCAGACATGGAGCTCTCCGCTTGCTCGGCATTGCCAGGCCACGAGATTGAATTCATGACTGGCGTACATGTCGTACACCGGAGCGCCGAATCCTTCTTCGATCTGTTGCCGCATCAACGATGTCAGCACTTCCCCCCCTGTGCCGACGAAGCGAAGTCGAAGGGCCCCCAGTCGCTCCTTTGCAATGGCTTGAGCGATCGTCGCCAGCACAACGGGATAGCCCGTCACAGCGGCCGGGCGGATCGCCTCCAACCGATCGACAATCTCCTCCGGCGACAGGAGGCAGTTCACGACAATCTGTCTTCCGAACCCCATCGCAGCCGCGATACGTTGGAGGAGTTGATGATCGCGTTGATGGGCGCCCAACGGCATCACGACATAGCAATGGGTGTCTCCGATCCGGAGGCCCTGCGAATGAAGCGCACGCAGTCGAAGCATCCCGTGGATGCGCTCTTCCAACCAGGTGCGCCGGACTCTCAGCGATATGCCCGAAGACCCGCTCGTATCCCGCCAGATCAGCCGCCGAGCATTCACGCCCTTTGCCACGATATGTTCTTCAGGCAGAGCCTGGAGTTGGGCTCGAGAAGTCATGGGAATGCGGGAGAGATCTTCAACCGTTCGAATGTGTTCCGGTTTCAATCCGTGCCGGTCGAACAATGCACGGTAATAGAGCACATGGTGATAGGCATGATGAATGATGCGACGAAGACGACGGTTCCGGAACTCGAGAATGCGCTCCCGGTGGACATGCGGATGCCGCCACAATGAATAGAGCGTCGAGAACGGGGCGGTGGACAAATGCGCCCTCCCTTTCATGACCCGACGCAGCCGGCAAGCGTACCGTTTCCGTGCTCGGCTCCCCTAATCGGTTGACGTCCCGATTCGGTCAGGAGGTAAAGCCGATGCAGTCCATTCACCCATAGGGCTTCGCCGCAGTTGGACTCGTCGGCAGAGACCGCGGACAACCGTCCCTCGTCCCTGAAGATCAACGGCGTGTGAGATAAAAACTCCTTGACCACCCCGTTGACCCGACCCCATCGAATGAACAGATCGTGATAGCTATCCGTTTTATCGTAGAGGGTCGCGCCCCATTTGCTCTTGTAACGTAGGAGTCCGTCACGGAGAGAGGGGCGGCTTCCTCTAAAATCCACGATCCGGCAATCACGCGTACGCGCCAGCTCGATGATGAAATAGTACAGCGCCGCGATCGCCCCTTCTTTGACAAGCTCACGATCTCCCTTCAGCGTTCCCAACGCCAGGAGATCTATCGTGCGCTCGTGAAGCTCGAAGAGGACGGCCGCAACCCGAGAGCCGGCCCGTTGCACCCACAGGATCCCGCCTCGCCGGACTCGGCGTCGCAAATCATGAGCCGTCCGCATGAACGCCATCTCTCCGTACCGCTCATGCGTGAACGGCGTATAGAACGACTGATAAAACATCTCGAAATCATCCCTTCCATCGGACAGAAGCGGTTGGTACCCGTGTCTGCGCACCAACGTCATGTCCCTTCGAATGCTTCCGCCGCTCCGCACATGTGCTTCGAGGTTGTCAGGCACCATGAGCTTCGTCCCGACCCATTCCGGGACCGCGAGATATGTGTCTGCGAGCATCCGTCGCCCTGAGCGACGATCCACACGGGCTACCGTGAGATCGACCGACTCGTGAAATCTGCCTAAGAATTCAGGGAGCGCTTTGATTCCAATCCGACCGAGCGTTTCTCGCCTTGGGTCGCCTGAAAACAATCGCCGAGGCAAATAGTCGACCCATGGCTCGTGTCCGACCAGCAGGAGCCGGCCCAATTGACCGGTCCTCTGCGTCGGACCACTCAACAGGAACGCCGGAACCTGCCGTAACCCGGAGCTGTTCAGCATGAATAGTCCCTGTCGCGTGATGAATTCCCGCATTCGGTCCGGCAGGGAGAGGGAGAGATGTTCTGCAAACCTCCGGAGAGTTTCGATCATCGTTCAGACCAATATTCCTGCTTTCCGGCTTTCATCTAGGCAGGCCTTCATGTCTCATCCCGGTGAGCATTCCTCCGGCGCGTGTCCCCGATTTTTCTCGGCTCGGATGGCGATAAAATGCCCCGTGACATACCGGGTCGGCCACTGCGACAAGCGCTCGAATTTCTGAAGCGAGCGTAGGAAGTAGACCTGAATCGCCGGTGTTCCCCATGCACTCACAAGCCGCGCCGCCAGGACGGCAATCATCCGAGGGCAGTGGAGCACCGCCCCCATTTCCTCCACCTTGAATCCTGCTTCTCGCAGCAATCGGCGCAGCCGGCGAGGTCCGCACGTCGCTCCGATAAAGTACGGGACGATGCCCGTTCTATTCAGCAGGGAGAACGGCAGGAGGTTTCGGACCGCGATAGAGGGATTCGCGAAGTTATCGAGCGTGAGAATCAGCTTGCCTCCAGGACGGAGAGTTCGGTGTAACTCGTGCAAGCTTTCCAGAATCTCGTCCAGAGAAGCGAAATGGTCCAACGTGGAATTCGACACGACCACATCAATTGAGTCGTCCTTGAACGGCAAGCTTCTGACATCCGCATTGGCACCGGAAAACGCCGTCCTCCCGACCCGCGCCGCCTTGAGATTCTTGAACGAAAGATCCATGCCCACGACAGTATGCGCATGGGCTCGCAGTAACCCAGCCAATCCCTTTCCAACGGCCTCGTCAAATGTGTCCGTCTTCAGTACGCAGCGGGCGGGGTTTGTCGGCAGCCATCGCGTGAGCAGCATGGTATTGATGGCATCGCTGTGCTCCCGCCATAGTCGGTCCGGGCGGGTCTTCTTCCATTCTTCCGCGACGGATTCCCAATAGCCTGTTTCTTCCAACAATTGCATGACCATGCCGGTTGAATTCCATCAGTCTAGGATCAGGCATGATGGCAGACAATACCTCTGAGCGGATCGAATCCCCTACGGAAGAGGGGGAGGCTATAGATTGATTGATCTAGCGGCGGAAACGGAAGGGAGGGCTCGTTTGGGCGGCCGTCTCAGGCCTTGGGAGGAGATGATCCGATTTTCCCCAACGCGGCCAAACACACGAGTCCAATCCCGATCCAAACCAATTCTCGAAACCGGCGCAACAACGCGAACGTGATACCGGTCACATCGCTGTACCCGAAGGCTCTGAGCAGAAGCAGATTGCCGGCATCCTGAGCGCCGAGGCTTCCCGGGATAAAGAACGTGCCGCCCTTAATGAAGACCGAAAGCGCGCCGATTGAAATCGCGGAGAACATATCGGCCGGTCCTCCGAGATAGTGTATGATGACGAAGACTTCAACCGCTTCGGTCAGCCAACCCGAAAGATAAAGTCCGATGGAGGCGTAGAAGGCCCCTTGATGTTGGCTGTAGAAATTGCGAATTGTGCGGTCCAAGGATCGAAGCCGTTCTTCCCGCGTCTCGAGAAAGCTGATTTTCCAGCCCATTTTTCGCACGAGTTGCAGCACCCAGGTGAACGCCCCGTAGCGTTGCACGAAGACGAACACCGCGATCCCGAAGGCGAGCAACGCCATGCTCAAAACCGCGGCGAAGAGGATCTGTCGCGACGACCCGTTTGTACCCAGGATCCATACACTCAGCGCGATGCCGATAAGGATGAACAGCACCTGAGCGATCGTCATAGTGGTCTTCGCAATGACGACGGAGGCCAGCCCTTCCACCATCGGCACCCCATGCTTCTGGAGTAGATAAGCCTTGAGCGGCTCTCCGCCGACATAGGCCGTCGGCGTGGTCATGTTGACGACCTCGCCGGCCGTGCGGATGGCAAACAACCGGTCGAAGGGCACGTGTTGAGCCAACGGAAGCAAGGCGACCTTCCATCCGTACGCTTCGATGGCGTACATGGCGAGAGACGGCGTGAGAACGACGAGGATTGCTCCCGGCCCCAGTTGCGAGGCCGCGTTGTAGATGTTGCCGAGACCGATGTGCCAAACGAGCAAGGTCAGGGTAAGGAGACCGAGACCTAGAAGAATATAGCGCAGCATTTGTCGCGGTCCCGCCGCTATGCCTGCGCGGCGGCGGAAGGACGAACGACCCAGAGCATGACGGCCGCAAAGACGAGAGAGCCGGCCGCGGCGATCCAGAGAAATAGATCCACTCTTCCGAACAGGGCGAACACAAGCACCGCGACGGAAAAATCACGGCTGGCGACGTTCTTCAGAAGAAAATCCGACCAGGCGGCATGGACGGCAGTTTTCCATCCACCCTTCTGTTTGATCTTCTGCGCTTTGCTCACCAACAAAAATGAGAATGCATTCCCCAATATCGCCGCCGCCCCGAGGGCAAGGGGAATCCATGCCTCCGCGCTTCCGGCGGCTCGCGTGTAGCCTCCCAAGGCGATGCCTGCAAAGATTGCCATGTGGACGACGTTGTCCATGGCAATATCCAGCCACGCCCCGAACGAGGATTCGGTAAAGGTCAATCGCGCCACCTCTCCATCACAACAATCGATCACGGCGGAAAGCTGAAACAGCAAGGCCGCCAGAAGCCCTGCTTCGTATGTGCCGACTGCGAACGTGACTGCCGCCGCCAGCCCCACCGTGGTGGCCAGCATCGTGATCGAATTCGGCGACAGGCCCAGAGCCAAGAACACGCGCGTGAACCGGCGTGACAGGACACGATTGAAATAGCGATCGACCGCGCCTTCGAAGTCGCTCTTGAGCGAGCCGAACAATCGACGTTCCGCTGCCGACACGTCCCTGGCGTTCCGCACCGGCTGATACCAGTATGACGGATCCGATCCGACGGAAAGCACCCGCATGCGGCCGTCCGCCGCCGCTACTTGAAGCCAGCGGCGGATGGGCAGAGTACCCGGTTGGCTCCCGGCGCCGGTGAGAAGACTTGCGGGCAGGACGATCAAATCCGCGACGTCCCCGGCGTAGTGCTCAAATGACAGCGCGGCGGGTCCGGGACGGAACTGGGCCGATGGACGAAGCGTTTGCGTCACGACCATGGCCTGTCCCTCTTGAACTTCCTGCCGCAGCCGTTCGATCAGTGGCCGAGAAAACACACCGGAGACACCGCACAGGAGGCAAAAACCGCGCACTTCGGCAGCGAGCCCTTCCCAGGTGCGGGAATCGTCGAGGGGGAATTCACGAATCGGCATCCAGCGGACGGGAACGGTGACTCTCGGTCCTTTGCCGAGCGCGTGTTTGAGTGGTTCTTCTTCCGTCCCCGCCAACACGATCAACTGTCTGATGCCCGCACGTTGCAGCGTGAGAACCGTTCGATGAAACAAGGCGATGCCGACGATATGCGTCAGCGGACTGACCGCCTGTCGTCCCGAGGCGCCGAAGAGATCGACCGAGGGCAACAGGATCGCCGTCGACAGCGCTTGCAGTTCGGTTCCTTTCTCGAGTGCTCGTTCATTCATGGGAATAGCGTAAGTTGCGCGTTGGGAGTTTCTTGTTTCAAGTTGAAGTCTTTGTCAAGACGAAACCCGGAACCAGAAACTCGAAACATTCACTGGCTTCACGAACACCTTTCTACAGCTTCGGCAACACGTCCCGTTCGGCCTTTTCAATGTCCTCGGGAAAATCGATTTCGGTCCATGGCAGGCCGCCGATCTTCTCGTGGCCGACTTTGACGTCCTGGAAGAATTCCGCAAGCGCGTCCTCGTATTCCATCTGCCAGGCTTCCCGGTCCACGTATGTCTTCAACGAAGCCACGACATGCGGAGTATCGGCATGACGGACTTTGAGGAAGCCGACTCCTTCACCCGCATAATCATAATGCAGCGGCATCCGTTTGGTCAGAGCGATGACGCGGTCCCCTTGCACCACGACCATACATTCTTCTCCGGTTTGTTTCACCGACTCATCCATGAGCAAGGCGTTGGGATAGGGAGAGCTCACCAAGCGTCGAAGGATGTCCCGATGGAACAGCACGTCGGCATCCATGACGATCACGTCGTCATCCAACGCCGTTCGCGCCAGCCACAAGGAAGAGATACTGCCGCGCTGGAACTGCTCGTTGATATGAAACTCTACCCGTATCCCGAAGGCGTTCGCTGCAACCGCTGCCCGGATCATGTCCTGCTTGTAGCCGACGATGATGTCCGCGCGCCGCACGCCGACTTCCGCAAGAGACTGCAGATAGCGCTGCAACAGCGTTCGTCCTCCGATCTCGATCAGACACTTGGGGCGATGCTGAGTAACCGGCCAAAGGCGCTTCCCCACGCCCGCCGCGAGGATCACGGCTTTCATGCGCGCACACAGGCCTCGAAGGCGTCCAAGAATGCGGCAAACTGAGGCTCCGTTACGGCTCCCATGTTGGCGACCCGGAATATTTTATTTTCCAAGTTACCCTGGCCGGCGTAGATCACATAGCCCCGTTCCTTCAGCCGGTCGTGCAGCGATTGGTAGGGAAGACCTTCGGGCAGATAGTAGGCGGTAATGGTGCTCGATTGACGATCGGACGGCAGCACCGGCTTGATGCCCAACTTCGCCATGCGCTCGCGGATCAAGGCCGCCATCCTCCGGTATCGTTGAATTCGCTTGGACACCCCTTCTTCGAGCAATTCATTCAGGGCTTCATCGAAGGCGTAGAAGATTTGCACCGCCGGCGTGAACGGGACTGTTCCCTGTCCTTTGTCGTCGACATAGTGCGTGAGGTGCAGATACCAGGACCGTTTGGGATAGGCCCGCATCCGTTCCAAGAATCCCTTCCGCACGAGCACGAAGGATACCCCCGGGAAACCCTGGATACACTTGCCTGCCGTACCGGCCACCATATAGATATGCGAGCCGGCAATGTCGATCGTCTCCCCTGCCAGCGCGCTGACCGCATCGACGATGAACACTCGATTCTGACTATCGACGACCTCCGCGATGTCCTTCACAGGGTTCAGCAGTCCCGTCGTCGTCTCATGATGCACCATGGCCACGCCGTGGACTTCCGGGTGCTGCCTGAGAGCGAGCCGCAGCCGTTCGGGATCCGGCGGCAGCGTCCATTCGTACTTGAGCTCCGAGACGCCCAGGCGGTGAAGCGTCACCATCTGCGAGAGCCGCTCGCCGTAGACGCCGTTGTTGATGATCAGCAAGCGCTTGCCGTGAGGAATAGAAGACATCAGGGCGCATTCGACGGCCGATGTGCCGGATCCCGTGATCACGGCGGCGGCATAGTCGGATTCCGCTCCGGGAACGAAGGCCTTCAGCAGTTTTGTCTGGATGCCGTGCAACAGTTCGGCGAACTCCGACTCGCGATGACAGATATCGGGACGCAGCAACGCCTGCCGCACGCGCTCCGACACATTGACGGGTCCGGGATTCAGAAGAACCATGATGCCACACCTCGCGACGCGTGACGCGTGACGCGTGACGGGAAATGACGACCGTTCTTGGACGCTTCACCAGTCACCCGTCACCTGTCACCGGTTAGTTCCTATTCAATGGCTTTCATAAACCGTTTCGTAATGTCCGGCGGTTCGAGGGCGATGCGCCCCGCGTCCTCGGCGAATTCATTCACCTTGACGAGCAGCATGCTGGGTCCATCGTGTTTCAGCATGTTTTTGAATTCGTATACCAAATCGTCCCGATCGAGGACACGCTCGACGTTGGCGTATCCGGCCGCCTTGGCCACTTTTTCCAGCGGCACGACGTTCGAGATCGTCGGCTGATTCCCCGTGGTCCCATAGACTTCGTTGTCGAACACGACATGAATGAAGTTTTTCGGTTTCAACGCCCCGATCGTCGCCAGCGTCCCCATCCCCATCAGCACATTGCCGTCGCCGTCAAATGTGATCACCTGCTTGGTCGGTTTGGCCAGCGCGACTCCCAGCGCGATGGCCGCGGCATTCCCCATCGAGCCGATCATATAGAAATGCGTGGGACGGTCCGCGATCTTATGCGCTTCCCGGGACGGAAATCCGTTGCACACCACGACGGGTTGATCCGTCAACAGTTCCAAGAGCGCCGCAATGGCTTGCGCACGGCTGATCAACGTTCCTTCCTCGGGTCTCATGCATGACTCCTGTGACGAGGCATCATTCGTCCGACTCTCGACTTATCGCTAGTCACCTGTCACGTGTCACTTCTTCACGGATGCAATCCTTTGACCACACCCTTTGTAATGAAGAGTGCTACCGGGATTCGTTGCTTCATGAACGTTTCGGAGACCCATTTCAAATCGGCGACGGCCGTGTTCTCCGTGAGAGTCCGGTGGGGAATCTTCATCGTATCGAGAAATTGCGGCATGACTTCGCCCATGACCAAATGTTCAGGCGCGTCCTTTCCACCTTGACCGCGCCATGACACGATCAGAATGCACGGCTGGCGATAAATCATATTCAAGGAAATCAAGGTATTCAGCGATGTCCCCAGACCGGAATTCTGCATCAGCACAGCGGGAGTTTTTCCGGCCATATAGGCGCCGGCGGCCATGGCCACCGCCTCATCCTCTCGAACGGCGGGCGTGTAGATCCTTCGGTCGATTAGTTCTGCAATAATGCCGCCCAGAATGGAATCGGGGACGCCGGTGAAAAAATCGACCCCCATGTCCTGCATGGCTTGAACAAATGCATCGCTCTCGATCATGGCGGTCCATTCCTCCCGACACGGATACGACGCGGAAAAGTGGGCGCATTATAAGACATGGCCGAACGGTTTCTCAAGGAAACGAGACAGTTGCGCCCTGCATCGTCGCATGTTAGCGTGCGTCATGTCGTCCAGTTCTCGCGTGAAAATCTTCCTCCACGCATCACTGTGGACAGTAATAGCGATGGCGCTTTTACCCGGCGCCGGCACGGCCGGGTTGATGAAGAACGATCCAAAAGGATTTCGCAACATCTCATGGGGAACACCGCTTGCCGGGCGATCGGACTTGGCCGTTGCTCGGACCGGCCCGAATGTGACGGAATACGAGTTTAGAGAGTCGGCTCCCTCATTCGGGGGCGTGCCGGTTCAGAGCGTCAGGCTCTCCGCCGTCGATGAACAATTCGCACGCGTCACGATCCGGTATCAGGGCGAGGAGACGCACAAACGGATCCTGGCCTATCTCGAACGTGAATATGGACCGGTCGAACGGTTGCCCGGACAAATGATGCGCGGCCTCAACCAACAGTACAATTGGCGCGGGACCGATTCAGAGATCAATGTCACCTATCAGGCCAGTACGGAACGCGGGTTCCTGTTCATCGACAGCCGCACGCTCGCACCCCGCTTCAACGACAACATCGCCGATACAGCGGACTAGACGCGCTGACCAGACCGCTCGACACCCCGTTCCGGCGTTCGGTAAAATTTTCCGTTGACAAGGGCTCGGCGCTTCCTCATCATCCTCACTCGACATGACCAACGCCGCCAAACTTCGTGCCGCGCTCAAGAAACCGGGCACGCTCAAAATTGTCGGGGCGCACGATGCATTGAGCGCACGGCTCATCGAGCGAGCCGGCTTCGACGGCGTCTGGGCCAGCGGCTTTGCCATTTCGGCCTCGCTCAAGTGCATTCCGGACGCCAGCTTCATCACGTCGAGCGAACAACTCGACGTGGAACGGAACATCGTCGAGGCCGTCGGCATTCCGGTCATCGCGGACTGCGACACGGGATACGGCAATGCCCTCAACGTCATGCGGACCGTGAACGATCGCGAGCGGGCCGGAGTGGCGGCCATCTGCATCGAAGATAACGTCTATCCGAAACGGTGCAGCTTTTATGCGGGCGTCCGGCGGGAACTCATCCCGATCGAGGAACATTGCGGCAAGATCAAGGCGGCCAAAGCCGCACAGATCTTTCCGGAATTCATGGTCATCGCGAGGACCGAAGCGTTGATCGCCGGATGGGGCCAAGAGGAAGCCTTGAAACGGGCGGAAGCGTATGCAGAAGCGGGCGCCGACGCCGTGCTGATTCATTCCAAATCCAAAACCTTCGACGAACTGCGATCCGTTTACCAGGCGTGGTCCGGCAGCGTACCGTTGGTCGTCGTCCCGACGATCTTCGATCAAACGACGGCGGCCGAAATGGAAGAGGCCGGAGCCAAGATCATCATCTATGCGAATCAACCGGTGCGCGCAGCGATCAGCGCCATGCAGGCGACGCTGGACCTCATTAAGCGGGACACCAGGCCCGGCGCCGCCAACGAACGAATCGTGACGCTCCAAGAGGTGTACGACATCGTCGGCGTGCCGCAAATGGAAGAAGACGAACGGCAGTTTCTCCCGGTCGGCGGAGAGAGGATCACGGCGATCATCGCGGCGGCCGGATTCGAGAAGCACCTGCTGCCGCTCATCGAGGACAAGCCCAAGTGCTTGTTGGATATCAAGGGCAAAACCATCCTCGAACGTCAGATCGCGGCCTTGAACGAATGCAACATCAAGGACATTGCGCTCATCCGCGGTTACAAGAAGGACGCCATCACGCTGCCGAACATCCGGTATTACGACAACGACCGGTATGAGGACACGGGAGAGCTGTTTTCCATTTTTTGCGCCGAGCGCGAGATGAAGGGTCGAACGATCGTCCTGTACGGGGACATCATCTTCGACAACACGATCCTGGAAAAGCTCTTGAAGAGCCCGGCCGATATCGCGTTGATCGTCGACCTCGCCTGGTACGACCAGCAGCAACGCCACCTGCAACCGTCCCATATCAACCCGGACCTGGTCGCTCTGGCCGAGCCGCCCGGCAAGAGTTATCTGTCGCGGTTCGTCATGCCGGAGGGTGAACATCGCATCGTAGGCATCGGACAGCATCTGCCGCATGACCAAGCTCACGGCGAGTTTATCGGAATGGCCATGTTCTCCGAAAAAGGTATCGCAGCATTGAAGGACGCCTACCGTGCCTCGATGGGGAAATATGCGGCTTCGGGCTTCCACGAAGCGGGCACGTTCATGAAAGCGTCCTTTACCGATCTGGTCCAAGAGCTCATTGATTTGGGCCATCGAGTCGAGGCCGTCCCGATCTTCAAAGGTTGGATGGAAGTGGACTCCTTCGAGGAATATCAAAAGGCTTGGGCCAAGCTCCGCGAGTAGTCTTACTGCATTCTCCCCCTCCCGCTCTCCATCGCCCTCTCCGCCATGAGCCGCTCCCCTCTTCCGGTGGGCGGGAAACCCCCTCTCTTTAGGAATGGCCGACATTGAGGAATGCGATAGTCTCGAAGTGCCGCGAGACGAGCAGCGACAGAGGGCGAAGGCCGCATGAGCCATCGTCGAGGGATGTCGAACAGGGCGCGAAACACCACGAAGATGGAGGTCGGAATGGATACAGACTCATACGGCTCTGAGGCGCGTATGCATGAGGAAATTCGACTGAACCGCCGGCTCACCGAACGCATTCCCGCTGCTCTGTGTCTGCTCTATTCCGGCATGCTTCAAGGTCATATGGTGATGGGAGACGGGACGATGACGAACTTGTCGGACCGAGGAATCGGCATCCGCGGAAACCGACTCGTCTCTCCCGGCATGGAATTGGCGCTCTTCATCGATCTCCCGGACTCTGAAGATCCGATTTGTATTGCCCAGACTCGGGTCTCGTGGATTTCGGGACGTCGTTTTGGGGTGGAAATGCTGACTCAGACATTGGAATCCCAAAACCAACTCCGGTTCTATCTCTGGAACTCGCGTATTCATCTGAAAACCCAAAAATGACCGACTGTCAAGGAGGACATCATGAAATCGGCCAAACCCCACGCCGCAAAATTTCCGCACTCGGTCCATTCAGTGTGCGATCGGCGACAACAGCCTCGCGCCGCCGCTGATTTTCGGTTGATGTACTCGGCCCAAACGGGAGAGGGCGAGGTGCTCATCGGTGACGGCGCAGTGACCGACGTGTCCCGCAACGGACTGGGAATCACAGGCACCGCCGCCGTACGGAGAGGAACGGAATTGACGTTGTTTCTGTATCTCCCTGATGGGCGCGACCCGCTCTTCGTGATGGAAGCGAGGGTTGCGTGGGCCGAAGGCCGGCGGTTCGGCATTCAGATTACACGCATGGACTTACGGGAACAGAATCGCCTTCGTTATTTTCTCATGGCGAACCGGCAACTCTGCCATTGAGCATGGCTCCTCAGCAGTGACAGCTTCCCGCCTTTCGTGCTTCCTTAGCGAAGCCCCTTCCTTCGTTGTCAAACTTCCCGCACACATGCTACCCTCCAGGTGAGTAAACACTTACTCACCGGACAAACACTATGCCCTCGGAAGCTAAACAGAAGCGCCCTTCCAGCCAGGAACGGCAGGCCGGATTAATCGCCGCAGCTGCATCGCTCTTTGCCGCCAAGGGATTCAACGGTACGACCACGAAGGAAATCGCGAAAGCCGCGGGCGTCAGTGAAGCGTTGGTGTTCAAGCATTTTCCGACGAAACAAGCGCTGTACGCCGCCATCCTCGCCGAAAAAGTCTCGGTCGGCGAATTGTTGGAAGCGGTCGAAGAATCGGCGAAAAAGCGAGACGACCGCCGGGTCTTCACCCTGATTGCCGGCTTTCGAATCAGGCCCGGTGTGGACCCAACCCTTCTCCGGCTGCTCCTGTTCAGCGCCCTGGAAGGGCATGAATTGTCGGACATGTTTTTTGGCAAACACCACAAGGTCTTTTACGATCACCTCGCAACGTACATTGGAACGAGGATCGAGGAAGGGGCGTTCCGAAAAGTCGATCCTCTTCTCGCTGCAAGAGCCTTCATCGGCCTGGTCGTTCACCACCGGCTTCTGCACGAGATTTTTGGAGTACCGATGCACCGATCCCACGAAGAAACGGTATCCAGCTACGTCGACCTCTTCCTTCACGGCTTGGTCGAGACGCCGCCGCACAGACTTCGACAGGGATCGCGATCATGAACCGGGTTCGCCGGCATCCGATCGTGACGCTCGGAGTGATCATTTTTTTCGCCATTACGGCGCTGGTCGTGTTCCGCCTCAGCAGCGGCGCCAAAGTCGACCAGAAAAAGACCCGCACCATCACCGTCGGGACCGCTCTTCCCGTCAAGCGTGATCTCGAAGTCAGATTGATGTACACCGCCGACATTACGCCGAACCAAGCCGTGAACGTCTTCTCGCGCGTGGATGGCCATATCTCGAAACTCTACGTGGACAAAGGCGACTTCGTGAAGGCCAACCAGGTCCTGGTGGAAATCGATCATACGGATTATGTCCATGCCGTCAACCAAGCGAAAGCCAATCTGGCCGCCGCCCGCGCCAAGGTGACGCAGCAGGACGCGTCCGTGCGCAACGCCAAATTGACCCTCGACCGGATGCGGGCCTTGATCGCCGAACAATTCGTCTCCCAGCAGGACGTGGACAATGCGGAAGTCAACTACGATGCGGCGATCGCCGCGCTCGAGTCGCTGCGTGCTCAGGTCAAGCAAATGGAAGTGGCGCTTGCCCAAGCGGAAACAAATCTGGCCTATTCCTATATCCGTGCTCCGTTTACCGGATACGTCGCCGAACGGAATCTGGATCTCGGCGCTTATGTGACGGGGACGGCGACCAGTACGTCCACGACGTCGCGCGGCATCCTCGTCCTCCACGATATCGAGACCGTCCGCACCTTGATCGAGGTGGTCGAAAAGGACGTTCCCCTCGTCCAACTACATCAAAAAGCGGAGGTGCGGGCCGAAGCCTACCCCGATCGCGTGTTCGAAGGGACGGTAACCCGCATCGTGCAAGCCTTGAACCGTGCGACGCGAACCATGACCGTCGAGGTAGATCTTCCCAACAAGGAGAAGCTGCTCAAGGGCGGCATGTTCGCGCGCGTGGAAGTGTTGGTGGGCAAGCACGCCGACGCCCTGCAGATCCCCATCGATGCCGTGAGCCGTTTGGAGGAGGCCCAGTACGTCTACATCGTCAAAGACGGGAAGGCCGAGCGCGTGCCGGTGGAAATCGGGGTGCGGGACGAGAACCGGGTCGAGATCACCAAGGGGCTTTCGGGCGGCGAAGAGGTGATCGTCTCGGGAAAGGATTTGGTCCATGACGGCACGCCCGTGCAAGCGCAGCCGCTCAACCCGACGTGATGCGTAATGCGTAACGCGCGATAATGAGAAGAAACCCGCCCTGCTATGAATCCGATGCCTCTTTTTACTCATCATCCTTCGCGCGTTGTACGCTTCACGCTTCACGTTTTACCTCTAGATTATGTGGCTGACGCTTCTTGCACTTAGGAATCGTATCGGGATTTTGATGCTGTCCCTGGCCATGGTGGTCCTAGGGGCGACGTCTCTCAATCGCCTGCCGGTCGATCTCTTTCCCAATATCCAGGTGCCGGTCGCCTTCGTAGGCGTCATTTACAAGGGCGCACCGCCGCTGGACATCGAACAAAGCGTCGTCTATCCGATTGAAAAAGCCGTCAGCTCCGCGTCGAACGTCGAGCATGTCGAGTCCTTCGCGAAGCAGGGCATCGGGGGCGTTCAGATCTGGTTCAACTGGGGGGCGGATATCAATGTCGGCCAGATGGAGGTCATGCAACGGATCACGCAGATTCTCAATAGCCTCCCTCCGGGCATTCTCCAGCCGTTCATCGTCAAGTTCGATGTGTCCAACATTCCCGTCGCCTTTGTCACCGTTTCCAGCGACGACCTCGACGAGCGCGCGCTGTACGACCTGGCCTTCAATACCGTCGCGCCGCAAATCGAGCAGATCGCCAACGTGGCGGCGGCAACCGTCGAAGGCGGCAAGGTTCGGCAAATCAACATCAATCTCGACCCGGCCCTGCTGACGGCCAGGAGCCTGTCGATCCTCGACGTCGTGAAAGCCGTCAAAGCGGCGAATCTCATCCTGCCCTCGGGCGACATCAAGGCCGGGAATCTCGATTACAACGTCTTCACCAACAATCAATTCCGCACCGTCGAGCCGATCCAAGACGTGATCGTGAAGGTCAATCAGCAGGGCAATCCGGTGCGGGTCCGCGATCTCGGCACTGTGACCGATTCTTCGGATATTCAAACCAACATCGTGCGGACAGATGGGAACCGCGCCGTCTATCTGCGGGTCAACAAGCAGCCCATCGCCAACACCGTCGAAGTGGTCGATGCGCTGAGGGCGGCCATGCCGAAGATGATCGGCATTCCCCCCGGCGTCCAGCTCGGCATCTCGTTCGATCAATCGCTCTATATCCGGCAATCCATCCAGAACCTCATCGAACAGGCTCTGCACGGCTCGCTCTTGGCTGCCGCCGTCATCCTCATCTTCCTCCGGAATCTCACCAGCACGCTCATCATCTCGGTCGCGATTCCCCTGTCGATCATGGTGACCTTCATCGTGCTCTATTTCACGGGACAGACCTTGAACGTGTTTACGCTGGGAGGGCTGGCACTCGGCATCGGCCGCTTGGTGGACGACTCGATCGTCGAACTGGAAAATATCCAACGCCATCTCAATAGCACGCCGCGGCGGTGGGAGGCCATTCTTGAAGCGGCCCGTGAAGTCGCCATGCCGATTTTCGCCTCGACCGTTACGACGGTCGTCGTCTTCCTGCCGATTTTCTTCGTCGTCGGCATCGCCCGCCTGCTGCTGATTCCGCTGACCTTGACCATCGCCATCGCGCTCTTTACCTCGTTTTTCGTGTCGCGCACCGTCACGCCCGCACTTTGCTATAAGTTTCTCAGACCGGAAGCGGAGTCTCATCGGCGCATGCCGCGTTGGTTCGTACGGATCATGGACTGGAGCCGCGACCGGTACGAATCGCTGGATCGGGGATATGAAAATGCGCTCCGGTGGGTGCTGGGCCATCGGAAGGTGTTCATTGCCGGCATCCTGGCAATTTTCGGTCTCAGCCTCGCGCTCGTGCCATTGATCGGTACGGAATTCCTGCCCGTCTCCGATGAAAGCCAGTTCCGCATTGTGCTGCGCGCGCCGGTCGGGCAGCGGGTGGAGAAAACCGAACAGCAGGTGGCGGAGGTCGAGCGGATCCTACGAGCCGATATCTCCGCTCACGAACTGGAAACGATCGTTTCGAGCACCGGCGTCTTGGCCCAGGGTCGCTCGTCGCTCTTCAATCCCAATACCGGCCCGCATACATCCGTGATTTCTGTGTATCTGTCTCCTCCGGACAAGCGGACGCGGAATCAGGTGGAAATCATGAACGACGTCCGGCCGAAGATCGTCAAGCTGTTCCCCGGTGTCGCGATGTTTTTCGATCCGGGCGGCCTGGTCAAGCGCGTGACGAGCTTCGGCTCGCAAAAGGCGGTCGACGTGGAGATCTATGGGTACGACTTCGAGAAGGCGCGCGCGGTGATCCGGGACGTGGAAGGGGTTATGCACCAGACCCCGGGCCTTGCCGACATCGAAGTCAGCCGGGAGGAAAATTACCCCGAGGTCAATGTCGTCGTGGACAGGGAAAAGGCCGCCCTGCTCGGGATCAGCGAAACCGATGTCGCCAACGCCGTGCTCTTTTCCCTCAATGGCAATGGACAAACGGACCCGATCATCTTCACCGATCCTCAGAACGGCAATGAATACTACATCAGCGCCTGGCTCGCAGAAGAACACCGCAAGGACCTGTCGGACATCGAGAACATCATTCTCACGGCCAGGAACGGTGAACCGGTGCTGCTGAAAAACGTCGCGTCGCTGAAGCTCAACGCCGGACCGGTCAAGATCGACCGGAAATACTTCCAACGAGTGATTCACATCACGGCGAATCCGGTGAACCGCGATCTCGGCGCCATCGCCGACGACCTGGAGGCCCGGTTCGCCCATTTGCAACTGCCGACCGGTTTCAGTATCCGTCTGGCCGGCCAGATCCAACAACAGCGCGAAACGTTCGTCGGCCTTCTGTTCGCGACGGTGCTGGCCTTGATCTTGGTCTACATGGTCATGGCGGCGCAGTTCAAATCCCTGGTCGATCCCTTCATCATCATGTTTTCCGTACCGATGGGGTTTCCCGGCGTCATTCTCGTCCTGTTTTTGACCGACACCACGCTATCCACGACGTCGATGATGGGCATCATTATGATGCTCGGCATCGTGGTGTCCAACGGCGTGCTGCTCGTGGATTACACCAATGTCCTGCGGCGGAGGGGCGAGCCGCTTCACCGGGCGGTCGTGGCCGCGGCTCGAACGAGACTGCGCCCGATCTTAATGACGTCGCTCGCGACGGTCTTCGGATTGATTCCGATGGCCATTGGCTGGGGAACCGGCGGCGAGACGAACGCGCCGCTGGCGCGCGCGGTGGTGGGAGGACTGAGCGTGTCAACGCTCCTCACCCTCTTCCTCGTGCCGACCATGTATACGATTCTGGAAGAGCGCTTTCCGAGGCCGATTCGGGAGGAGTATCCGGAACCCGATGCCCTGCCGCTCGACGCGCCGTTGGAGCCGGTGGGATGAGAAGAGGGGGTCAGGAATCATTTGTCGGACGACCCGCAGGGCGCTGCGCGCAAATGGTTCCTGACCCCATCCGGGGAGCCAGTCCTCTGTTACCCAACGCCGGGAAAGAGAGCCCGCAACTGCAGCGCCAGCCCGAGATCCCCGCCGACTTTCAACTTCCCGGAAAACGCCGCTGCTTGTCCGCTCAATTGACCGGTCAGCACTTTCACACAATCCTCGCCCGCCATCGAAAGCGTGACGTCCGGATCGTCGTGAGTCCCTTCCCGCACCTGACAGGTCCCTTCACGGATCGTCAAGACGTACTGCCCGCCTTGAGGTCCGCTCAAATCGAATTGATACACCGCGTCGACGTCTTCGGCGGCTTCCGCGTCGAGTTGCTGCGGCAACTGCCGAAAAAATTCCTTGACGGTGGCGGCCTTCATGAGGGTTGAGAAGAATTGAGGTGGAACGGGAGCCGCCTGCCCGCGGCTCCCAGCGAGTCGTTATTGGGATCTCTGAGGGATAGTCACAATCTTTAATATCTGAGCGTCACGGTGGCCGTCGACCGCCTCGCCCCGAAAAATTTCTTCGAGAATTCTTCGACGACTACCGGGTCATACCCTTTGCAACTGAAGATGTCCAGGTAGGCGTTGTTGGTATCGTTGGCGAAGTGGCCGCTGATCAACGACGTTGAAATCAACTGCACCATGGAATACCCGGCGACCCGTCCTGAACCGAAATCGACGACTTGGCACTCGCCAAAGCGTTGCATCTCGATGAGGTCGCAGAGCTCCACGACATAGCGGCGAATATGGTCGGCGTTTCGAATCAAGTCCGGCTGGCAATCCTGAAGATCTACCGCCGTGCAGAGGCCCCACGCCTTCCCGTCGCCGACCATCTCCTGAGGATGGAGGGGCGAAAAAGCCGTGGCGGCGTTCGGTGGCAAAATCGTGGACTCGGATCCGACAGTCACGCTCATGGGATGGTCCGCCTTTCTGTGTGGGGTGGGAAAACTGTTGACGCACTATAGCACGATTTTTTTGAAATGCATGAGACGGACAGAAATTTTTTGCGTTCGACGTTCCTGGACGCGAAGACGACTCTGTATCGACGTCCTGAACGGAGGAATGGATATCTGCGACCGGCGTCAGGTGGACCCGCCGTGGCGGTTGACTACCGGCCGGCGTGTCGGTGAGAATGCCGCGCATGACGGCTGAAACTTCTTCGACGCCGGGCGCCGCATCGCTCCCGGACCTCCCTGATCGCCTCTGCACCTGGTGCAAGATCCCCATGAAGAAGCGCCTGGTGGGCGGCAACCAATTTGTTCATTACACCTGCCCGAAGTGCATCTTCCAGCATACGACCAGACTGGGTGCGAAGCCTCAGCCCACGGCAAAGCATTAGCCTGACCCATCGGGAGGGTTCTAGTAGTACTTTTCGCGGTAAATCGGGCACAGGCCCTTGGCCTGGATGAGCGCCGTCACGTCCTTGAGCATGTCGCCGTTCCCGCAGAGATAGACTGCGAGATCCTGAACCGACGTGATACGGTCCTGCACCAGAGCGGTGACCCGCCCCCGGGTCCCCGTCCATTCTGTTCCCGGCTGGGACAATGTCGTCACGAATGAAAACTGCTCATGCCGGTCGGCAAGCGCCCGCAGTTCGTCCTGATAATACAGATCCCGCTCGTATCTCAGCCCCCAGAATAACGTGACCGGCTGGGAATCGTTTCGCTCGAACCGGGTCAAGAGCATCGAGCGCAACGGAGCGATCCCCGTACCGGTAGCCACAAACAGCAGATGCTTGTTGCGGTCCTCTCGCAAATAGAAGGACCCAGCCGGTCCTTTAAAGGCCACCGGGTCGCCTTTCCGAAGTCCATAGAGGTAGGTCGATCCCGGTCCTCCGGCCACCAGATTGAAGACCAACAATATCCGATCGCTGAGAGAAGGGGGTGAGGCGATCGAATAGGGACGCGTGACGGCATAGGGAAAGCCGGCTTTCGCCACTTCAAAGGAGATGAATTGCCCCGCCTTGAAGAAGATCTCCTTCGGCTCCTGCAGCTTCAATTCCAGTTCTCGGACGTCATGCGTCAGATCTCTGACTCCGCTGACCTCAGCCTGAAACGTCGTAATCGCCATGCACTCCCTCCGGCGAGGACGCCTTTCTCTCTCTTACCGTAACACAGGACATGCTCTGGAGGTGCCAGGCGGTAGTGGGAAGGCAGCGGGGCAGGATTCGAGCGAATCTATATGCGGCCCTGGATCAGCGACCGGATTTCTTCCATCCGACGCCGATTCACTCCGAAGTCGCCATATCCGATCCGCGAGGCCGATCGGAAGTGGACCGTCTTGGTATCCTCCTCGAAGAGAAATTCGACGTCGTCCACGAAGCGGAACAAAAAGCTCGTGAACT
>DATFDJ010000025.1:0-13446 GCA_035252115.1 Nitrospira sp. | reverse complement strand
GATGCGGGGAAACCTTAGACGCAGTTCTTCGGCGATCTGGAACAGCAGGGGCGAGGCGAAGCCGTCGCCCAGGAACGCGCCGCTATAGCCGTTCTCGTAGTCCTTTTTCCAGATGGTGGCTTCCCAGCAGAACCGGCGCAGCGCGTTCAGCGCCTCGTCGGTCAACAGTCCGTCGATATACGTGACTTCAGGTTGTCTGGCGTAATAACGGGCCTGAATCTCTTGGACATCCAGCGAAGGATTGAGCGCTCCCTGATGCATGCGCGAAGGCGGCATGCAATAGAGGATGCGGTTGAAGGACGGAGCGATCGACGTCAGCGCGTCTTTGGCGACGGCCGTGCGATTGCCCGGCGATTCGATCCGATCGAACCGTTCGCGCAGGTCGTGCAGCGACTGAATGTAGGAGGACATTTCCTCGCCGACGAGACGGCGCTCACGGAGATACTCCATCTGTTCGATATCGTGTTTGAGACGCGAGCGATACACAATGTGTTCGGTCACCGGTTGCCCGTGATCGTGTCTGAGCTTCGCCACTTGTTGGAGACATTGGACGGCTTTGTCGTCGTCGCCCGCCCACGACCAAGCCACGCCGAGGTTGTACAATGCCTTCTGATAGTCCGGCGTGACGGTCAGTGCCCGTTGGAATGCCTCGGTCGCGTCCCGCAGCGTCCCCGCTTCCATCAACGCCAGCCCCAGGTTGTTCAGCGCTTCGACATGGGTCGGTTTCAGCGCGAGGGCGCGGCGGAAGGACGCGATGGCTTCGTCCGTATGGCCGAATTCTTGAAGTGCTACGCCGAGGTTGTTGTGAATCTCCGGATGTGAAGGATTGAGAGCCTCGGCACGCCGGTACGACTCGATGGCTTCTTGAGGCCGACCACGGTCTCTCAGCACATTGCCCAGGTTCATGTGCGCCTCGGCATGACGGGGATTCAGCGCCAGGGCTTTCTCGTACGCGGCGATGGCCTGCTCCCATCGACCGGCCTTCTGGGAGATCACGCCGAGATTGAAGCAGTAGAGAGCGGAGGGCTGCCGCTCGATCGCAGCCGCAAGATATTCCAATGCTTCGTCCAACCGGTTCAGGCGATACGACAGGAGACCCATTAGATGCAGCGCTTCAGGATGGTCGGGCGAGAGACTCAACGCCCGGCCATAGGCCTGCTCGGCTTCAGCGAAACGCCCTGCCTGCTGGTGGGCTTTGCCTTCATCGAGCCATGTATAGAGAGATCGGCCGTTCGATCCATGGCCGATTCCTTGCTGAGCTTCCCGTCGTCGCCGGTCTGCGCGATTCATGATCGGCGTCAGCCTATCCGAAACTCGATCGGAGCGTCAAAGGAGGCTGATTTTCGACCGTTGCCCGGCTATACTCTGGCCCACTCGGAATCGGCCATGGTCCAAGGCCTTGGACGCAAACAGAAAGGGGAGCCGACGAAATGAAAGTCATACGGTTGGCGGATTATCAACAGTTTAGCCCTGACAAGATGAAGAAGAACAACATCTTTCAGACGCCGCGGTTTTTCTGCGATGTCTACTGTTTTGAGCCGGGGCAAGAACAGAAGGGCCATATCCACGGCGAACAGGACAAGGTCTATTTGGTTTTGGAGGGGCAGGGAACGTTCCATGTGGGATCGGAAAAACAGTCGTTGGGTCCCGGCGAAGGCACCATCGCGCCCGCAGGAGAAGAGCACGGCGTGAAAAATCACACGGGAGAGAGGCTCAAAGTATTGGTCTTCGTCGCGCCCAATCCAAGTGACAGGTGACAAGTGACACGTGACGAAAACTGTGACGAGTGACATGTGACAGGTGACCAAGAACTGTGACACCTCTCATCAGTACTTCACGAGTCACCCTTCGCTGTCACCCGTCACTGGTCACCAGTCACTCGTCACTCCTCCGTTGTCACTCCTCCCTGTCGATCTTCTTCAGCCGGCGGTCCAGCGCAAACCGCGTCAGGCCGAGGTGCTTGGCGGCCAGGCTCTTATTATAGTCCGCGAGCCGCAACGCCTCTTCGATGATCGAGTCTTCGACCTCCGCCAGTGTCTGCTTGCCGAGCTCCATCTCGACGCGGATGATGTGCCCGTTCGCTTGCTGGACCGAGGTCGCCGGTTGTTTGGTTTGATCGTGCAGTTCTCGCGGAAGGTGGCTCGCAGTCAGCGTCCTGCCCTGACAAAAGATCATGGCCCGCTCGATGATGTTCTGAAGCTCCCGGATATTGCCGGGATAATGATACCGTTCCAACAAGGCGCGCGCGTCCGGATCGATGTCAGTCACGTCTTTTCCGAACTCTTTTCCGTAATGCAGCATCGACTTCATGCAGAGCGGCATGATGTCTTCCGTCCGTCTCCGAAGAGGCGGCAGTTCCAGCGCCACGACGTTCAGCCGGAAGAACAGGTCCTCGCGAAAGACGCCGGTGGCGATGTCCTTCTTCAGATCGCGGTTGGTGGCGGCAATGAGCCGAAAGTCCACGGCGATGTCCGCCGTGCCGCCCAGGCGGCGGAACGATCGTTCCTGGAGCACCCGCAGGAGCTTCGCCTGCATGGCGAGGTCGAGGTCGCCGATCTCGTCCAGGAAGAGCGTGCCGCCCTCCGCGCGGTCGAGCAGGCCCAGTTTTCGTTGATGCGCTCCCGTGAAGGCTCCGCGCTCGTAGCCGAACAGCTCGCTCTCGAACAAATCTCTCGGAATGGCCGTGCAGTTGACGCCGATGAAGGGACCGGACGCGCGGCTGCCGTTGTGATGGAGGACGCGCGCGACGAACTCCTTGCCGGTTCCGGTCTCGCCGAGCATGAGGACCGTGCTCTTCGGATTCAGCGCGACTTCTCTGATTTGACCCAACAGAATCTGCATCGCGGCGCTGTCGGCGATCAGATGATCGATCCCGTATTGATCCATGTCGCGTTCGGTCTGGTAGGTCATGCGCTGCCGGAGCGTCAGGAGCTCGAGCGCCCGGTCCAGCACCTGTTCCAACCCTTCGAGGTCCACGGTCTTGATGACGAAATCGTACGCGCCCAACTTCATCGCTTCGACGGCGTCCTGCACCGTGCCGTAGGCCGTCAGCATGATGACCAGCGCGAAGGGCGTCTTGGCGCGACAGACTTTCAGCGCGTCGAGACCGGACAAACCGGGCATCTTGACGTCGAGCAGCACCAGATCCGGCACGTCGTGATCGAGCGCCTTCACCAGCGATTCGCCGGAGTCAAACGCCGTGACGCGATGATGCCGTCTGGAAAGACGCTTCACCAGCGCGGATCGGATGGCCGGCTCGTCGTCTGTCACGAAAATGTTCGCGTTCATAGAACCGACCTTTCGGTAATGTGTGCCGGTGCCGAAGGCAGCCAGAGACGGACCGTCGTGCCGCAGCCCGGTTCGCTGCTGATCGAAATATCGCCTCCGTGGGCATCGACGATATTCCGGCAGATCGCCAGCCCCAAACCGGTTCCCCGCTGTTTCCCCGTCGTGAAGAACGGTTGGAAGACATGCGGAAGATCTTTGGCTTCGATGCCCGATCCGGTATCCGTGACTTCGAGCACGACACCCGGTGTATTGGCTCGTCTTGCCATGGTCGCGCTGAGCCGAAGCTCGCCGCCCGCCGGCATGGCGTCCATGGAATTCTGACAGAGGTTGAGCAGCACTTGCTTGATCTGATCCCGATCGGCCTGCGCGAGGAGCGACGGGGACGACGAGCGCGTCACGGCGATGCGTTGCCGGTCCAATCGCGTGTCGAGCAGCTTCAAGACCTCGTCCACCACCTCCTCCGGATTCCAGGAGGTGGGTACGACATCGCGCGGCCGGGCATAGTCGATGATCTGGTTGACGATGCGGTCCAGACGCCTGGTTTCGTTCAGAATGATATCGAGATCGGCGCGCTTCTCGTCGGACGAGTCGAACTCGTCTCGGAGCAGGGCTGCGGTCGAGCCGATGCCGACGAGCGGATTGCGGATTTCGTGCGCGATGCCGGCCGCGACTTGGCCGAGCGTCGCCAGACGTTCGGCCCGGCTCAATTGGACCTGCATGTCGTCGAGCGCCGTGATGTCGATGTTGAAACCCTGATACATCGTCGTCTGGCCTTCCTCGTTGCGGATCGGGATGCGCCGGCTCAAAACCTTGCGGATCGTGCCGTCGTGCCGCACGAACCGGAAGATCGTCTCGTACGGCCGGTCCTGAGCGATTGCCTCGGCATATTCCCGCAGGACGCGGTCGCGGTCCTCCGGGTGGATCGATTCGCGGAACTCCCCGGGCGATCCCTCATCGTCGGGATTCAAGCCCGCCAGTTGACGATTGTACCGGTTGCTGAACGTAATCGTCATGCCGTTGGTGGTGAAGATGCCGAACGGCGCATGATCCACGATGCTGCGGTATTTTTCTTCCGACGCGGCGAGGTCTTGATTCAGCGCGCGCAGTTCGGCCTGGCTGTGCCGGAGGCTGATCAAATGCTCCTGCACCTGACGGCTCATCGTGCTCATCACTCTCGTCAACTCGCCCAGCTCGTCTTGCCGTGTGAGGACCTGCACGTCGATGGGAATGAGCCCGTCCGAGGAACGCACCGATTTTGCGAGACCGATCAACGGCCCGGTGATGGAGCGCGCGATGAGTTGCAGCGTCAAGGCGATGAGCACGAAGACGAGCACCATGCCCCACATGACATGGCTCACCATCGATTTCCGCGCGGCCGACATGTTGGCCAAGGCGTCGTTCAGCGCAGCCTGCTCGAGCCGGTCGAAGCGCGCCATCTGCTCGCGGATGGACAGCATCAACGTTCGGCCGCGGCCTTGTTCGAGATACTGCAACGCCTCGGTGGTCTTGCCTTTCTTGACCGCCCGGATCAGCGCTTCTTTTTCGTCCATCATTTGATTGACCAAGCGCTGCGCTTCCTGCACGGTTTCGTACTGGGCTTTGTGCGGACGGATCAGGGTGATCAGCGCCTGCTCGATCGACGGCATGTGCTGATGGGCGTTCTTCGACGGCTCCAGATAGGCGTCCTGACGCGTGAGCACGTATCCACGGAATCCGGTCTCATAGTCCACGACCAACCGCATGTATTCGGCGGCAGTCCGCTGGGCCACATAGACGCGATCCAGCCGTTCCTCATGCTCGGTCAACGTCTCGAGGCTGCGGTAGGTTTGGAGACTCAACACCAGGAAGGCGACCAGTGGAATCAGCGAGGTCAGCAGGAGCTTGCGGGCGATCGGAAGATCGTTGAAGAACTGGACCAATTGCCGTCGCATAGAGAATCCGGTCCCTTCGAAAGCATCGTAAGGAGCGCCGAGAACCGTTGTCAAATCGCGACGGAACAGACCCACGGACATCGTAAAAAGCCTCTCACACAGCCAGCGTGCGCGGACGAATCATCGTGCGTGGATCCTGTTTTCTGCCTCGGAGCTCGGCATCGATGGGCCCCGGCCAGATGCTAACGGACCCACTGCAGGCCTGAGTCCGGCGGAACCTGGTCCGATGGAGGGAGACAGGGGCGTAAGCCGACCCCAAGTCCGGGCTCCGTGGGACCACGTGGAACACCGGATCGCCAGACACACAGCAACTTCGGGACCAAGAGGCCTCGATGGTGCCGCGCGCCACATGAAGTGGGCTTCCGGTTCAACACTCAAAACTGAACACTAAAAAATGGAGTATCCAGAGAGTAAAGCCGTCTGCCTGTGTGGATTCTGTGGATTTGTGTGGATTCAATGTGAGCGGCTTGAGCGGGTTCGCTCAGATCCGGCGCTTTATTTGGAGGCACCAGGGCTATGTCACTTGGAGACGTACGCCTGTTCCTTGTCCCAGTCGAACCAGGAGAGCAAATAGAAGATCAGGCCGAGCAGCCAGAGAATCGGAATGCCGACCAGTATCAGCAGAAGAAGTGTCATGAGGCGAGCCGCATGTTCTCTTGTAACCGGTTCGAGAGAAATCGTGTCAGCTCCGTCTTCAAATCGGCCCGGAGGTCGGCGAGCGGGATGCGTTCATTATCGAGAAAGGTCTTTCGCGCGGTTGCCAACGAGAGACGGAACGAGCGCGTCAAAATTTCCGCGGAGATGTCGTCATAGTAATAACGCACCAGCTCGACCACGCCGTCTTCGCCGGTCGGAAGCGTTTCTTCATGGAAAAAAAATGTCGCCACAGCCGGGTGCCCTCCCAACATCTGCTAGATCGACGCCACTTTGTCGTAGAATTGATGATCTTCCCGGTACCCTCCATGGCCCAGCCCCACTTCATCGAGCGACGCTACCAGCTCGATCTGCCGGAGGAACTTCACCATCTTGTATCCGACTTTTGTCTCGAGGCGCAGACGGCAGGGTGCGCCATGCTCGTAGGGCAGCGGGCGGCCGTTCATTTCGTAGGCCAGGATCGTCTGCGGATCCTGCACTTCTTGAAGCATGAACGCCTCATAATAATGATCCGGCGCATATTCTTCCTGGACAAACGCATGGAACACGATCCACTTCGCGTCGGAATTGGGCCGGCATCGCTCCAAAAGGTCGCGGACCCGTACGCCGCCCCATCGCGCAATACCGGTCCATCCCTGAATGCAGTTGTGCATCGCGGTATGTTCCTCCTTCGGCATGCGTTTGAGATCGTCCAACGACAGTTCGAGCGGCTGACCGACCAGCCCGGTCACCCGCAGCCTCCAGTCGCGAAAGCCGGTATTGGCCAGGCGCCGGTAATCTCCGTTTTCCGGCGGGTACCCATTCACATGATGCGCCGCCGTAATGGTCTGCGGTCCGTACTGCTGATGTGACCTCAGATGGCCGAAGAAGAGACGCATGAGCGGCTCGACGATGCGCGTGGCGTGCTCCTGAAAGCCGCGTTGGTTCCAGCGTGTATAGAGCGTGGCTGCGATATGAAATCCGATCACGGCGGCGAGCGCGATGGAGGCCGTCACATAGGCCACCACGGAAGACGCCCCCGGCGGGCCAAACATCGAAAACATGTGCTCGACATCATGCGGAAAATGGACGAGAACCACCATCGCGAGGTGTGTCAGCACATAAAACACCAGGAGCATGAGCCCGATAAAATGAAGGCTGCGCGCCCCCTGCCGTCCGCCGAGGAGCCGCGCGTACCAAGGGTACCGTGCAATGAAAGCCGGCGATTGCGCCATGCCTGTGATGATCATCAACGGACCCAGTCCGAAGACGACCGCCGCGTAGACCAGTTGCTGCAGTGGGTCGTACGGATGGAATGAAGATTCCGGTGGAACGTTGAGGCTGGCGAAGGTCAGCACACTCTGCCAAGCTTCGGGGAAAATCTCCCAACTGGTTGGGATGAGCCGGCGCCATTGACCGGTGGCGAAGAGCAATCCCACATAGGAAAGGCCGTTGAGAATCCAGAGCGGTACGATCAGAAAGTGCCAGTTGCGTCCGGCGCCCAGATTGTGATGGCCTCCCGGAATCGCAAAGACCGGTGAAACGTCCTCCGCCTCGTCCATTGAAGTAAACAGCCGGTTCGTCGGCATTTTTTTCTTGCCGAACTTCACCCACTCACTGCCGGGACGACAATGATCGTTCCAATAGAGCTTGGGATGGTCCGCCAGGATCTGGAGGCCGCTTCGCATCAAGAAGAAGATGCAGAAGAGATTGATAAAGTGATTGATCCGCAGCCAAATCGGAAAGCCCAATTCGTCCATGCCGTCCTCTTCCACGACAATCTTGCAATCTACGGGCCTTTCTCGATTCCCTCCGATTCTCTTCTGCTTCTCTCATAGTCGATGGACAGGTTGCCCTTTCAGCGGACAACTGCGTCTCGTCGAGCCGAGGCTCATTCCCGCAATCGCTGATGAATGAACGAAGGACCGCCCCATGGTACGAAGTATGCGAGATTGGCATTCGATCAACCGAGTGGACCACCTTTTTCGGACATGATCAAGGAAACCATCACGCAGCAGCATCGCGGTGCATCGAATCGCCCCCGGCATATTGACGTGCCGATCGCAGGCGTCGAGGTGTCGACCTACATGATTCCGACGGATGGGCCCGAGTCGGATGGGACGCTCGAGTGGCGGCATACGGTGTTGGTTGTGGTGGAAGTCCGCGCCGGAAATCTAACCGGCCTGGGCTACACCTATGCGAGCAACGGGTCGGCTCATATCGTCAAAGAGCTGTTGGCCGAGGCCGTAACCGGACACGATGCCCTCGCGGTAGAGGACTGCTGGTGGGCCATGTGGCATGCCGTCCGGAATATCGGCCGGCCCGGTGCGGTCGCCATGGCGATCTCCGCGGTCGACGCGGCGCTGTGGGATCTCAAGGCTCGGCTGCTCAACCTGCCGCTCGTCACGGTGCTCGGCTCCGTTCGCGATGCCGTCCCCGTCTACGGAAGCGGCGGGTTCATTACGTACGACGCGGCGCGATTGGAGCGGCAATTGGGCGGTTGGGTGGAAGAGGGCATCCCTCTCGTCAAGATGAAGATCGGCCGCGATGCCGCGCAGGATGTCACGCGCGTCGCAACGGTGCGCCGTGCGATCGGCGACGGTGCCGCACTCTTCGTCGATGCAAACGGGGGCTATTCGATCAAAGAAGCGCTTCGAGTGTCCGAGGCGATCGTCGACTACGGCGTGACATGGTTTGAAGAGCCGGTGTCATCGGACGATCTCGACGGCCTTCACCTGCTGCGCCAGCGAATGCCTCCGCCGATCGACGTGGCGGCCGGGGAGTATGGGTACGACACGTTCTACTTTCGACGGATGTTGGAGGCGCAGGCGGTGGACGTGCTGCAAGCGGATGCCACGCGGTGCGGCGGGATCACGGGATTTCTGAAAGCCGCCGTCCTCTGCGAGGCGCAGCCGCTGCATCTGTCGGCGCATTGCGCGCCCTCTCTGCACCTGCATCCCAGTTGCGCGGCGGGACCGGTCCGCCACATCGAATATTTCTACGATCACGTCCGGATCGAACAGATGTTGTTCGACGGAGTGAGCCGGCCGGTCAATGGTTTTCTGCAACCGGACCGCTCGCGGCCGGGGTTGGGCCTCGAATTCAAGCGGGCGGATGCGCAACGCTTCGCCGTGTGAGGAACCATGCCACAATTGATTGGGGTGGAGGGACTGACCGCTGCGTCCCGGAGAAAGGACCGATCATCCGAGCGGCCGTCCACAATCGATCGCGATGCCTTGGAGCGTGACCTGCGCGCCGCGATACGCGGTGAAGTGCGTTTCGACCGCGGGAGTCGAGCTCTGTACGCGACCGACGGGTCGAATTATCGTCAGGTGCCGATCGGGGTGGTGATTCCTCGCAGCGTCGAGGATGCGGTGAGGACGGTCGCGACGGCCCGGCGCTACGGAGCCCCCATCCTCTCCCGCGGGGGCGGTACCAGCCTCGCCGGGCAATGTTGCAACGTCGCCGTCGTCATGGATTGGTCCAAATATCTCCATCGCATCGTGCATCTCGATCCCGAGCACAGACGGGCGCGAGTCGAACCCGGGCTCGTGCTCGACGATCTCCGCAACGCGGCGGAGCGGCATCACCTCACGTTCGGGCCCGACCCCTCGACGCACAATCATTGTACGCTCGGCGGCATGATCGGCAACAATTCCTGCGGCGTACATTCCGTCATGGCGGGTGAAACGGCCGACAACGTCGAGTCCTTGGACGTCTTGACGTACGACGGTTTGCGTCTGCAGGTCGGGCCGACCGGCGACGACGCGTACGAGCGCATCGTCGCCGAAGGCGGGCGGCGTGGGGACATCTATCGTCGATTGCGTGCGTTGCGGGACCGATACGCCGGCGAAATTCGCGCGCATTTTCCGCCGATCGCTCGCCGCGTCTCCGGATACAATCTGCCGGCGCTCCTGCCCGAAAACGGTTTCAACGTGGCGCGCGCGCTGGTGGGATCCGAAAGCACCTGCGTGACGGTCCTCGAGGCCACGGTGCGCCTGGTCGCCAGCCCGCCCGTCCGCTCGCTGGTCGTGCTGGGATATCCCGACGTCTACTGTGCGGGAGATCATATCCCGGATATTCTTCGATACGGTCCGATCGGTCTGGAGGGCATGGACGACCGCCTGGTCGACGACATGGTCAAGATGCGCATCCATCCGAAGGATGTGAGACTGCTGCCCGAGGGAGGCGGCTGGCTGCTGGTGGAATTCGGCGGCGGCACGAAGGAGGAGGCCGATGGAAAAGCCCGCCGCATGATGGAGGCGCTGCGAGGGGTTCCGCACCCGCCCAGCATGAAACTCTACGATGACCCGCCGGCGGAGAACGTACTGTGGACGGTGCGGAAATCGGGCCTCGGCGCCACGGCTCATGTCCCGGGCGAACCGCCGACCTGGGAAGGGTGGGAAGACTCCTCGGTGCCGGTGGAGCGGTTGGGCGAGTATCTGCGCGCGCTGCGGAAGCTGTTCGACCGGTACGAGTACGGCTGTTCGCTGTACGGCCATTTCGGCCAGGGCTGCGTGCATACCAGGATCGATTTCGATCTGGAAACCGCGGAAGGCATCAAACGGTTCCGGTCGTTTCTCTTTGACGCGGCCGATCTCGTGCTGAGCCTCGGCGGATCGATATCGGGCGAGCACGGCGACGGTCAGTCGAAGGCGGAACTCCTGCCCAAGATGTTCGGTCCGGACCTCATGCAGGCGTTCGAGGAATTCAAATCGATCTGGGATCCCGAGTGGAAGATGAACCCGGGAAAAATCGTCCGGCCGTACCGCGTCGACGAGAACCTGCGCCTCGGCACCGACTATCGTCCGCCCGATCCGCCGACTCACTTTTCGTTTCCCGGAGATGAATACAGTTTTTCGCGCGCGTCCATCCGCTGCGTCGGCGTCGGAGAATGCCGGCGGGAGGAGGGCCAAACGATGTGTCCCAGCTATCGGGTGACGCGCGAGGAAATGCATTCGACCCGCGGCAGGGCGCATCTGCTGTTTGAGATGCTGCAAGGCGATCCCTTGACCGGCGGTTGGCGGGACGAGCACGTGAAGGAGTCGCTTGATTTGTGCCTGGCCTGCAAGGGATGCAAGAGCGATTGTCCCGTCAACGTCGACATGGCGACCTACAAGGCGGAGTTCCTCTCGCATTATTATGCGGGGCGGCCGAGGCCGATGCATGCCTATTCAATGGGGTTGATCTATTGGTGGGCGCGCCTCGCATCCGCAGTCCCGGATTTGGCCAATCTGATGACCCAAACCCCCGGCTTGAGCGCGCTGGTCAAGGCGATCGGCGGCATCGCTCAGGAACGACGCATGCCGCGGTTCGCCTCGCCGACCTTCACCGAATGGTACGGCCGCAACCGATCGGATCGCCGCGACGGGCTCCGCGTCATCCTGTGGCCCGATACGTTCAACAACTATTTCTTTCCGGGAACGGCCAGAGCGGCACTGGAGGTGTTGGAAGCGGCGGGCTGCCGTCCGGTGATTCCGCCCCGGCCGCTCTGTTGCGGACGGCCGCTCTACGATTTCGGTATGCTGGACTTGGCCAAGCGGCAACTGCGGCAAATTCTCGACTGTCTGAAACCTGACATCACGGTCGGAACACCGGTCGTGGGACTCGAACCCAGTTGCGTCGCCGTCTTCCGGGACGAGCTCGTGAATCTCTTTCCACACGACGAGACAGCCAAGCGACTGTCGCATCAGACATTCACGCTCGGCGAATTTCTAAAGCAGCGAAGGCCGGATTGGCAGCCGCCTCGCCTGGAGAAGAAGGCGATCGTGCACGGCCATTGTCACCACAAGGCCGTCATGGGATTTGCGGCGGAGCCGGAGCTGCTCAAACAGGCCGGACTCGCGGTGCAGGTGCTCGATTCCGGCTGTTGCGGGATGGCCGGCTCCTTCGGCTTCAAACAGGATCATTATGAAATTTCCCAGCAGGTCGGCGGCTTGGTCGTGCTGCCGGCGGTCCGACAGGCTCCGGCCGATACTCTGGTTGTCGCCGATGGGTTCAGCTGCCGGGAACAAATCGCGCAGGGAACGCAACGGCAGGCGTTGCACTTTGCGGAAGTGCTCCACTTCGCGATGCAGCACGAGGAAGGCCGCGGCGGTCGCGCTGATGGAGCGTTCCCGGAACGGGACTATCTGAGCCTCAACCGGACACTCGGCACACCTCGACGGGTCCTGCCGATTCTGCTGGCCGGAGGATTGATGGCGCTCGGCGTGCTGGCTTTGACCGGTATGCGGAAGCGCAGTCGGGTGCGCCGTCCACGAAAGGAGAAGCGCTATGGCCCTTACACGATTCGGTGAACGCGGCAAAGCGCCGGTCTTTCATTGGTCCGCGGTGGCGGCCGGGCTGTTCGTCGCATTGGGCATCCATATCGTCCTGACGGCATTCGGGCTCGGCGTCGCGTTTCTGGGAAGCGAATCGGGAGAAGGTGGTGGGACTGCCATCGGTCTCTTGATCTGGAGCGCCGTGGCATGGATACTGGCGTCGTTTCTCGGCGGCTATGTCACGGCTTGGGTGGCCGATTCATCGCGCTACATCGAAGGCCTGTTCCACGGCCTTGTGTTGTGGGGTGCTTTGACGTTCGTGCTGATGTTCCTTCCGCCGAGCACCATGGGAGTCGGGACGGTGGGGTCGGACTCCTTGCCGGCGTCGGCCGTCATTTCGTCGGTGGCTTGGTTTGTGGCGATCGGCGGTCTACTGTCGTTCGGCACAACGATATGGGGCGCCATGATAGGATCGCGTGTGGTCGACCGCGTCGAGACCAAAGCCGCGGACACCTATCGTGCGGCCTGAGAACGAACATTCAGTGGCGGAGGGGGCAATGGAGAACAGGACGGGGATAAGCCAATCGGACAAAACAACGGCCATCAGAAAATGGATCGATCCTGAGGAGCGGGTGACCGTGCAGTTCGATGACCAACGCGATATCAATGCGGAAGTGACCGGTTGCAACGAACAGTTGGTCGACCTGCGTTTGGATACGAGGGTGCCGCACCTGCGTCAAGATATTTCGCTTCCGCTCAGCGATGTGGAAGTGTCGGAAGATCTCTCTCACTATACCCGCGATCCGGATCGGCCGCTAAAGCGTAAGCGGTTGATGTTGGTCGTGAAGGGCAAACGGCCACCAGTGATTTACTGACGGCGTGAAGGGTCTCTCGCGAAGCGCGAATCGGGATGCCCTGAATGCGCCGCGAAATCGGATGAGATGCAGGACCGCATGACGGCGATGCGGCAATGGTCGTCGGTCAACGCACCTCGAATCATCCGGAGCAGGTCCGTTTCCGAGAATCCCCGAACGGCATCGACGACGATATGGCCCGGTACCGCGTTGAAATCGAAGGCCTGTATACCGTGTGTGCCGGATAAGGCGGCGGAAATACTCGCGCGCTGCTGAATGCATGAGGAACCGTCGAACTGCAGAGCGATGCGTTCGACGGACGACGGCATAGCGGGAGAAGCAAGACAGAGCAGCGCGAAGCACACCCCGCCGGATAGAGCGAACCGCCTGGAGAGAGAAGGTCGGCGATACATGGCGTGCCGGCGCCCGGCCGGCTGCACGAGCCGGCCGGGATACCGCGTTCCGTTATTGCACGGGAAC
>DATFDJ010000024.1:0-32641 GCA_035252115.1 Nitrospira sp. | reverse complement strand
TCCATGCTGAAGACGCCGTCGGTCACGATCAAGGTGCGGCGACGGTTTCTTCGGCGCGCCAGCAACGACTCGAGATGGACAAGATCGTTGTGACGATACACGCGAAAATCCGCTTCGCTGAGACGGCAGCCATCGATCAAGCTCGCATGACAGAGTCGATCGGCCAAGATCAAGCCGCCACGGCCTATCAGACTGGGAATCGCACCAAGATTCGCCAGATACCCCGAACCGAACACGAGAGCGGCGTCGCGGTGTTTGAATCGTGCGAGTGTTTCCTCGAGATGATGGTGCGGAGGCAGAGAGCCGGAAATCAGCCGGGACGCTCCGGCCCCCGCTCCATAGAGTTCTGTGGCACGAACAGCCGCCTGGACGACCTCCGGATGATTGGCGAGTCCCAAATAGTCGTTCGAGGCAAGGAGCAGGACCTGGCGTCCACCGGTCGTAATCAGTGGACCGACGGCGGATTCGATCCGTGCCATATGACGAGTCAAATGTTCTGCTTCGAGATCGGCCAGGAGTTTCTCAAACATGGGAATGGGCGTTCTCTCTCCGCCGGCGCGAATGCCGCCTCTGCAGACATTGCGCGACGCAAGACCGGCGCGTGTCGCATTGACAAATTCGTGAGGTCCCTAGTATAAGGCGCGAGGACGGATGGAGGAAACGGGTCCCGCCGGCATCCTGCAGTGAGTGATGACTTACCGTATTAAAGTCCCTGCAAAAACGCTTCAGGTCGACGAAGCACATCTCCTCAGCGGCTTGGAGCATGCGCTGATCTATCTTCAGGAGTACAAGAAACCGATGTTGGTCGGAGCCGGCGTGCTGCTTCTCGCTGCCGGCGTCGTCGGTGGTGTCTTTTGGTACGACCGTCAGGCCTCTCAGAAAGCGCAGGATCTGGAATCGGAGGCGACTCGGGTTTACATGGGCCGCCCGACAAGCGACCCTCAAAAAGCCGAGACACAATTGAAACTCGCGATTGAGCAGTACCGTAAGGTCATCGAACAATATCCACGGACTCCCTCTGCTCCATTGGCTCTCTTCCACCTCGGAAATGCCCTGGTGCAGTCCAATGATTTTGCCGCAGCCATTGAAGCGTACCAACGGTTCATCACACTGTACGGGTCACATCCCTCGTTGACCGGACTGGCCCAGCAACGATTGGCCTACACACACCTGCTCAAGGGAGATCGAGAGCGGGCGGCGAAGGCGTTCACCACCATCCTGGAAAGCCCCGGTGCCCTGAACAAGGACCAAGCTCTGTTCGAGTTAGCGCGGTTGGAAGAAGCTCAATCGAGACCGGAGGGCGCGCTGGCTCATTACCAAGAACTTATCAAGACATATCCCAATTCTCCTTATACGAGTGAGGCGATGATTCGTACCAAGCTGCTCGATACGAAGAAAACGTCCGAATCCGCGCCGCCGGCTTCCTCCCCGGCCGATCAGAAATCGTCTTCCGCTCCTGCCCAAAAGAGACCGTAAAGATCGGGCGGCATGCGCCGTCCGCACGACAGTGCTCTTTCCAATTTTCAGTGAGATCTAACGGCGGATGACCAGAAAGTCACCGGGACGAATGACGGGGCTGGTGAGGCTGTTATTGGTCTTCAAGGTCTTCAAGGGGATCCTGAAGCGTTTAGCGACCTTCTCCAACGTATCTCCTACCCGGACCTTATACCAGCGGGAACTATTGGTAGATGCGAACTGCGGCTTCGCAGACAGGACCGGAAACTTGTAACTTGGGATACGATCGAGCACCTGCTCCAGTTTGGACTTGAAACCGACGGGAACTTTGAGGTGATAGTGTTCTCCTCCCGGAGGCGTGGCATCGCGCCGTAGTTCCGGATTCAGAAGACGAAGCTGTTCGTAAGGAATCCCTGAGAGATTGGCGATTGCGCGGAAGTGCAAGGGCTTGTTGACGACGACTTCTTCGAACTGGTGAGGGTCTCCCGCCTCCTGGACGAACCCGTAGCGATCGGGATTCTTTGCTATGATGGTGGCGGCCATGAAGCGCGGGACGTATTCCTTGGTTTCCCGCCTGATCAGCTTGGTTTTCGAAATATCGGAAAAGCTTTCCGCTTGTGCTTTTTGGAGGGCGCGCATAACTTTGCCCTCTCCGGCATTGTACGCCGCCATGGCCAGAGGCCAAGTGCCGAACATATCGTAAAGATCTCGAAGATATCGGGCCGCCGCTACGGTCGATTTAATCGGATCGCGCCGCTCGTCGACGTACGAATCAACGCGGAGCCCGTACACTTTGGCAGTGCCTTTCATGAACTGCCAGGGACCGGTGGCCTTCGCTCGCGAATAAGCATAGGGATTGAAGCCGCTTTCGACGAGAGAAAGATACACGAGATCACTGGGTAGGTGGAATTCGGCGAAGATATTTTCCACCAAAGGCCGATAACGGCTGAGGCGCAACAACCATTGTTCGAAGCGATTCCGAATCGACGTATTGAAATAACGAATGTGGGATTGAACCGACGAATCCAGGACAATCGGCACATTATAGGAGGTGACTTGTTCGATCGCGGTCGGTGTTTCCGCTCCTTGTTGGACCTCAGCGGGGGGATTTAACGAATCGGTGAAGCGAGCCGTCGGCGAGGTTCGTGAAGGATTCGGATTCATCAGGTCTTCTGCGCGGGGAACAAGACTGCTATTCTCTACGCTTCCCCCTGCTTGATCATTCACCGGCACGTCGGTCTCCACCGGCGTCAGATTGATATCCAACCCATCATCTTCAGTAACATTAGGTCCTTCCGGTACGGTCGCCGGGGAAAGTTCCTCCGTTGCAGGCAGAGAGCCAGCATGGACAGCAACAGTGAAAGAGGAAATCCCCATCCCTGCAAGCAGACTCAGGATGGAAAGAATTCCATGGAGCGGGGCGAGGAAAAAGCGGACGTGTGAAGAGGCTTGGTCCTTCATAGAAGCTAAGGGTATCGATCTGAGCAAATCTTGTCAAGAAATCGCCTGGCGGGATATCACCCATCTTTTGCGGGAGACGGGCATGCGACAAATCCAAGGCGACATTCGGGGAAAGTTCTTGGTCAGTCGAGGCGAAAGGATGACGCGATATGAGGCCGAACCAAACATGGTTGCCTTGACACTCTTCTGAAGGCAATGGTATCGTCCGACTTCCCCATTCGAGCTGTGCGCTGCTTCCCCATCCCAGGAGGATTCGTCAATGATTAAGCGCTATTTACTGGCTCCTGGTCCGACGCCTGTGCCGCCCGAGGTACTCTTGTCGATGGCGCGGCCGATCATCCATCACCGGGCGCCGGAGTTCGACAAGCTCTTTGCGGAAGTCCGAGACGGGCTCAAGTGGCTTTTCCAAACCGGGAACGACGTGCTCATGCTCGCGGCCTCGGGGACCGGTGGTATGGAAAGTTCCGTGTCGAACTTTCTCTCTCCTGGGGACAAGGCATTGACCGTTAATGGCGGTAAGTTCGGAGAACGATGGGGAAAGCTCTGTAAGTCGTTCGGGGCCCAAGTCCACGAAATCAAGGTCGAATGGGGACGGGCCGTCGATCCGCAGACGGTCGCCGATGCGTTGAAGAAGGATCCCTCCATTAAAGCGGTGTATGTGCAGGCGAGCGAGACGTCGACCGGAGTCGCCCACGACGTCAAGGCACTGGCTCAGATCGTTAAAGGTTACGCCGACACCATTTTGGTGGTGGACGCCATTACTGCGCTCGGCGTGTTCGATATTAGGACCGATGAATGGGGCATCGATGTCGTGGTGACCGGCTCACAGAAGGCCCTTATGCTGCCGCCGGGTCTGGCCTTTGTCAGTGTCAGCGAGAAGGCTTGGCAGTTGGTCGAAAAGGCCAAGAACGCGTCCTTTTACTTCAATCTGAAGAAAGAGCGGGAGAACCAGCAAAAGAACCAAACGGCCTATACGCCGGCAGTTTCGCTCATCATTGGTCTGCAGGAGGTCTTAAGAATGCTCAAGGCCGAAGGCCTTGACGCCGTCTTTGCCCGGCAGACGAGTTTGGCCAGAGCCATGCGTGAGGGAATGCAGGCGGCCGGATTGGCGTTGTTTCCGAAGGAGTCTCCGAGCGACGCATTGACGGCGGTTTCGGCCCCGCAAGGAATCGACGGGCAGGCGGTCTACAAGAATCTAAGGGTGCAGTACGGCATTACGGCGGCCGGTGGCCAAGATCATTTAAAAGGGAAGATCTTCCGGCTCTCCCACATGGGCTACATGGATCGCTTCGATGTGATCACGGCTGTCGCCGCCACGGAGATGGTGTTGAAGGGACTGGGCCATCCCATCAAATTGGGAAGCGGTGTCGCGAAGGCACAAGAAATCTTAATGGCGAAATAGGCGGCTCCATGAAAATCCTCGTCAGCGACAGTTTGTCGAAGCAGGGCGTCGAACTCCTTGAGAAGGCCGGCTTCACCGTAGTGGTGAAATCGAAAATGCCGAAGGAGGAGCTATTCAAGGAAATCAAAGATGCCGATGGGTTGATTGTGCGTTCGGGCACGAAGGTGACCGAGGAACTCATTGCCGCCGCTGAGAAACTGAAAGTCGTCGGCCGGGCCGGATCCGGGCTCGACAATGTTGATACGCCCGCCGCGACTCGCCGTGGCATTGTCGTCATGAATACGCCGGGCGGCAATACGGTCACGACGGCGGAGCATACGATGTCCATGATCTGCGCCATGAGTCGACGCATTCCGCAAGCGACGGCCTCCGTCAAATCCGGCAAGTGGGAAAAAGACAAGTTCATGGGAGTCGAGCTCTACAACAAAACGCTCGGCATCGTCGGCGTCGGTCAGATCGGAAGTCACTTGACGAAACTCGCTCAGGGAATCGGAATGCGGGTGATCGCCTACGATCCATATCTGGCCGCCGACCGAGCGGAGAAGATGGGCGTTGAAATGGTGGAGCTTTCCGAGCTGTTTCGGCGAGCCGACATCATTTCGGTACATACGCCCCTCACGCCCGAAACGAAAGGGCTGATCAATGCACAGGCGATTGCGGCCATGAAGCCTGGTGTGATGATTGTGAATTGCGCACGAGGCGGGATCATTCACGAAGGCGATCTCTTCGAGGCATTGAAGAGCAAGCGAGTGGCTGCGGCGGCGTTCGATGTCTTCGAAGACGAACCGGTGAAAGCCGATCACATGCTGCTGGCATTGGACAACTTTATTTGTACACCGCACATCGGGGCCCAAACGACCGAGGCGCAGGAAAATGTGGCGGTCGGTATCGCGGAGCAAGTTGTCGATTATTTCACGAAAGGGATCGCGCGTGGCGCGGTGAACATTCCTTCCGTCTCGCCGGAGTTGTTGCCGAGGCTGCAGCCGTATCTTTCGCTCGGCGAGCAACTGGGTAAGTTGCAAACCCAGCTCTGCGAAGGAGGATTGGAATCGGTGACGGTCGAATACAGCGGTGAAGTGGCCGGCTTATCGGTCGCTCCACTGACGATCGCCGTCCTGAAAGGGCTCCTCACACCAATTATGGAGGCGCCCGTCAACTATGTGAATGCGCCGATCGTTGCCAGGGAACGTGGCATCGAAGTCAAAGAAGTCAAAAGTTCGGACGTCGGAGACTTCACGAGCGTGATTCGTGTGCGCGTCAAGGCCGGCAAGCAATCTCATCAAGTTGCGGGCACGCTGTATAACAAGAAGGATGCTCGGGTGATCGAAATCGATCAGTTTAAAGTTGAAATGGTGCCGGAAGGAAATCTTCTCCTGATTCAGAATATCGACCGTCCCGGGGTCATCGGCATGGTAGGAAAAGTGCTGGGGGACAGTCAGATCAATATCGTCCGCATGCAGTGTGCCTTGGAACGGCGCGGAGGGAATGCATTACTCATCATCGGATCTGATCAGGCGTTTCCGGTCGGCGTGTTGAATACCATTAAGTCGAGCCAGGATATTTTGTCGGTGAAAGTGGCGGTGCTATCCTGAAGTTTCAAGCCTAAACCGTCCCGCTCTGCCTCGGTTTTCTCTATGGATACTGCGTCTCCGAAGTCTCGCCCCGCGGCGCAGGGGTCGTCGTCACAGGACCGTTCACTGATTCCGGTAGGGATGGCGACCATCCTGCCTCATGCCGCCAAACAAGTTCGAAGCCTTGAATCGAAGTTGCTGGCACAGCTCGCGCGCTGGGGATACGACGAAATCATTCTTCCCACATTCGAGTATCTGGACGTCTTGGCGCCCGGTCTCGAAGCTGAACTACTTGAAACCTGCTACCAGTTTGTTGATCGGACAACAGGCCGGACTTTGCTGCTGCGTCCAGACGCCACGGCTCAAGTCGCAAGAACGGTGGCCATGGGATTGCTCGGTATGGAAATTCCTCAGCGGCTGTCGTATTGCACATCCGTGTTCCGCTACGAGCCCGAGCATGCGGGACGTGGACGGGAAATCTTCCAGGTCGGCGCAGAACTTATCGGGGTCGCGGATGCGGCTGCCGACAGCGAAGTGTTGACGATGCTGATCGAATGTCTCCACGCCATCGGACTTCCCGCCTTTACGATTGCGATCGGGCATGTGGGATTTATGAGGGCCTTGATGGCTCGGTCGGGGTTGTCGCCTCAAGGACAGAGGCGGGCCGAACAGGCGGCGGCACGAAAAGACCTTCCCCGTCTTGAAGAGATCTTGACCGGGGAGCGTGTCGCGAAATCGGCTGCGCGGGCGATCTGTGAAGCACCGGAACTGTCGGGGCGAGAAGAAGTACTGCATCGTGGAAAGAAATTGGCGGCAGGTGAGCCGGCGTTGACTGGTCCGCTTGAACGATTGTCAGAGGTGTACCAGTCGCTCTGTTCGGCGGGACATCGGGAATCCTTGCTCCTGGACCTTGGAGAGTTCCGAGGATTCGACTACTACGACGGAGTGGTGTTCGACGTGTTCGCTCCGGGAGTGGGATCGGAACTGGGAGGGGGAGGGCGGTATGATCATTTGATCGGACGATTCGGACGAGCTCTGCCGTCCACCGGCTTTGCGCTCGATGTGGATCGCCTGTTTCGTGCATTGAAGTTTCCGGATGGCGCCCACGTTTCTCCTCACCTGGATTATCTGGTGGTCGGTTCCCGTCGTACGATACGCCTCGTGAGCGAGATCGCCGCTCGATTGCGCCAAGGTTCACGGCGTGTTGCGCAACAGGCACTCACGGGCCGCGATGATTCCTTGATCGACAACGCGATTATCACCGGACAAGGTCAGCGCGCCGGCATGGTCGTTGTGGTCGGAATGCCGGGTCACACCAGGGATGAAGTGACGGTCATCGGACCTATTTGTTCACCGGTCGATCCCCGTGGAAACGGTCGATCACGTCGGTTTCCACGGAAGAAGATGAATGTAGGAATGCTGCTCAAGACGGGCGACCATCCGCGCGCGAAGGGTAAGTCATGAAATCCATGCCCGGCATTGATCTGTCCCAACCCAAATTGCCGCCTCAAAATCTGGAAGCAGAACAGTCGGTATTGGGCGCTGTACTGCTCGACAATCAGTCTATGGCAAAGGCTATGGAGTTGGTCGTCGAAGAGGATTTCTATCGTACGGCGCATCGGAAGATCTATCGCGCCATGTTGGAGCTTTCGGAGGTCGGAGAAGTTATCGATCAAATTACGTTGACCGAACGATTGAAGACGCAGGGCGAACTGGAAGCTGTTGGCGGAGCGGCGTATCTGGCCGAACTGGTCCAAAGCGTTCCGAGTTCAGCGAACATTCGCTATCACAGCAAGATCGTCAGAGACAAGGCGCTGCTGCGAGAACTGATCCAAACCTCCACTGAAGTGTTGACGCGAGGGTACGAAGGCAGTACTCAGATCGATGAATTGCTCGATTTTGCCGAACGGTCGGTCTTCAGTATTGCACAGGGAAAGCTCGATCGTTCGTTCAGCCCCATCAACCATATCATTAAGGAGAGTCTCGATCTCGTCGACAAGCTCTCGAAACGCAAAGAACATGTTACGGGGGTTCCCACGGGGTTCTATGATCTGGATGACTTGACGGCCGGTCTGCAAGCGTCTGACTTGGTCGTCATTGCCGGTCGGCCGAGCATGGGCAAGACGAGCCTGGTGTTGGGAATGGCGGCGCACGCGGCGCTCCATTCCGGAACATCCGTCGGTATCTTTAGTCTCGAAATGTCGAAACCGCAGATCGTACTCCGCATGCTGAGTTCCGAAGCCAGAGTGGATTCGCATGCGCTGCGAACCGGTAAACTTCAAAAGGAGGATTGGTGGCGATTGGCCGAAGCGGCGGGGCGATTAGAACAAGCGCCCATTTACATCGACGATACGGGCGGGATCACCGTCCAACAGATGCGCGGTAAAGCTCGTCGGCTCAAGGCCGAGCGGGGACTGGATCTGCTGATCGTGGATTATCTGCAATTGATGCAAGGCCGAAGCGATGCAGAATCGCGTCAGCAAGAGATCTCGGATATCTCCCGCTCGTTGAAGGCGTTAGCGAAAGAACTGAACGTCCCGGTCGTTGCGCTCTCACAGTTGAGTAGAGCGGTGGAAGCCCGTAAACCGCCTATTCCAATGTTGGCCGATTTACGGGAAAGTGGAGCGATCGAGCAGGATGCCGACGTGGTGATGTTTATCTACAGAGAAGAGGTCTATACGCCGGAAACGGAACGAAAGGGCATCGCTGATATTCTGGTCAGCAAACATCGAAACGGTCCGATCGGCAAGAAAGAGCTGTTTTTCCATGATCGATTTGCCAAATTTGAGAGTCTGGACAATCGTGAAGTCGTTTGACCCCGTCCAATGGCCTTCGTATAATCTCTACCAGTGTCACACCGTCACGCTTTCGTCATGCAGCCGAATGCGCGCTTGTCCCCTCTGGTTCTCAAACCTGGGAAGTGCCGAAGCGTCGCGCTGATTGTTTCGAGTTGCGCCGTTTTCGTGCTCACCGCATGCGCGACTCCGCACAAAATCTCCGCCAATCAGATTGCCATTCCGGCCGTTGATAAACCGGCTCCAACGACACGTCCGCCCGACTCTGCGGCCGCGTATCACTTCATGCTGGGATATCAAGCGGAACTATCGCAGGATACCGAAACAGCCCTGAAAGAATATCAGGCTGCTCTGAAAACCGACCCGTCGTCTCACTCGGTGAAGGCCAGACTTGCGGGGCTGTATTTTTCGCTCGGCGATACACCCAACGCGCTTCGGTATGCGGAAGAAGCGGCGGAAGGTCCCAATCAGGACGTTCATGTGTTGACGCAAATGGCCGGAATTTTTGCCAGTGCAGGTCAGGGCGAGCGAGCCGTTGCCCTTCTCGACAAGGCCATTGCGCAGGAGCCGGACGTGGGAGACCCGTACTTTGCTAAGGGACTATTGCTTCTAAACTTGAAACGGACAGCAGAGGCGGAGCAATCCATGCGAGCGGGACTGGTGCGATCGCCGGACTCCGCCGCGGGTCACTATCATATGGGCCGCGTCTTACTCGAATCGGGAAAATCCGATGAAGCCGCTACGAGCTTTGAACGGGCTATAGCAGTCAATCCGTCTTTCGAGCCGGCCTATATGGCGCTAACCTCGATTTACGAATCGCGGCAGGAAAGGGATCGTGCCATCGCCGTACTCAAAAGATATCTCAACGGCGTGAATCCTCAGAATCGAGACATCAGGCACCATTTGATACGTTTGTACGTCGAATCCAGAGATTACAAAGGTGCAATGGCCGAACTCGATGCTCTTCTTGAAGAAGATCCCTCGGATCTCGACGCCCAGCTCCGTATGGCACTGCTGTATGGCGAGCAGAAAGAATACGCAAAGGCGATCGAGCGGCTGACGCTCATCCTTAAATCGCGCCCTGCCGAATTGAAGGTTAGAGATTACCTCGGTTATATGTACGAAGAGTCAAAGGACACCAAAAAAGCGATCGAGACGTATTTGTTTAACGTTCAATTGGAGCCAACCTTTTACGAAGGTCACCTCCATGTGGGAGTCTTGTACTATCGACTCAAGCAATTCCCGGAAGCGATCGAGCATCTGCGGCGAGCCGTCTCGCTGAACCCCAAGCAGCCGGAAGCGTACATTGTGTTGGGGTTGGCCTACTTACAGGAGGAACAATTCGAAAAATCGGTGGAGACCTTTGAGGACGGGATTCGTCATAATCCGAAAAATGCGGATCTCCATTTCAATTTGGGGACCGCGTACGACAAGCTCAATCGGTTCGACGAGGTGGTGCGTGTAATGGAAACAGCGATCAAGCTCGATCCTCATCACGCGGATGCCCTCAATTATCTCGGGTATAGTTATGCGGAACGCGGTGTCAAGATAGACCAAGCCCTCTCGCTGACCAAGCAAGCGGTGGCTTTGAAGCCTGAAAACGGTTACTACGTGGACAGCCTTGGGTGGGCCTTTTTTAAATCGGGGCTGCTTGCAGAGGCACTAAGGGAAATCAAACGAGCGGCGGCACTCGTAGGAGACGATCCGGTTATCTATGAGCATCTCGGAGACATCTATGCCGAGCAACAGCGACTCTCTGACGCACGTGAGGCATGGCTCCATGCTCTGGAGTTAGATCCGTCCAATATCAAACTTATGGAACGGTTCCGAGAGTTGGGAATGGGCGATCCAGCAGAAGAAGAAAGAGTGGTCAGGGCAAAACAGCGTATTGCGGATCGGAAAAGTTCGCCGACTGTCACTCCGTAATGTCATTCTTCCGTTACCACCACAGAATTTTTCAACCCCGCTCTTACCAAACGAACCAATGAGTCGCGTGAAAAGAACCCATCGCGATTTGTTGTCAAACTTTCTTTTTATATAACGCCAAGTCGAGTACTGCCCATTTTTCTGTCATTGGCGTCACTCTATTTATTTAAAAACGGTCTTGATGACTGTATCCAATTGCGCAAGCGTGTATCTCAACAGATAAAGGAATCATTAACATTAAGGTGAGCAATGTGTTTGCCATCCAACATCAACACATCTTCCTCTTCCTCCTTCCTTCCTCCTCATCTAAAGTCCCGATTGTCCTATCTATTGGTCGTTCGCATTGAGGTTCTTGAATAGATAACAGACTTCGAACACCAGAGCGTATATACGAGAGAGGTGACAATTATTGGCAGATGATAGCGAAACTGGGTAGCTTTCTGAGTGTTGTGATGCACCTGCATGAGAACTGCTACCTCTAAGTGTTCGAAAACATGGATGTGGTCTGCTCCAGCCTCGCGACGTTCTCTGCGGCACCGAAACTGCTACCTTCCTCTCCCAGACAAAGCAAAGCGCCGGCTATCAAATGACTGTGTGCAAGAACCCAGGGGAGCAAATGAACCATCAACAAGGAGGAGCAGCAATGTGTAAGCAGTTGAAGGGGCAAAAAGGCTTTACACTGATCGAGTTGATGATCGTCGTGGCCATCATCGGCATCCTGGCGGCCATCGCCATTCCGAACTTCCTACGCTACCAGGCTAAGTCGCGGCAGTCAGAGGCCAGGACCAACCTCGGAGCGGTTTTCGTATCAGAAACGGCGTATCTAGGCGAGCAGGGACGGTACGGAAGTTTCTCAGAAACCGGCTATGCATTAGCTGGAACGACCAACCGGTACACATATCGCAGCCCCGCAATTGGAGGCAACGCAGCCTCGAGCGGTGCAGCAGGGACCGATTACTTCCCCTGCGGAGCTCCGGTGGGCTGTACAAACCCCTCCGATGCAGCTCCGTCGGTACCGTCAGCTGCAAGCACGGCTGCCGGTGCAGTTGGCTTTACGGCGTCGGCAGTCGCGAACATCGACAACGATCCGACGATTGACGGCTGGTCCGTCAACGACGCCAAGCAAGGCTTGACTCAAGCAGTTCCAGATGACGTGGTCAGCTAAGTTGAGTGAACAGGGATGACCATGCGGGGGAGGAACGATGAGTTCCTCCCCTTTTTTACTTCGAAACGGATCTTCATCTTTAGAAGTTTCCTGAATATCAGTATTGACCTGCGCTGCCTAGCATTGTTTTTGAAGATTGGCCAAAATGTTTTCCTAATAATCATTTTCTGATACAAGAATTTCTAGCCTCGCACCCCGTCTCGACGTGCTGCATGGTTTCCGTACGAACAATTTTTTCTCTCCCACTGTGCTTTATCAGCGCGCTACTGATTTTTGCGCCGCTCCAAGAAGGGGGCAACACCCATCTTGCTGTGGCCATAATCAGGCTGCTCGTGCTCGCGTTGCTCCTGGTGTTTGTCTTCAGCGGAATCAAGACCGGACGACTGGTCATTCCTACACTCCCAATTGAGTTCACGCTATTGCTGTTTATTTGTTTGGCAACGCTGGCGACGCTGGCATCTCCCTATAGCCATCCTAGCCTGCAATGGCTCCTCATACTTGTAAGTTATATAACTTTCCTATATTTGCTTGTCAGTTTTGTCACCGCTTGGCACCATATAAAAACACTCGTGACTGTAGCTGTGCTCATTGCGGTGGGGGAATCAGTCTGGACGATTGTTCAATGGTTTGTGTGGAACACGTTCAGGCCGAGCGGGACGTTTTTCAACCCGAATTTCCTGGCTGGGTATTTAGTGGGCGCCTGGGCCATTGTGTTGGGCACGTTAGTTTATCAACCACGCCGAGGCGCCACCTCGCTGAGCTTCTCGTGGAAACAGACCTTCGAGTGTTCCCTTCATGTTGGTGTACTTGCATCCATACTGAGCGCGATGGTGCTGACAGGGTCACGCGGAGGTCTTGTCGTATTTCTATTTGCAACCTTATTCATCGCGACAATGCGATGGGGATGGAAAGCTGCGGCAGGAGCGGGCGTTGTAATTCTCATCGCCGTATTAAGTATTCCAAATCCACTGCGCGATCGTGTGCTTGTCGAACACAACGACAATCCGGTTTCGTACGCGCGTTGGCAGATGTGGCGAGCTTCGGTTCGGCAAATGGTTGACCGTCCATTTGGGATAGGGCTCGGACTCTACCAGTATATGTACCCACGGTACGCATTTCCGGTAGAGGGAGAGATTGCTAGGTACGGAAAGACCGCGCAGACCGCGCATAGCGAATACCTTCAGATGGGTGTCGAGATGGGACCGACTTCGATTGTCGTGTTCGCGGTGACGGCATTCTTTACTGGACGAGACGTAACAAGATTGTTGAATCGAAGATTAACACGATGGCAGCGCGGGGTTGCCGTTGGCCTAAGCGCAGCCTGCTTAGCGATACTCATCCATGCGGCGCTCGATTCCAATTTGAGAGAGCCAGCCATCGCGATTCTTTTGCTCCTTTGCACCGGCCTCTTATTATCGGCGAGCCGACTCTCGACCGGTGCCGCCTCTCCCGTTCGAGAAATCCTCGTCCGCTCGCGGGCTCTGTGGGGAACAGTCGTCGTGATAGTCGTGACCTTATACGTAGCTGAAACTTTGCGGTGGGGGGTGGCTTGGAAATTGTTCGAAACGGCATCAGAACGTGCTGCCGTAGGAGAGACGACAGCGGCAATAGACGGTTATCGGCGTGCAGCGGAATGGGATCCCGGTAAAGCCCTTTACCACCATGCAGTAGCTACAATGTATGCCAGAATCTTTGAAAAGACTGGGGATGAAGACGCCTTCGATGCCGCCAGGACGGAGTATGAGGAAGCCAGCAGGCTCAACCCGCTGGACGGTCGAATTCCCGCGCTCTTGGGGCAGTTGTACGCCTTTGCGGTGAAGGCGCCGTCTCGATCTCTTTCTAAGGAACAGAGAGTTGCCAGGATGCGGAGTGCGCTTGAGGCTTATGACCGTGCGATTCGTCTGATGCCATATTCGGCTCTTTATCGATACGAGCGCGCAAGAGTTCAGTGGTTGCTTGGTGAGAGAGACGAAGCGGAACGTCGTGCACGAGAAGTCGAAACCATGGAGCCAAATTTTCTCCCTGCGAGAGCCCTTCTGGCAAGACTGGCGCTCGAATCGGATCAATTCGATGAAGTGAAGGACCAGTTGCATGAGATCCAAGCGCGCCAAGCGCAGTATCTGCATTGGCAGAAGAATACGCTCGAACAGCTTTATTTGGACGTAGATGTCGAACCCATTCTTGTCGCGCTGAAGAAAAAAGAGGCCGCAGGATGAACGACACCGGTCAAGCTGTTTTTCTTCAGCGCATATGCGTCTCACTTGTTGTCAGTGCCATCCTTTTCGTTGCTTCGGCTGGCCTTTTGTCAACGCTTGACAAACAACGAAATGCCTACGCTCGGGCCGAAGAACTGGCTTATCTCCCGAAGGGAGAGTATTTGCGTTGGGTTCTCTTTGGATACCGGGAGATCATGGCCGACTTCATCTGGCTTCAGGCCGTTCAACATATTGGTGCATCGCGGGATACGGCATTGGGGTATACGTGGACGTATCACGCAGTCGATGTCGTGACTGATCTGGATCCGCGATTTGTCGCGGCCTATCATGCTACGGGCATGTTTCTCGGTGTCCTCGTCGGGCGTCACGAGCAGGGTATTGCGATTCTCGAGAAGGGAATGCGCAACAATCCCGAAGTCTGGCAGCTCCCCTTCCTGGCGGGCTACATTTCATATTATGAGCAATGTAATCCAGTCCTTGCCGGGAAATATTTACAGCGAGCCGCTCAAGTTCCCGGCTCACCCGCGTATGTTGCTAAACTCGCAGCCCGTATGACAGTAGAAAGCGGTGATCCTGCTGCCGCCCTTGAATTTCTCGAGCGTTTTTCCCGCAGTGTGCAGGACGACCGGGTTCGAGAAGCTTTGGCCATCCGAATCAAAGAGATATTGCAGGACCGTGACCTACGCACGCTTGAAGAAGAGGTGTGGCATTACCGCGACCGCTTCGGGAGGTTTCCGTCGAAGCTCGATGATTTACTATTGCGCGGCTTCGTCCTGCAGCTTCCGAAGGATCCGCTTGGCGGCGAATATCAGATCGACTCCCTTACAGGGTCGGTCAGTGTCTCATCGCGTCGAGAGCGGCTTCGCATTCACAACAAAAGCAATATGTGCCGCTTACCGGCGGAGCGGGCGGTGTCCGGCGAGGCAACCTGACCATGCGATTACTCAGTATTGATCGAGGTATTAATTATGGATGCCGTAGTAATTGAAAAGTTGAGTAAGACTTATGCCTCTGGATGGCCAGGCCGTCCGCCTTTTGTGGCACTGTCAGGGCTCTCATTGCGAGTCGGGCGGGGAGAGATTTTTGGATTTTTGGGTCCCAATGGAGCGGGGAAAACAACGACTCTCAAAATACTGATGGGCCTCGTGCGTCCCACGGGGGGGACCGCAATGCTGTTAGGAAAGCCGGCGGGGGATGTCGAAACTCGCAGGCGGATCGGATTTCTTCCCGAATCGCCATATTTCTATGATTATCTTACGGCAGAAGAGTTCCTTGGATTCTACGGCGAACTATCGGGAGTAAGTAGAAGCAATGTTGAGCCACGAATTACGTCGCTTCTTAGTTTAGTCGGGCTGACCGAAGCAAGAACCCGCCAGTTGCGGAAGTATTCAAAAGGAATGCTTCAACGAATAGGACTCGCGCAGGCGCTCATCCACGATCCGGAGCTCGTTATTCTGGACGAGCCGATGACGGGTTTGGACCCCGTCGGCCGTAAACAAGTCCGCGATCTCATCCTGAATCTTCGTGATCAGGGGAAGACTATATTCTTCAGCACACATATCCTGCCGGATGTGGAAATGATTTGTGATCGAATTGGTATTGTGATGAAAGGTAAATTGCTGGCCAGCGGCCGTGTTGAAGATTTCATGGAAAAGGGGCATACGAGTTCTGTTGAAGTGGTGTGTCAGGATTCACAGGTAGAAGAGAGTCTGGTGATTCGGAATCTTGCCAAAAGGATCGTGAAGCGGGGACGGCAAAGTTTAGTCGTCTTGCCGAACGCCGAAGTCGTCGATCAAACGCTGGTGGAGATAAAGCGTCTCGGGGGAAGGATCATATCGATTACCCCTCAAAGAGGATCGTTAGAGGATCTCTTCTTCCAAGAGGCAGAAGGTGCCCCTGATACCCCGTCTGATCTGCTCACGGGGAGGGTGAAATAATATGAAGCCGATCGGCGTCGTTGCGTTCAATACTTTCCGGGAAAGCTTGCGAGACAAGATCCTCTACAACTTACTTCTTTTTGCAGGGCTTCTCATCGGTCTGTCCGTTGTGCTGGCTGATCTGACCATTACCGAACACCATAAAATGATTGCCGACATGGGACTAGGGGCGATCAATTTGATAGGCGTGATCATCGCCATTTTTGTTGGAATAAGCCTAGTTAACAAAGAGATCGAACGCCGAACTATCTATACGATTATGGCAAGACCAATCAGCCGTGTCTCATTCATCCTCGGCAAATACGCCGGTCTTGCGCTGACACTTTGCATTAATATGGTCATTATGCTCGTGTTGTTCCTGGGGACCGTGTGGTTATATCGCATGCCTCTTACGTTGTCGCTCTTCCAGTCCCTTCAATTGATTTTTGTGGAGCTGCTCGTGGTGACAGCCGTTGCACTGTTCTTTTCTACGTTCAGCTCATCCCTGCTGAGTGCGATCTTGACACTGGGCTTTTACCTGGTAGGACACGCGACGGTGGATTTGAGGGGTTTGGCGCAGAAGAGTGGTAGTCATGCTGCCAAGAGTTTTACTACGGCGTTGTACTATTTATTTCCGAACTTGGAAATGCTCAACATTAAGGGGCAGGCGGCGGTCGGCATCCCTGTGGGTTTCGATTACCTCTTTCTCGCATCAGCATATGGGCTAACGTATGCGGCGCTGCTCATAACGGGAGCTTGCCTAATATTCAGCCGCCGCGACTTTTGATCGACTGCTTTTCCCTCAGGGTTGGCATTGAATTCAAGAGAAACTGAAGCTGTGGTTGGTCAGCATCAAATTGTGTCTCCATGGATGGTGCTGGGGACTTTGATGAGTCACCATAGCTTAATCTGGCGACTTGCCAGGCGGGAAGTGATCAGTCGGTATCGAGGTTCCGCTATCGGAGTGCTGTGGGCATTTCTGCACCCGTTCATCATGCTGACCGTCTATGCGCTGGTCTTTCATGAAGTATTTGGGTCTCGGTTTGAGACATCCGTCGGAGGTCCAGTGGACTTCAGTATGCAGCTATTTGCGGGACTGATTGTGTTTTCATTTCTATCCGAATCCTTCCACCGCGCCCCTTATCTCATCTTGAACAACGTCACCTATGTGAAGAGAGTAGTGTTCCCATTGGAGATTCTTCCCTGGACGTCACTGTGTGCCGCAGTGTTTCACGCGATAGCGAGTGTGGCAGTGCTAGTTTTACTTTATGGATTCGCGTATGGCCATATTCCATGGACGGTGGTGTGCTTCCCTTTGGTGCTGGTTCCCTTAGCGCTGGGTACAATGGGATTTTCATGGATACTGGCCTCGATTGGTGTCTTTGTCCGGGACGTGGGTCAGGCGATCGGTCCAGCGACGACCGTGTTGCTGTTCCTGTCTCCGGTGTTCTATCCGGTCTCGGCGGTGCCGGAACACTACCGTTGGGTGCTCTATTTCAACCCTCTGACGTTCTTGGTTCAACAATCACAAGACATCCTTATCTGGGGACGGCTGCCCAACTGGGCCGGGCTTGCCATCTATGCCCTAGGGGGATATCTCCTCGCTTGGATCGGCCTGATGTGGTTTCAAAGAACAAGGAAAGCGTTTGCTGATGTCGTCTGAATGCGCCATCCGTCTACAAGGAATCACGAAAACGTACCGACTTTACCGGGGACCGGTGGAGCGGGTGAAGCAATGGTTACGTCCTCTCGTTCACCATTCTCTAGGAAAGTGTCATGAGAACTACTATCGCGAGCACGTTGCATTGGATGATGTTTCATTAGAAATCAAAAGGGGCGAGACACTGGGAATAATAGGGCGTAACGGATCCGGTAAGTCGACATTGCTCCAAATCATAAGCGGGATCGTGACCCCTGCGAAGGGAACGGTATGGGTCAAAGGACGCGTCGCCGCGCTTCTGGAACTTGGAGCCGGTTTCCACCCCGAATTCACCGGGCGAGAGAACGTGTATATCAATGCGGGGCTCTTCGGGCTCTCAGAGTCGGAGATCGACGAGCGGTTCGACGACATCGCATCTTTTGCTGACATCGGGCCTTATATCACTCATCCCGTGAAAACATATTCGAGCGGCATGTTCGTCCGGCTCGCATTTGCCATTATCGCGCACGTCAAAGCCGACATTCTGCTCATCGATGAAGCGTTGGCCGTCGGGGATGCATTCTTCGTGCAAAAGTGCATGCGGTTCCTGAGAAAATTCATGGACCATGGGACGGTAGTATTGGTCAGCCACGATACCACCGCGGTTCTCACTCTGTGCCGAAAAGCGCTATTGCTCGACCAAGGACGGGCTCTCCGGATCGGGGAAGCCAAGCAGGTGTGCGATTACTACCTGCGACATCTCTATGCAATACACGCTGTACCGGACGACCGCGAGTCCTCCATAGATCGGAGCTCCGATCTGACCGGCTCTCTGGGCTCGCTTTCCAACAATGAGGGCATGTCCATCGGTCATTTAAACGGTCGACACAAACTGGGGGATAGCAAAGCCGTTATCGAGCAAGTCTCCTTGACTGACGCCCAGGGCGGTATCATTTCATGCGTGACTCAGCGGGAGCGGTTGCGTCTGTCTGTGCGGTGCAAGACAGCGGTTCAACTCTTCAGCCCACTGGTGGGATTTTTGGTGCGCGACCGGTTCGGACAAATCCTGTTCGGACAGAACACGAATCTCATACGTCCGCAGACCACGCTGAGTATTCCGCCAGGAACGAGATTCCTCACGGAATTCGAATTCATCATGCCGATGCTCGGGAAAGGAAGCTACTCGATAAGTGTGGCCCTGGCCGAAGGGACGCAAGCGTATCAAGTCTCACATCATTGGGTGAACGACGCCGTGGTGTTCGAAAGCATGCCGAAAGAGCATTGTTTCGGATTCGTGGGCGTCGAACTGATACATGCATACATTCTCCAGCAAGATTGCCAAGATGAAACCCCAACCCCGTCTCCTGCCTTGTAGTGTGTGTAGCGGGCAGGAGTTCTCGCATCACGACGTGCTGTGGGCGGAGCTGATCTCGGCGTGGGAGCTCTCATCTGAAGAGGCTCGGTACATCAACATCCAACAGGGTACCTGTTGCACGAAATGTGGTTCAAATGTTCGGTCGATTGCACTAGCTACCGCTATTGTTCGACACGCTCGTTCCTCTGCCACATTGAGTGAATGGGTCGGGGGAGCAGACGCGCTCAGTTGCGATGTGCTGGAGATCAATGAAGCCGGATCGCTCACATCCATTCTGTCCCGCATGCCGAAACATCGAATTGTCCGCTATCCCGACTATGACATGATGGCACTGCCATTTGGCGCAGCCAGTTTCGATATGGTCGTGCATTCGGACACACTCGAGCACGTGACCGACCCGTGGCAGGCCTTGGGCGAGTGCCGCCGTGTGCTCCGGCCTGGCGGAGCATGTTGTTTCACCGTGCCCATTGTTCTCGGACGCTTGACAAGGACGAGAAAAGGAATGCCGGTAATCAGGCATGGCAGCCAGGGGTGCGCCGACGCATCGATGATCGTGCATACAGAATTTGGAGCCAATCTGTGGTGCAGCGTGCTGGAAGCCGGGTTTGACGCATGTCAGATGATCTCATATCACTACCCGGCCGGGATCGCACTCATCGCGACGGTTTCTCAGGAAAGATCATGAGCGGAGCGCACGACCATCTGGATGACATTGCACCGCTCGAGGCGGACGGCGAGCGATTCTTGCCGGAGATGCAAGGGACCATTGCCCTCGAGCATCTGCATCGGTACGCGGTTGCTCGCGATTTGGCGCGGGGAAAGACTGTGCTCGATATCGCTTGTGGTGAAGGGTATGGGTCTTCAATGCTTGCGGACATCGCTGCGCATGTCGTCGGAGTCGATATTTCCGTGGACGCGGTCGCGCATGCCAGTGCCAAGTATCGAAAGCCGAATCTGGAATTTCGAGTTGGAGATTGTACCAACATTCCGCTCGATCGCGCGAGCGTCGACATGATTGTCAGCTTCGAGACGATTGAGCATCATGCCGAGCACGAAAAGATGTTGGCTGAGATCAAGCGAGTTCTCCGCCCCGACGGGCTCATGGTGATGTCCAGCCCTGACAAGAGAGAGTACACAGAACAGCCCGTACACGAGAATGCGTTTCACGTCAAAGAACTCTATGCCCATGAATTCGAAGCTTTGCTACGCCGGCATTTTACGAATTGCGCTTTCTTGGGCCAGCGCGTGCTGTATGCCTCGATGATATCGTTCGAGGGACCTTCGGCCGATCAGCGGCATCATTATCGGGCAGGTTCATCGGATCTCCAGTCCGTTTCCGGCCTGTTCCGCCCGGTCTACTGGGTTGCTGTGGCGTCGGACGGCACCTTACCGCCCCTATCGACCGGATTACTGGAGCAGTTCGGGGAATCGGATCCGGCCATTAAACAGTTGCAATATCAGTGCGATCAGTTCCGAGGTCGGATTGCCGGACTTCAGGAAGAGGTTGCTGGCTTGCATCGCGCGATCCATTTAATACTCAACTCACGATCGTGGAAGATTACTCGACCGCTCAGGGCTGCGGGAACTTTCTTGAAGTGCTTCAGGGAGCCTCGGATGGCGGATGATAAAAGGGACGAGCATCAACGATGAGCCGGACGATGCAATGCATGAACTTCCTGTGGTTCGCCCTCGTCCAAGGCATGTCCTGGAGAAAGCGGCACGGTCGGTTCCCGCGCGTGACGGAGATCGCCTGTTTGATGCAGAAGGCGGTGTGGAGGTTCAAAATCACCACTCAGGCCGGGAATCGAAAGGCCAAGAAGCTAGAGCGTTCGCTCGATCCTTACGCGGCGTGGCTTGAGGCCAATTCCTGGTCGCCCCGCACCAACTTGGCGCTGCACGAGCAACTCGGACAGTCTGGTATTTCGGATCCTAAAATATCGATCCTCATGCCCGTCCACGACCCACCACTGAGATTTCTAGAAAAGGCTTTGATCTCCGTGAGCAAGCAGATCTATCAGCGCTGGGAACTGTGCGTTGTTGACGACGGAGGATGTGATCCCGCGGTCGCCCAACTGCTGCAGGACTGGGCTGCCCGAGACAGCAGGATAAAATTGTCGCGTCTGGAACGGAGTCACAATATCAGCCTCGCGACGAATATGGCGGCCACAATGGCCGAAGGGGAATTTTTGCTCCTTTTGGATCATGACGATGAGCTGAGCCCCGATGCGCTGGCGGAGACCGTGTTGTTCCTCCGCAGTCGTCCCGAGACGGATGTTCTTTATTCGGATGACGACAAAATCGACGTGGAGAATCGCCGCTATGCTCCTCAATTCAAGCCCGACTGGTCTCCCGAGCTGCTCCTTTCTTACATGTACATGAGCCATCTGTTTATTGTGCGTCGGGCGCTGTTCGAAAAGGTTGGTGGGATGCGGAAGGGATTTGAGGGAGCACAGGATTATGACCTGGCGTTACGGGTCACTGAACTTGCACGGGACATCGGGCATATTCCCAAGGTCTTGTATCACTGGCGATCATTGCCGGGGTCAACGGCCTCTAGCGGCAAGGCCAAACCGGAAAGTTTCGAAGCAGGCCGTCGTGCGGTTGAAGATGCCTGCAGGAGGAGAGCGATCAATGCAACCGTGGAACGACCGGAATTCGCCGTTCGTGACAATCTGGGGATCTTCCGGCTGAACTTTCCAGACGTAGGGCCCTCGGTCACTATTCTCATTCCGACAAAAAATCACGCGGCGATCCTCCGTCGCTGCATTGAATCACTAAAGCAAACGAGCTACAAGCACTATGAGATCGTCATCATCGACAATGAGAGCGATGATCCTGAGACCCTGAACTATCTGAGATCTCTTCCTCACCGGGTGCTCCGCATCCCAAACCCAGCGGACCGATTCAATTTTGCCGCAATTAATAACCGCGCGGTGTCCGAGATCCGTACGGATTATCTGCTGTTCCTCAACGACGACACGGAAGTGCGGTCGTCTCGTTGGTTGAGCCAGATGGTCGGATACGCAGGACTCAAAGGAGTCGGTGCTGTCGGAGCAAAATTGACGTTCCCGGATGGCCGAATCCAGCATGCCGGTATTATCCATGGAATGTATCACGGGCTGGCCGGACCAGCGTTCAAACTGGTTCCAGCGAACGAGCATGGCTACCTCGCATACTTGTCGGTGTCCCGCAATTATTCTGCCGTGACCGCCGCCTGCTTGCTGACCTCGCGCAAGCGGTTTCTCGATATGGGAGGCTTCAACGAAAAGGATTTTGCTGTTGCCTACAACGATGTCGATTATTGCTATCGATTGGTGGATCGCGGGTTTCGTTGCGTCTACTGTCCGGAAGCGGAATTGATTCACTACGAAGGATATTCCCGAGGTTTTCGAGATGACCCTGCGGAGGTGGCTGCCTTTAAGGCAAGCTATCGTGACCGCAAGGATCTCTGGTATAGCCCGTATCTTTCGCTTACGGGCGATTCGTTTCAGATCGTTCCTCGTCGACTCGCTCATCGGCGGGGACGACGGATTCCGGCTGTGATGGTTGCAAACAACCTCAACTGGGAAGGAGCTCCCTATAGTCAATACGAGCTGACACGGGAGCTGATGAAACGAAACGTATTACGCCCTACGGTCTTCAGCCCTGAAGATGGACCGCTCCGTCGGCTGTATGAGGAGCAAGGGATTTCTGTTGTGATAGACCGGCATCCCCTGTGGGGCGTGACGAACCTCGAGGAGTATGACGCGACCGTGAGGCGTTTCGCTCGGCGGTGTCTCGATTTGGGCGCAGAAGTCGTGTATGGGAATACGCTACAGAGCTTCTATGCTATTGATGCAGCGGCAGAAGTTAATCTGCCATCTATCTGGAACCCGCGAGAAAGCGAACGTTGGGACACGTATTTCGACTATCTTCCCGAAGGTGTGGTTGAACGGGCATTGCGCTCTTTTCGCTATCCTTATCGCGTCGTCTTTGTCTCGGACGCCAGCCGCGATGCCTACCTGCCTCTGAACACACGGCACAACTTTACGGTGATTCACAATGGGCTGGATCGAGGCTGGATCGATTCACAGCGAGCTGCGTTATCGAAACCGGCGGCACGGGCTTGTCTCGATGTCAAGGAAGAAGACGTCGTGCTTCTATTGCTGGGAACGGTGTGCGAGAGGAAAGGGCAACAAGATCTTATCCAAGCGCTGAACGGGTTACAGGCAGCGGCACAGCAACGGGTCCAATGCTACATCGTGGGGGATCGGCCGGGCCAATACAGCCGGGAACTGCATCATCTCGTGGATCGTCTTCCGCGTTATTTGCGCGCGAAGGTTCACATCATACCCGAAACGCCTGAGACGTCGCGATATTATCGTGCTGCCGATGTGTTCATCTGCACGTCGCGACTGGAAAGCTACCCGCGTGTGATTCTTGAGGCAATGGCGTACGGCTTGCCGATTGTGACGACGCCGGTATTCGGTATTCGCGAACAGGTCTGGGAGGAAACGAACGCGCTGTTTTATGAGGCCGGTGACGTTTCCGGGCTCGCCAGAAATCTTGACCGATTGATCGCCGATAGTGAACTGCGGACACGTATGGCAGGGAAGAGTGCCGCAGTGCTCACGCTTTGCAGTGACTTTGAGGCGATGGTGCGGGCATATGAGGAAATATTCGTTGAATCTTGGATGTGTGGACCATTGCCCGTATGACCTCAAAATTCAACCTGGAGACTCCTCCAAGCTCGCAAATGACGACCGTCACTCGGTTCTCGGGATGGTACATCCCGGCGCATGAAGACCGACCCCGACTGAGAATCCAGAGAAACGGAAAATCGGAAGCTGCGTTGGAGTGGGGAAGTATCCGGCCTGATGTGTCTTCGGTCTATCGGGATTCTCCCCGCGCGATTATCAGCGGATTTCAAGGCGATGTCTTATGCGACGAACAAGATCACGGCAAAGAGGTTCTGCTTTCAATCCGAGACGAAGCGCATGGAGGCAAAGAGCTACTGACACAGGCGTTCTTGATGGGCCAATTTGCCCCGCCGATCGTGCGCAGCAAGGCTTTCCGTCTGCTCGACGTAGTGGTGTGCCCGGCGTGTCATTCGCGTCTTGACCGTCACAGCAATGAGTTGGTGTGCGCTGCTTGTCTGAGCCGGATCGTTCTTCGGGGCGGGGTCCCGCATTTTCTTTCTGCCGGCGAAGCTCCGTGCTTGCGATTGACCGAACAGACTCCGACCAATCCGTATTCTGCCGATGTCCTGGAACTCCTGGAGAGAACGAACGATGCGCTCGTCCTGGATTTCGGAGCCGGCCATACTCCTCGGGAATTCCTACGCCCGAATGTGGTGTACATGGATGCAGTGCAATATCAATGGACCGACATAGTCTGCACGCAGCCGCTGCTGCCTTTCAAAGATGAAACTTTCAGCGCAATTGTCAGTCAGGCCGTGTTTGAGCATCTTCCCGATCCTCATCAGGCCGCCCGCGAACTGTGTCGTGTTCTCCGACCCGGCGGGATGATCCATATCGATACGGCATTTATGCAGCCGCTCCACGGCGACCCGTGGCATTTCTTCAACATGACCCACCACGGCCTGCGACAGGTGATGGCTCCGTTTGAAGAAGTTCGAAGCGGGGTCAAAAGCTATCAATTTCCCTCCGCGAGCTTGGTGATGCAGTTCGAGGCTATTTTGCCGTTACTCAGTCCGGGAAGGTGGCGAAAGCGGATCGAGAAATGGCGCGATGAATGCCGCCAAGGCGCGTCAGCCCTGGACGACGAATTGGGGGATGTGGGACGAACCGTCCTTGCCGCGGGATTTTATTTTGAAGGGCGGCGTCCTCGATAGGAAGAGTTGGAAGGATGACCACGTGCTGTCAGTCGGTACGCGACTAGATCATAAATTGCACTGGGCACTGGGACAGGTGCGGCATGGGTTGAAACCTTCCCTGGCGAGATTCGGGAGATGGCTTGCCCGGAGGTGCGGTGGGGTCGCTGAACAGAGCAAGGATTGCGAAACAGAATGTGAAATTGTGTCGCGGTATTGGAGCGAACAGTTTACGGCCATGAGAAAAGATGGATCATATTGGCTCAACAACAAGATCGTCGAGGAATCCACCTATCGGCTCATGACGGACACGCCAACCCACTGGCTCACCTGGCTACTCGACGACTATCTGGACGGCAAGACCTTCTCGCGATCATTAAGCATCTGTTGCGGAGACGGCGCGCACGAGATCCAATTGTATAGATCCGGCAGAGTAAAGACGGTGACCGGAGTGGACATCTCCGATGGAGCTATCCGGCAGGCAAGGGAGCGGTTCCGGGAGGCGGGGGCTACGGCGGAACAATATCGCTTTGATATTGGCGATGTAAACCATTTGCGCGTGGACGGCCGATTTGACCTGATCCTTTCAACAGGAGCGTTGCATCACACGACGAACCTCGAGTCATTGCTGAAGACGTTGCAAGAGGCTCTTACTCCGGAAGGGTATTTTGTCATGGTCGAATTCATTGGCCCCAACAGGTTCCAATGGACCGATCGCCAGATCGAAGTGATCAACAGAATCCTGGGAGCGCTGGATCCCGTGTATCTCAAGGAGGGACGGCATGCGCAGTTCGAACGACCGACAATCGAGAGCATGATGAAAAGCGATCCTTCTGAAGCGGTGCGTTCTCAGGATGTGTATCGACTCGTCGTTCAACGGTTCAACGTCGTCTACCAGCGCTTCTACAACGGGACCGTCGTGCATCAGCTGCACCCGCTGCTCCGAAGCGAGTTCGTCAACCGACAGCGAAAAGATTTTGATTCTATCATCAGATTGATCCTCCTCACGGAGGATCTTCTTGTCGCCAACGACGTGCTCCCGTCCGACTTCGTCTTCTTGATTTGCCGACAACGGAACGTCGGGGTCAGTGCATGAGCGCAGAGGCTCGCCTGATAAATGATGCACGGGCTGCATGTCCGTGACCTTCCGGCAATAGGATGAACGATCGCCAATAGCGAGCTTAGCCGTTACTGGTTGGGAAGTATCGGGCCGTACCCGCTGGGATGACGATGAGTTCAGAGCAGAAGATCTTCACCGAAGCCTGATAGCGAGGACGGATGTATGTGCGGAATTGTCGGTATTGTAGGTCAGCGGCACATTCAAGGGACGCAGCAGCTTCTCGATCAGCTTCTCGAAACCATGCGCCTGCGTGGTCCGGACGATGAAGGGCGTTTCGTTGATGACAACATCGTCATGGGGATGAGACGGCTTGCCGTGATCGATCCGGAACATGGCCGGCAGCCCCTGACGAATTATGCCGGTACGATCGTCGCTTTTCAAAATGGAGAGATTTACAACCATGTGGAGCTTCGACGCGAGTTGGAAATCGGCGGCTCGGTGTTTCGCACCAGGAGCGACACTGAAGTCTTGGTGCATGGTTATGAGCAATGGGGGATCGAGGGTCTGCTCCGTCGCCTTGACGGCATGTTCGCTGTCGCTTTGCTTGACCGAAAAAGCGGTGAGCTTCACCTGGCCCGTGACCGCTTCGGCGAAAAACCACTCTATTACAGCGCCGATGGCGATTGGTTCGCGTATAGTTCAAATATGACGGCCTTGGCGCTTCTGGACTGGGTCGACATCGATATTGACAACCGGAGTATCGATCGCTATCTGGCTCTCCACTACGTGCCTGGTCGCCGGACGATGCTGAGCGGAATCCGGCGGGTGCTTCCCGGAGAGCGCCTGACGCTGCACCTGGCGACGATGGAGCTTGACACGAACCGTTACTATTCCCTGAGCCTGTGTCAGGTAGTTGATACGGACGCCGGCGACCTCCGAGACCGAATTGAAACCGCCGTAGCGAGTCGACTCTTGGCCGATGTTCCGGTCGGTGTGCTGCTTTCGGGCGGGATCGACAGTGCACTCGTCGCTACGTTCGCTGCCAAACACCACCCCGGGATCAACACCTTTTCAATGGGCTTTCAAGACCGGCGATGCGATGAGAGCCCGCACGCAAAGGCCGTTTCAAAACACATTGGGTCAACTCATCATCATTTCATGTTCGATGAGCGAGCCTTTCTGGAACTCCTGCCGGCTGTTGTGGAATCGCTCGATGATCCGATCGGAGATCAGGCGCTATTGCCGACCTACTGGTTGTGCCGAGAGGCCCGTAAGCATGTGACCGTCGTGTTATCCGGAGAGGGAGCCGATGAATTGTTCGGTGGGTACAGCTATTACCAACGATTTGCCGGCTCACAACGATGGGTGGAGCGCCTGCACACATGGATCCATCGATCATCCGAACCTGGAAGGGAAACGACCCTGTGTCGAAACGCGCTCCCTGTCACACCTTCAGGGTATCCACTCGTAATGGACGCAGCATCCAGAGAGCGGCTGATCGGAGTGGTTTCCGATGAAGACGACGCATGGGAGCACGAATTATTCGAGATCTTGGGTCGATCCAATGACGCGCTTCAGCGGGCGACAACCGCTGATTTGCTGACGTGGCTGCCGGACGACCTCCTCATTAAGCTGGATCGCATGGCCATGGCTCATAGCCTCGAAGCGAGGGCTCCCTTTCTGGCTCAATCCATTGTTGAAATGGCGATTAAACTTCCTGTTCAGAGGAAGATCTCACGCAGGCAAAGCAAGATAGCTCTGCGCGGAATGGCTGAATCGGTATTGCCGCCAGACATCGTCCGGCGGCCCAAACACGGATTCATCGTTCCAATGGCTCAATGGATCGCTCAGTGGTTCCGAGAAGTTGGACCATTGCGTAGATACTTGGATCTGTCGAGGGTCCGGGGGCTGGATCCCGACGCGTTGTCCAGCCTTCTGGAGCAGGAAATCGCCGGTGGCTGCCGTAACGAGAGGCTGCTTTTTGCCTTAATTATCCTGGTCGAATGGCATCGCGTTTTCTATGCACGGGTGAGCGCCCACCAGGGCGATGCAACCTGCGCATGACTGACATAGTTGTCTGACAAACATACCCGGATGGTTCGCGCGATGGCATTGGTGAAATGGTGCCGATGGTTTCTAAGACAGGACGTGGACGACCTTGCTTTGCCCCAGTCTATGCCTCCTGTGGAAGAGCCATTTCCCACCTACGATCGGGATGGACTGCGCACGGTGCATGACCATAGTTTTTTGTCCGAGCCGTCCTTCCGCAAAGCCTACGACCGAGGCGTGCGTGCTGCCGGTGACTATGGCTGGCAATGGCGTGTCCACATCGGGCTGTGGGCCGCCAAGACCGCGAGCCGGTTGGCTGGCGACTTTGTTGAGTGCGGAGTGAATCGTGGATTTCTTGCCTCTGCAGTTATGGAATACCTTGATTGGGATTCACTGGGGAAACAGTTTTATCTCCTCGATACGTTTAGCGGGCTCGATGATCGGTATTTGACATCGGAGGATCGAATGGGAGGCGCTTTGGAAAAGAACCGGCATTCGATCGAAACGGGATTCTATGTTCAAGACATCGAATCGGTCGTTAGCAATTTCTCTCAATGGACAAATGTACGCATCATACAAGGTCCGGTGCCGGAAACTCTTGGGCAGGTAGTTGCCGAGAAAATTGCATTTCTTCATTTGGATATGAACTGTGCGTTTCCTGAAGTCGCTGCAGTAGACCGGCTTTGGAATCGATTGGTGTCAGGCGCTTTAATCCTTCTCGATGATTATGCCTATTTCGGCTATGGGGTGCAGAAAGCCGCGATGGACAAGGCTATGAAAGGCAAAGGTGTGAGCATCGTCTCTCTTCCGACCGGACAAGGACTCATCATCAGGCCGCCAGAAGGCCCGACCGGCTGACAAGTAGGACTGTAGATCTCAAGGTCGATGGGCTTATGAAAATCACATACTTTTCCAAAACTTCAGAGCTCGGGCCAAGCAGCCGCTACAGGATCTACCAGTATCTTCCGTACCTCGAAGCGAAGGGAATGTCGGTTACGATCCGGCCCCTCTTTGGCTCCTTCTATTTTCGGCTTCTGTTATGGCCGTCCTCTCCTCTGCGATGGATAGTCTTGAGCCTGTATGTGGCGATGCGATTTGCCAAACGCGCGTTGGATGTGGCGGGGAGTGGCGGATCCGATCTGATCGTGGTGGAAGGGCAATTATTTCCTTATGCACCGCCGCTGTTTGAGCGAGGGCTCGCCCACTTCCACAAGATAGCCATCGAGTTCGATGACGCCATTTATCTCACAAAAGGACATGGACGAAAGATGCCGGTTCTCCTGAGGCTTTCGGCTGCCACCATCGTCGGCAACCAGACGCTTGGTGCTTATGCCGCATCCTATTCTTCCAATGTACATGTGGTTCCCACAGTAGTCGATACTGATCGCTTCCGTCCGCCAACACAGCGGGGAGAAAGAACCAAAGACGGCGTACATCGTTCGATTACTATTGCCTGGATTGGACTCGCCTATAACGCTTCTTACCTCGAATGGCTCGCCCCCGTGTTCCGGCGACTTCAAAAGGAGTTTTTGCTAAAAGTCATGGTGATCTCATCACGTCCACCGGTTCTGGAAGGAGTGTCTGTCTCGTTCAAACCATGGAACTATGCGACCGAAGTGGAGGATCTGCAGGCCTGCGATATTGGAGTAATGCCTTTGCCGGACAGTGAGTGGGCGCTAGGTAAATGTGGATTGAAGTTGCTCCAATACATGGCGCTCGGCTTGCCGGCCGTGGCATCTCCCATAGGAGTGAATCGCGAGATCATCGAGGATGGAGTCAACGGATTGCTGGCGACGACTGAAGAAGACTGGCATCGTCAGCTGGCCAGGCTATGTAGAGACAGTACGCTGCGTGAGCAGATCGGCCATGCGGGCCGCGCCACCGTCGAGGCGCGGTATTCACTGAAGCAGTGGGGGCCGAAGCTCGCGGAGCGATATAGAGCAATCTCCAATGGAACTGACCAAAATCTGTTCCGAGCGTCGGTGGTCCAATCCGAGGTTCCAGAGCGATCCGGGGCATGAAGTCCATTCAGCCACTCCGGGGTGTGTATTAGGCCAAAATAATAGGATTCTCGTCGTCTCTGGGCTAATGTGAGAACGAGGCTTGCAAACTGCTGAGCCGGATTCGCTCCCAACACTGTTGGAACACTTAGAGATAATTCATGGGGCTGTTATTGACATTTGTCTTGGCCTGCGCACTGGCGCTCTACGGCGTGCCCATTGCCAGGCGGGCGGCCTTGAAATACGGCATCGTCGATGCCCCCGACGGCCGCCTCAAACACCAGAAAGAACCGGTTCCATATTTCGGCGGCCTAGCCATCTATTTGGCGTTCCTGATGAGCCTCGCCTTCACCTTCGAGTTCCGGCACGATGTGCTCGGCATCATTCTCGGAGGCACCATCGTGGTCATGCTGGGCCTGATCGACGATTTCGGCGTGTTGACACCGATGACGAAATTGGCCGGGCAATCGCTCGCCGTCTTCGTCCTGATCAAGAGCGGCATCAAGATCGAGATTGCCGCATTCCCGGAATGGCTCGATCTCTTCTTGACCGTGTTCTGGATGGTGGGGCTCATCAACGCGTTCAACCTGCTCGATATCATGGACGGGTTATCGGCCGGGATCGGCATGGTGAGCGCGAGCTGTCTCCTCGTGGTGGCTCTCCTTCAGGGTGATCAAACCATTGCCTTCATGCTGGCTGCGCTCATCGGAAGCCTGGCCGGGTTTCTCCGTTACAACTGGCGCCCGGCGAGCATCTACATGGGCGACACCGGCGCCATGTTCATCGGTTTGTTACTTGGCGCCATGACGATGATCGAACAATATCCCAGCGGCCACGCTCTCTCACTGCTCACGCCCGTGTTCATCCTCGGCATCCCCATCTTCGACACCTTGTTCGTGATGTACATCCGTTATCAGCGCGGGTTGCCGGTGTTTTGGGGCAGTCCGGACCATATCGCGATTCGGCTGCGCCATTGGGGCATGTCGGTCACGCAAATCGTCATGACGAGCTATCTGGCGACGGCCGTGCTCGGCAGCGTCGGATTGCTGATGTCGCTGGTCAATGAGAACATGGCTTGGACGTTATGTCTCACGACCATGACGAGCCTGCTTGCCCTGGCTCTGCTGTTGCGCAAAGTCGATGTCCGAAAGTCGCCTCAGCCGGCCATCTCCTTGGAACAGGAAGGAGGAACCAGGGCGGCATGATCGTCATTGTCGGGGCGGGATTGGCGGGACTCAGCGCGGCCTACCATCTCTCCGGTATGCCGTATCGGTTGTACGAGCGGGAACTGGAAGTCGGCGGCCTCTGCCGCTCGTATCGAAAGGACGGATTCACGTTCGATTATACGGGGCATCTGTTGCATTTCCGGCAAGCGGAGATCAAGGCCCTCGTTGAAGGGTTATTGGCCGGCAAACTGCAGAAACACACGAGACAGTCGTTCATCTATTCCCATAGAACCTATACGGAATATCCCTTTCAGGTAAATACATTCGGCTTGCCGCCCGAGGTCGTTCGGGAATGTCTGATGGGGTTCATCGCCACGCTGACGCACCCGGCGTCCCCGGCTGCGGTGAACGGACGATCCTTCAAACAATGGATTCTCGACAATCTCGGAGAAGGCATGGCCAAGTATTTCATGGTGCCCTTCAACGAGAAACTGTGGCAGGTGCCGTTGGACGAACTGACGTCCGATTGGGTTTCCTGGCTCGTGCCCAAGCCCGAGCTCAAGGATGTCGTCAACGGCGCGTTAGGAATCAAGGACAAGGCGTTCGGGTATAACCCGTCTTTCCTCTACCCGGCACATGACGGCATCAGGGTGCTGCCGGAATCATTCCTTCCGGGTGTCGATGGGGTCCATTATGGAATGGACTTGGCGGAAGTCGATGCCAAGCGTCACCGCGCGTTGTTCTCCGATCGGCAAGGCGGCACGCATGAGGCCTATTATGAGTCGCTGGTCTCGACCATTCCGATCCCGGAGCTCGTGCGGCGCTGTCGCGATTTCCCGGCCGCGCTCAAGGAAGCGGCGGAAGGCTTACGATGGGTGTCGGTGTACAACATCAATCTCGCGGTGGCGCGCGAGCGGGTGTCCGACAAGCATTGGATCTATTTCCCGGAAGCCGACTATCCCTTCTATCGGGCGGGATTCCCCATGAATTTCTCTCCGTCCCTGGGAAGGGCCGGTTGCAGCTCGATGTACGTGGAGATTTCTCACAAGCCCACCGAGCGCCAGACAGCCGAGCAACTCATCGAGCGGAGCTGCGAGGGAATGGAACGAGCCGGCATTCTGCGTCCCGACGATGAGCTCGTCGTGGCGGACGTCAAAGATCTCCGCTATGCCTACGTGTATTTCGATCGGCACCGAGCGACCGCGGTTCCGGCCATCCTGGAGGAGTTGGAGCGGCGCGGCATCCATTCGATCGGACGGTACGGCAGATGGGAACATACCTCGATGGAAGACGCGATCGCGCAGGGCAAGCAGCTTGCCGTTCGCCTGCGAAGCCGAGCCGTCGGGGCGGCCTCGGCCTGAGAGCACGCGTGTACACGATCTGCCATATCATCACGAAGCTGGAATTGGGGGGGGCCCAGGAAGTCGCCCTTTATATGGTCTCGCGACTCGACCGCACACGATTTCGACCGATCCTGATCGCCGGTGCCGGCGGTCTGCTCGATGACGATGCCAAACGGATACCCGATATAGAGACGGCGATGCTGCCCTGGTTGGGCCGCACGATTCATGTCTTCCCCGACCTCGTGGCGCTCGTCTGGCTGATCAGGCTGTTTCGCCGGTATCGTTCGGCG
>DATFDJ010000023.1:0-4080 GCA_035252115.1 Nitrospira sp. | reverse complement strand
AGACCCATGGCGCCGCGGACTCCCAGGGCAAGAATGGCTCGGCGGCCGACCGTAGTGGAGAACAGCGTCGCCATGTGCGGATCTGGTAAGCTCGCCATCGTCGTTCCGTTGGAGATTACGCTAGGGCATCCACAGATACATAAATTGCGGCGATCCTCCCCTCACCATCGAGAGCAGATCGAAGTTCGCCAGGCTGCTCAGACCGGAACCGGCCCCCAGCACGGCTCTGGAATAGATGTTGTTCTGAAACTCGCCCGGCCTGCGATAGGTGACGACTCGTGCCTCCTTCAGACCGGCCTTCTTCTTTGCCGCTTCAATGGCATCCTCCAGATAGCCGATGTCGTCGACCAAGCCCGTCTCCTTCGCCTGCTCACCGGAATAGATTCGCCCGTCGGCAAGTTTTTTGATTTCTTCCGGCGAGAGATTCGGCCGTCCTTCCTTCACAATGGAAAGAAAGCGTTGATAGAACGAGTCGATGACGCTTTGGAAAATCGCTTTTTCCTCCGGCGTCATCAGGCGAAATGGAGAACCCATGTCCTTGCGCGGCCCGGACGTGATGGCGTTGGCCTCGACGCCCACTTTCTCCAGTAACCCTCGGGCGTTCACGGTCAACATGATGACGCCGATGCTGCCCGTCACGGTCGAGGGATGCACCAAGATATGATCGCCCGCCATCGCCAGATAGTAGCCGCCGGACGCGGCGACATCCATCATCGACACGATCACCGGGACCTTTTTGGTCGTCTTGAACGACTTGAGCTCGTGATACAGGATGTCGGAGGCGGTCACAGTGCCGCCTGGGCTGTTGATGCGGACGACGACCGCTTTGACCTTCTCGTCCTTCGACGCCCTGGTGAGCTCCTCTTTGAACGTCGCGAGCATGTTGGGTTCTGGAATAAATCCCTCCTTGTCCTGTGAACTAATCACGCCGGACAAGTCGAGCAGCAGCACCTTGGCATCACCGGTCCCGCTGAGTTGGCTTTCCTGTACCGGACCAGGCGCGGGGAGCAGGTTGACCGTGATGCACCCTCCTTGCACCAAAACCGCCGCAACCATCAGACCCATAACAAGCCGCGATATGTTACCCATGCTGTTTCTCCATGAGCTGAATGAACTCGGTGAACAAGTAGGCGGAATCATGAGGCCCCGGTGAGGCCTCCGGGTGATATTGTACCGAAAAGACCGGCTGGTCTAAACACGCGAGCCCTTCGATCGAATGATCGTTCAAACTCAGATGCGTGACCGCGACCTTGCCGAACGGCGTCTCCACCACCGGCGGCTGATCGGGAATCGACGCGTTCGGAGCCGCGATCTGCACTGCGAAATTATGGTTCTGCGACGTAATCTCGACCTTTCTCGTTCGGAGATCCATGACAGGGTGATTGGCGCCGTGATGGCCGAATTTCAGTTTATACGCTTTGAACCCCATGGCCAGCCCGAGAATCTGATGTCCCAGGCAGATGCCGAAGATGGGACGACGACCGATGAGGCGCTTGATGGCTTCAATGGCATACGGCACGGCTTCGGGGTCGCCGGGACCGTTCGATAAAAAGACTCCGTCGGGAGCGAGGGACTCCACCTGCTCGGCCGTCGTCGAAGCCGGCACGACCTGCACCTCGCAGCCGACGTCGACCAACCGCCGCAGGATGTTGTGTTTCACTCCGAAATCGTAGGCCACGACTTTCCATCGCTTCTTGGACGCTGGAGACATGCCATTCAGCGACGGCACCCATTCACCGGAGCCGTCTTTCCAATCGAAGGCATCCTTGCAGGTCACGGCCGCGGCCAAATCGCGGCCGACGATACTCGGAGCGTTCCTCGCCTTCTCCACGGCGCGGGCTCGATCGCCTCCATGGGTAATCACTCCCTGCTGGGATCCATGCTCTCGAAGATGGCGCGTCAAGGCCCTGGTGTCGATCCCTTCGATGGCGACGATGTTGGCTTGGTGCAAATAATCGTGCAGCCGTTCGCGACTTCGCCAATTGCTCGTGATCGCGCTGGCCTCTTTGACGACGAAGCCTTCCGCCCAAATCCTTCGGGATTCGAGATCGTCCGGCGTCAGGCCGTAGTTGCCGATGTGAGGACAGGTCATCGTGATGATCTGCCCCTTGTAGGAGGGATCGGTCAAGACTTCCTGATACCCCGTCATGGCGGTATTGAAGACCACTTCACCGACCGTTTCTCCCTCACAGCCGAACGCGCGGCCTTCGAAGACCGTCCCGTCTGCCAATGCCAGCAGCGCGTGCTTCACGAGAGTCTATCCTCCCGCTGGAGAGAGCGCTTCGCCTTCATGACCAACAACGCGATTCCCAATACCAGGTTGATGATGTATGCGGTGCGCACCGGCATATGGAGCCGAAAGAACGCTTCGAACGCCGCCTTTCTCGTCTGTTCGTCTTTCGCTCCAAACGCTTGGGCTTGAAGCGCCGCGGCCTGAGGATGCAGGACGAAAACGATCGCGCAGGCAAGGAGTACCATGGATCCCAGCAGCACTAGTTCCGTCCTGGTCACATTGACGTCCGGATGTCCGTTCCACCACCGATACAGCGCGACGCCGGCCAAGACGGCCATGACGACCATCACCAATCGGTTGTATCCTTCGAATGTCCTGGTCAACAGATATCCTCCCGAATCCTGTCCCCCGAGCGTATTGAAGACGGCCGGAATCACGGCGCCGATCAGAACGATCAACCCGCCCACCCACACGCCGAGACCCAGCAACTCAAGACTCAATCCACACACGAGGTCCCAGTGGACCGGCCGGCTCACCGACTATCGCTCCGATGCCGAGGCGTCGAATACCACGCGCCCGGCGACGAGGGTCTGGCGGACGCGGCCTTTGACTTTCCAGCCGGCGAACGGTGTGTTCCGGCTCTTCGACCGAAATTTCGAGGGATCCACTTCCCATTGTTCCTGAGGATCGATGAGCGCGATATCCGCATCGGCGTCGACGGCCAAGGTACCCTTCGAAAGGTTGAATGCTTTGGCCGGCGCCGTGGTCAGCTTCTCGATCGCCGCCTCCAACGGCAGGACTCCTTCCTCCACGAGCGCGAGCGTCAACGGCAAGGCCGTTTCCAATCCGACGATCCCGAAGGGTGCTTCGGTGAATCCGAGCTGCTTTTCCTGTGTCGCGTGCGGAGCGTGGTCCGTCGCAATGACGTCGATCGTTCCATCGCGCAATCCATCCTTGATGGCCTGCACGTCGGCCCAGGTCCGCAGCGGCGGATTCATCTTGGCGCAGGTGTCGTATCCGCGCACCGCTTCCTCCGTGATCGTGAAATGGTGCGGACAGGCTTCGGCGGTGACACGAATGCCGCGAGACTTGGCTTCGCGGACCATGCGCACCGATCCCGCCGTACTGATATGGGCCAGATGCAGCCTGGCGCCGGTCAGTTCGGCCAGCGCGATGTTCCGGCCTACCATCACGTCCTCCGCAGCCGACGGAATCCCCGGCAGTCCCAACTCGGTCGAAATCAGCCCTTCGTTCATGCATCCGCCTTCGGCCAAGTGCAGATCTTCGCAGTGATCGATCACCGGCACGTCGAATGCCAAGGCGTACTCCATGGCTCGCCGCATGACGAGGCTGTTCATGACCGGCTTGCCGTCGTCCGAAATGGCGACGCAGCCGGCGCGATGCAGATCGCCGATCTCGGCCAGTTCCTTCCCCTCGGATCCTTTGGTAATGGCTCCGATGGGGAGCACCGCGGCCGACGCCGCCGCTCTCGCCCGCTCCAAAATAAACTCCGTGATCGCCTGGTTGTCGTTGACCGGATGTGTATTGGGCATGCAGCAGACGGTCGTGAATCCGCCCGCCACCGCGGCGGCCGCACCGGACTGGATCGTTTCCTTGTATTCGAAGCCCGGTTCGCGAAAATGCACGTGGAGATCCACGAACCCCGGCACAACGGTCAGTCCTGTCGCCGATATCCTTGTCGCGCCGGAGGGAGCTTTGACATGGGCTCCGATGGCCGCGATACGACCCTGCTCGATCAGCACATCGCCGAGACCGTTGAACCGCCCTGGATCGATGATATGCCCGCCGCTTATTAAGACTGCCACCATAATCCCCGAGTGAGTCTC
>DATFDJ010000022.1:0-8455 GCA_035252115.1 Nitrospira sp. | reverse complement strand
CGCTCCCATTCGATCGCGTCACCGGACTGCGAAACCTTCGCGATCGGATCTCCGGCGGCCGACACCGATTGATGGACGAACAAGACACTCAACAACGCGAGTTGCCAGCCTTGTCTCGCCATGGCAGCCCCCTTTTATAAGGATCACCCTTCATTGTCCAGGTTCGACGTGGTGTGGTGACTCATGGAGTGTCGGAGCTCTCGATAAGCCCCTCGGCGGAGGGTGGATATTCGACGGGAAGCGGGAGCAGCGCGTATGGAGTCGCGTGGGGACGTTTGTCAGACTCTTATGGATTGCGGCGAGGTGCGCTTCCCCCCCGGTGCAGCGGCACGAAGACGGTCACTTGTGTTCCCATTCCGTGCCCGCTGACAATGGACACCGTTCCGCCCAACGGCCGCACCCGTTCTTGCATGCTCGTCAGCCCCATGCCTTTCCGGCTGCCCGCGATCAGGCCGAAATCAAAACCCTTGCCGTCGTCCTTGACGAAGAATTCCAGGCCTTCCGGATTCGCTGAGAGCCTCACGACGACGCGCGCGGCATCGGCGTGTTTGCGGATGTTGCTGAGGCATTCCTGAAGCAACCGGTACAGACAGATGGTGACGGGCATCGGCAGACGGCTCGGCATGTCGAGTTCCTGAAACTCGATCCGCAGCGAGCTGTAATCCATCACTTCCTTGATCAACGTCTTCATCGAGCTGGCGAGCGACACCGTATCGAGATGGCGGGGATGCAGGTCGTGGGCGAGGTGGCGGAAATCGTCGAGCATGTCGCCGAGCCGTGCGGTCATCGATTCGATGCGCGGCACCAACGACGGCAAGGTATGTTGCAGCAGGATGGCGATGGAGCGGGTTTCGAGGATCAGGGCCGTGATGCGCTGACAATGATCGTCATGAATGTCGCAGGCGATGCGCCGGCGCTCTTCTTCCTGCGCCGAAAACAGCTTGCCGGCGAGGTCCTGAAGCTCGATCCGGTTCGCCTCCAGCTCTTTTTCGTGCTGCCGCAGCGCCTCTTCCATTTCCTTGCGGCTCGTCACGTCCTTGAACGTGAGCCGGAGCCGTTCCCCGCGTCCTTCGCCGGTCTGGACCGGTACCGCTTGCAGCGCTGCGGCAAACTCGGTCTCGTCCGCGCGCCGCATCGTGGACTCGCACGCGCCGGTCGCCTGCTCGCTCAGCGCGTTGCGGCACAACAGGATGACGGCGTCCACGTCGTCCTTGCGAAAGAATGAGAAAAAGTTGTGCAGCTTGGGCTTGTTCCCGTTCACCCGCAACAGCGCCGTGCCGGCGGGGTTCAGGTCGTAGATGTGCCCGGCGCAGTCGATGGTCGCATAGCCCATCGGGATCGACTCGTAGAGCTCACGGTAACGGTTTCGACTTTCTTCGATCTCTCCCTGGGCGCGTTGGAGCTCCTGACACTGCAATTCCAACTCGATTTGATGGACCCGCAATTCGTGAACCAATCGCTCGACGCTCTCCGGGGCGAGCGACGGGACCGATTCCATGACGATCCGGCTCAAGGACACTTCGGCCCGTCTGCGAAGCTCTCCCAAGTTATCCGGGTGTGATTGAGCCATCGGGCGCCTAGTTGTCGCGTCTCCGTGATGGGTCCGGTGCGTCCGGCTTCACGATGTTTCCGAATCCGATCGGCTCCCCGTCCGACCTGCGGATCAAAAACACGGTGACGGAGACGGCCGTCCGGCCGCTGCGTTTGTTCAGATACTGTTTACGGACGTGCCCCGGCCGTCCGGTCTTCACCACCTCGTCGAACACCTGCGCATCGAGATCACGATGCTCCGGCGCGGTGATCTCGTGGTTCGTCTTTCCCCCGATCAGTTCGTTTCTGGTGTAACCGAGCAGATCGATAAAGGCACGGTTCACTTCCTCGAACTGCCGCTCCAGATTGATGAACGCCAGCGCCTCCGTGGAAGACTGAAAGAGTCCGCTCAGCCGTTCCTCCGCCCGTCGCCGCTCGGTGATGTCGATCCCGATGCCCCATTCCGTCCAGCCGGCTATGGGGGCCTGCTTGGCCAAGTTCAGCCATGACACCAGTTTGATGGTGCCATCTTTGGCGGTGATGCGCCACTCCCAATCTCCCCAGGGGCGCGATTGCATTCCGTCCTCTGCCAGACGCGCGCGGGCCGCCTGGTCCGGATAGAGCAATCGCAGCTTGTCCGAATGGCCGATGACTTCTTCGGCTCGATACCCCGTTACACGCTCGCACTCGCTGTTCCACGCGACAAGCCGTTTGTGATCGTCGACCGCCGCGACCATGACCGGCATATGTTCGAACAGCCGCTGTAGGCGGCTCTCGGTGTCACGGAGCGAGGCTTCCAACTTTTTGACCGCGTCGATGTTCGTGAAGGTCAACACGCCGCCGTCGATGACGTTTTCCGTCGTGCGATAGGGCATGATCCGGAGCAGATACCAATCGCCGCTCTTCGTCTCCACCTGCAGTTCCTTGTAGACCAGGGAATCCAGCACCTGCCTGAGATCGGCGACGAGCGAGTCGTATTTCAGATTTGTCGCGATGTCGCTGATGGGCCGGCCCACGTCGCCCGGGATGAGATTGATGACCGTGGCGGCCTGCGGCGTGAACCGCATGATGTTGAGGTGGTTGTCCACGAAGACCGTGGCGATGTCCGTGCTGTTCAACAGATTCCTCATGTCGTTGTTGGACTGGGAGACGTCCTCGATCTTCTGTTGCAGCTCGGAATTGACGGTGACCAGTTCTTCGTTGAGGGACTGCAGCTCTTCCTTCGAAGTGGTCAATTCTTCGTTGGTGCTCTGGAGTTCTTCGTTCGTGGACTGCAGTTCCTCATTGGCCGATTTCAATTCCTCCTGCGAGGTTTCCATTTCCTCGACAGTGGTCTGGAGTTGCTCCTTGGTGTATTTCAATTCCCGGGCCAATTCGTCGGCCGCCTTGCCGTGCTGGCCGGCCTCCTTGGCCTTGGCGCGGGCGACGAGCTTGCCCGGCTCTTGTTCCTCGAACGAGATCAGGACCATCCCCCGCATGAGGGACCGTCCGCTCAACGGACGCACCACCAGTTTCACACTCTGATAACCGCCGTTCATTTGGACACGCAGCCCCTCGCGCACGACTTCACGCCGCTGCAAGAGCGCCTTGCGCACCAGGGCGCCGAGTTCCAGTCTCAGTCCTTCGCGCGCCATGGTGAAGATGTTCATGGCCGCTTCCCCGGAAGCCGGTTCCAGGTAGCGGCCGGTGCGTCCTTGGATGTAGAGAATGTCGCCCGTCTCATTGACGAGGACAGAGGGCGGCGCGAAGCGCTCCAAGAGCAGTTGCCGCGACAGATCGGCGAGCGAGATTCCCGTCTCGACCTGCACTTTGCGAACCTGTTGGCCCTTGCCCGGTTCCTGGGGCAGCAGGGCGCTGGGCAGATCCACCAAGCCTGCTGTCGCCACCGACGATTCTTTTCGGCGGAAGATTTTCCCTTTATGGTCGACAGACGAGAAGAGATCTTGGAATCCGCCGATGGTTTCGCTCGACCCGAGGAACAAGATCCCGCCGGGATTCAACGTGTAGTGGAACAGCGGCAGCAACTTCTTTTGCAGCTCCGCGGTGAAATAAATGAGCAGATTGCGGCAGCAAAGCAAATCCAGTTTGGTGAACGGCGGGTCCATGATGAGGTTTTGGGGAGCGAAGACGACCATTTCACGGATGCCCTTGGACAGGCGATAGCCGTAGTCCTCCTTCGTGAAGAAGCGCTGCAACCGGTCCGGCGACACATCGGTCGCAATGGTCGGCAGGTACGTCGCCTGGCGCGCCCGGTCCACCGCCTCCTTGTCGATGTCGGTGGCGAAGATCTGGACTTTGGCCGTGCCCTGAAGCTTGAGTTCCTCCAGGCACTCGGTGATCACGATGGCGATGGAATAGGCCTCTTCGCCGGTCGAGCAGCCCGGGATCCAGACACGGAAGGAGCTATGCCTGCCTTTTCCTTTCATCACCGACGGCAGCGCCTCCTTCAGCGCCTTGAAAGCTTCCGGGTCGCGGAAGAAATTCGTGACGCCGATCAGCAGCTCTTTGAAGAGCAGGTCGAGTTCGTTGGGATTGTCCTGGAGGAAACGGACGTATTTGCCGATGTGGCTGATCTGGTGAACGTTCATCCGGCGCTCGATCCGCCGGTAGAGCGTGTTGCGCTTGTAAAACGAGAAGTCATGCCCGGTGTGAGTACGCAACAGCGAGAAAATCCGTAACAGCGACGAAGTGACGGTCCGTTCCTGCGCGACAAATTCCCCGGGAAGCTTCGCGCTGTGCCGCACATAGCCCATGAGCTTGAGCGGCAGCTCCTGCGGCGACGCGACGTAGTCCACCAGCCCGGTGCCCAGCGCGCTCTTCGGCATACTGTCGTATTTCGCCGAACGGGCATCTTGCACGAGGGCCAGGCCCAGATGTTCTTTGATGGCCTTTATCCCGAGCGTGCCGTCCGTCCCCATCCCGGACATGATCACGGCGATGGCGCGGTCTTCCTGGTCTTCTGCAAGATGCCTGAGGAAGAGATCGATCGGCGCGCGGATCCCGCGTGGGGCGGTGGGTTCATGGAGGTGCAAGATCCCGTTCAGGATCGTCATGTCCTTGTTCGGGGGGATGATATAAATGTGATTCGCGCGCACCGCGAGCCCGTCTTCGGCCTGCAGCACCTTCATCGTCGTGCAGCGGCTCAACAGCTCGGGCATCATGCCTTTGTGCGTGGGATCCAGGTGCGGGATCAGGACAAAGGCCAACTCGCTCTCGGCCGGCATGTGCGTGAAGAATTGTTCGAACGCTTCCAGCGCGCCGGCAGACCCCCCGATGCCGACGATATACCTGGGCCGCTTGCGTTTCGCCGTGGCGGCCGCGTCGGCATGGACAGCGGCCTTCTTGCGCCGGGAGGTGGCGGGCGTCGAGCCCTTGCGTCTTGAGAGAGATTTTGATGCCGTCACGATCGGCTCATCTGGAAATCGAGTCGAGGGGAGGATTGTAGGCCTCCTACGAGACCAGGGCAAGGGGTTTCCGGGCGATGCCGAGCGCCGGTCCCGCCGGGGTCCACATCGCACCGTTCCATGGCTGGCGCGTGCATCGCTTATCGCCGTTTCGTCTGCGGTGGACCGATTTGCCGTCCTTCCGCCAGCGTCGCAAGGTTCGGCGCCATCTCTTTGAGGCCGAACAAGCCGCTCACATCGTCGTAGCGAAGCGCGTTCAACGGCATGTACGGCATATAGGCTTCGTCCGGGTCTTGCGCCAGCGTCAGGCCCGCCGCGTCCGCGATGGCGATCAAGCCGCTGACTCCGTCCTCGCCGCATCCTGTCAGCAGCACTCCGACCACGCGCTCCCCGTAGGCGGCGGCAGCGGAACGGAACAAGGGATCGACGGCGGGTCGCGTGCTGTGCTCTTTCGGCCCACGTTGGATGGCGATGCCGTTCCGTTCGAACAGCAGGTGGTGATCGGGCGGAGCCAGATAGATGATGCCCTGCTTCAACGCCATTTGCCGGTCCGGTTCGATGACCGGGAGCGCAGAGCGCCGTCCCAACACGTGGGCCAGTTCTCCCGCCGTCGTGCTCCGATGGAGCACGACCCCGACGGCGGCCGGCATCCGGGACGGGAAGCCGGCAAACAGTTCCGCCAAGGCCGTCACGCCGCCGGCCGAGGCGCCGATCACGATGATGTCCCGTTTGATGCCTTCACGATTGATTGCGCTGTCTAACGCACGGCGTCGATTGGTCGGCATGCCGTGGCTTTCCCTATTCCGCGGCATGGGTCGCCTCGATCATCGATCGAATCGCGAGGCATTGCTTCCTCACTTCGTTGATCCGGCGCTGCACGCGCCTGCGTTCCGCACCTGATGCTTGCTTGATCTCGTCGAGCAGGTCCTCGTATGCGTATGTCATCTGCCTGAGCAGGAGGACGGCGGACCATAGCGTCCGCTCCAGATGCAATTCCTTGGCGTGCAGCAGGCTGTTGCCCGTGTAGCGGTGATCGACTTGGCAGCGATAGAGAAGATGGCCGTGAGGTCCTTCACGTTCGAACCTCAGGACCCCAAAACAATCGGGGCAGGAGAGCGGCACCAGGTTGGATTCGCGCTTCGCGGAGGGCGGAGACGCGCGGGCAGCTCTATGTTTTTTCATGGAGGAATCACCTTATTATTGGGTCACGACCCGGGATACTAGGGAGAGCCCTAGGAAAGGGGGAAAGGAGGTGTTCCATGCCAGGCCACGCGCAGTTTCCGAACGAGCAGTCTCCCGAGGGTGAGTTCAGGCGCCAGCAAGATGTCTTCCGCGGCTGGGTGACGGCCGACGGCAGCTCCGGGTACGAGGCGACGCCGGGACGATACCATCTCTATGTATCGTGGGCCTGCCCCTGGGCCCATCGCACGATCATCGTCAGGAGACTGAAGCGATTGGAGTCCGTCGTCGGCATGACGGTGGTCGACCCGATCCGGGACGAGAAAGGATGGGCGTTTCGGGAGGGGCCGGGACACTCGCTGGATCCGATCAACGGCTTTCGCTTCCTGAGCGAGGCCTACCGGGCGACAGACCCGCACTATCGGAGTCGGGTCACCGTGCCGGTCCTGTGGGATACCGTCACGAGGCGCATCGTGTCGAATTCGGACGATGATCTCATGCGCATGTTCAATGCCGCCTTCGACCGGTTCACGGACAGCCGGATCGATCTCTATCCCGAGCCGCTCCGGGAGGAGATCGACGAGCTGAACGCCTTCATCTACGAGAACGTGAACGACGGGGTCTACCGCGCGGGCTTCGCGACGTCGCAACGGGCCTATGAACGGGCGGCGCGGCGATTGTTCGACGCGCTGGACCGGCTCGAAAAACGGCTCGAGGATCGGCGCTTCCTGTTCGGCTCGCGGCCGGTCGAGACGGATTGGCGGCTGTTCGTCACGCTGATACGGTTCGATGCCGTCTACCACGGCCACTTCAAATGCAACATCCGACGGATCATCGACTACCGGAATCTCTTCGGCTATCTCAAAGATCTCTATCAGACGGACGGAATTGCCGACACGGTCAACTTCGACCACATCAAGCGTCATTATTACGTCACCCACAGCGATATCAACCCGACCCGCATCGTGCCGATCGGTCCGGAGCAGGACCTCAGGGCGCCGCATGGACGTGAGACACTGACTGGGGTGGCCGACTAGTTGTTTACCCAGTGTTCGGCTCCTCCATTGCTGTGCCTAAGCTTATAGCAGCCTGTCGATTCGCGCTCCCCAGGCCGGTTGTTGTCGCCGCGAGCTCGCCGGCGCCGGCAAGGGGTGCATCGTTCCTCCATCAGGAAGGCGCCGACCGAGCTGCCGGGAAAGGAGAGTGTTCGATGTCCGTCGCGAAGATCATCGAAATCAGTTGCGAGTCTCCCAAGAGTTTCGAGGACGCCATCCAGAGCGGCATTGCACGAGCCTCGAACACTGTCCATAACATCAAAAGCGCCTGGGTGAAGGAACAGCAAGTGGTGATCGAGAAGGACCGGGTCTCGATGTACCGCGTCGATTTGAAAGTGACGTTCGTGTTGGATGACTAACCGGCGAACAGGAGTATGATGGTGCATCGTCCCGGCACGGCAAGACTGTGGGCCAAAGTATGGAGGCTGTCGGTCTGTGTCGTGGCCGCCTCACTGGCTGCACCCTTCAGCGGCACTCCCTCCTCCGGCGCGATTCAGAATGGGTCCGAATCCCCGACGGAGGTCGTGCGTGCGACTCTGACGGAAGTCCTCCGGATCCTGGCCGATCCGAAGTTGAAAGACCCCGCGCAGTCGGCGTCCCGGCGTCGCATGTTGGAAGAGGTCATTTCCAGCCGATTCGATTACCGGGAAATGTCCAAGCGCACGCTGGCCTCTCAATGGAACCGCCTCTCCGAAGCCGAGCGGGCCGAATTCGTGGAGCTCTTCAAAACATTCCTCTCCGACCGGTACGGATCGAGAATCGACGAGTATTCCGGAGAGAAGGTTGAATATCTCGGTGAGCGCCTGGAAGGACAATATGCCGAGGTTCGGACCAAGCTGGTGTCCAGCAAGACGCAGTTTCCCATGGACTACCGTCTGATCAACAAGTCGGGGAAGTGGTATGCCTATGACATCGTCGCGGACGGCATCAGCCTCGTGAAGAATTACCGAAGTCAGTTCGAACGCATTATCCGGGCCGATTCGTATCAGCAGTTGGTCAAGCGATTGCGGGATCGGACCGTGACGGAAGACACGAATCGGAAACGATAAAATTCCCCAGGATGTTCAAAAAGGCCGTCCAGCGCGGCCGCAGCGAGCGAGGAGGCGAGGCGTACTTTTTTCGGTACGTTGAGCCTCTAAGCGATGCGAGAACAAAGCTGGCGGACTTTTTCAACATCCTGCGAGGCAACTCGTGATTTTTCAGAACCGTGACGAGGCCGGTCGCCTGCTGGCGGCAAAGTTGTCGAAGTACCGCGCCGACCCGGCCGGCGTGATTTTGGCGCTCCCG
>DATFDJ010000021.1:0-58680 GCA_035252115.1 Nitrospira sp. | reverse complement strand
GGATTCGGCGGGCGTCCCCACCACGACGCGTGTCCTGGTCTTGTATCCCAGCAATTGCAGACGGATCGCTCCATCGGCAAGAAATCTGTGAGCGCTCTCCATCTCAGCCTCCTCGAGCTCTGCCGCGGCAGTCTCCGGAATGGGCCAAGGAGGAACGACGCTGGGAAGCACGGTGAAGAGATTCAGCTCTGGCGGCTCCAGAAACGGCTTCGTCTGGAGAAATCGGATGGCTTCTTCTCTGTCGAACGAACCGGCAAGAGGCACCAATATCTGCCGGATGGCTTTGATCGGGCCGTTGACGATCAACTTCGCGCAGGGAGCGAGCGTCACAATGCGGTGGGACACACTGCCGAGTACGCGCTCCTTGATCGAGCCAAGGCCGCGTGAGCCCATCACAATGAGATGAACTTTTTCCTGTTCGCCTACGGTTGCGATGACATCGGCCGGTGAGCCGATGCGGAGGAATCTGGTGGAGGGACCGGTGTGGGGAGGAAGAAGCGACTGAATGCGATCGAGCAGTCGGTCACCCTCCGTTCGGAGCCGGTCCTCGCGCTCACGGTACAGCTCCTCAGCCACCTCCGGGACCATCATGGGATAGGCCGGTCTGGGGACATTCAAGACATGGAGCAGGATGACCTGATCCGCTCTTGCGAGATATCGTAAGGCTCGGACTCCTTCATATGCGTGATTGGAACCATCGATGGCCACCAATATCTTCATCGGCATCTCCCAGACGCGTTCATCTCCGCGGTGCAGCAATTCCAATGCCTTCATATTCAGACCATGATCCTCTCCGAAGGTGCGTGGCATTGCTCCTGAAGTCATTCTCTCGTTTGATGGATTTGTCCCCTTACGCTACAGAGTTCGACGGCGCGCTGTAGCAGGGTGCCCCTTCTCTCGGTTCCTCACCAGTCGTCGATCATGCCGGGAAGAACGCCGCCGCAGCGAAGGCTGCAGCTTTGTGGATCACCGTGCCGGTGGCATTGTCTTTGCTGATTTCAACTCCAGATGGTCGTCGGGAACGATGGAGTCGAATATCTTTCAGAAGATTTTGGTGCCGGCTGATTTCTCTCCTTGTTCGAATGAAGCGCTCCGGTTTGCATTGGAAATTGGCCGGGCGTTCAAGTCGGAAGTGACCGTACTGCACGTGATCGATACGAGCGCGATCACGGCGTTGAATCGTCTTGGCTTGTTGGCCGTCCCGTCCGACGAGGGGCGTCAACGCAAGCGATTGCGCCACCAGGCCAGGCTCAACATGCGACGCCTCATGGAATCCATGCCGCTCAGTGGCTTGGCCGTCACGCGAGTCGTAGCCGAAGGAACGCCGTTTATAGAAATCGGCAAGTTCATACGCCAAGAACAGGTGGATTTGGTGGTCATGGGCAGTTATGGAGGCCGATCGGAAAATATGGAAAAGATTTTTTTCGGCGCGACCGCCGAGAAAGTGGTGCGGACGGCCGGTTGCGCGGTATTGACGGTCCCGTTGCCGGCCAAGAGGGTCCGGAACGCGACCGTGCTTTGACAGGGAGGTGCTGACGTGCTGACGACGAGAATGTGGACTGTGGCCGGACTGACCGTGATGTGCTGGGCGTCGGGAGTGGGACTCTCTGCTCCGCTTGAGCCGGAATCCGAGCGGCAAGTCGTGGAGGTGACGATCAAGGACTTCACGTTTCGAACGAATCAAGCTCCGCTACGACTCGGGCGGCCGACGGTGATCACCGTTCGCAATGAGGACGATCAACGCCATGATTTCGGCACAACCATGTTCGAAGGGATCCCGACGACCGTCGAACAAAATGGAGTCATCGCCTACGGACGAGGCCTGGGCGGAGTGATGCTCGACGCGAAACGCGATGTGACGATCCACTTCAGTATGGACCGGCCCGGTCGCTATACGTTTCGTTGCTCGATCCATCCCGATATGCAGGGTGAGTTGTTATTGTTGAGCGTGGAGGCTGTATGAACGGCCTGGCAACCATCGGACGAATTCTTCTCGCAACGGATTTCTCTCCCGCGGCGAAAAGCGCCGAGGCATATGCCGGTTCGATCGCCTGGTCTTGGGATGCCCGCTTGACCGCCATGACCGTGCTGGAGTTCCCTTCCGGGATGAATCGAGACTACCCGATCAATCAGCAATATCTCACTGAACGCATGACCGAAGCCTCGAGCCAACTTGCCCTGTACAAACAACGCATGGGGCATCGGGGAATCGATGTGCTGACAAGAATCGCGACGGGTATCCCGAGTGAAGAGATCATCTCTCTCGCTCAAGAGGAAGAATCCGAACTGATTGTGATGGGAACGAGTGGAAGGACAGGCCTCGCTCATGTCCTGCTGGGAAGCACAGCGGAGCGGGTGATTCGCACGGCGCCCTGCCCTGTCCTCGCGGTCCATACAGAAAAAGCGGAATATGTTGTTGAGCCGACTGCGGTGTCCCTCAAACGAATTCTGGTCCCCGTGGACTTTTCCGATTGTTCATTAGATGCGCTAGAGTATGCGGCTTTGGTTGCCAAGCATGCCAAGGCTTCTCTCGAATTGCTGCATGTGCTTGAGCCCGTCGTGTATGGCTTGGACTTCACGCTCAACAATACTCAAGCATGCGAACGAAACCGAAAACGGCTGGAAAAGCGGCTTGGAGATCTTTCAGGTGCGCTCGCTGCCGCGGGCATACCAAGCACAATTCGCATTTGCGGAGGAACCCCGACAGATTCGATTCTCGCCGAGTCTCTTACTGCTGCAAGCGATCTGATCGTCATGGGCACTCATGGACGGCGTGGAATTTCGCATGTCATGAGCGGCAGCGTCACCGAAGCGGTATTGCGTAGAACACATGGTCCCGTGCTCACCGTCCGCAGTCCGAAATTTCACCCCGATCATCGGCGTATCGTTCCGCTATCGAGCATCCACGTCGATCACGCAGGAACGGGTCGATCATGAAGGCGGCGGCCAAAAAGGCGAGGACACGGAAGAGGACTCCGGTCCATTCGGCGCCCACAGAGCCGAGACCGGCCGAATGCCCGGACGGGCTATGGGAACGCATCGCCCGCAAGGCCTATGAGTTGTGGGAGCAACGCGGTCGTCGAGAAGGCCAGGCATTGACAGATTGGCTCGATGCGGAAGAAATCGTGATGGACGGAATCCATGAAGCTCGGGAGTGAACGGATCGCAGGTTTCGAGGCCTCACGTCCGGCGGCGCTGGATGCCGTGCTGGGTCGGCTCGAACGGTTGTCGCTGAAACATGAATTTGACGGTCAACGGGAGCTTGCGCTCTTACGCTCGCTCCAGCCCTACGTCCAAGGCGATGGTCAGCTGGGAAAAATCATCCCTCCGTCGGTTCAGGAAGTGCAACTCGCCAATCTTATCCTGCTCTGCGATTTTTATCCTGAAGACGGCCAACTGACGCTGATAGAACAATTGCGGGACGTCGTCACGGAACACATCCCGAACGAGGAACGCGCCTGGCTCGATCCGTTGAAGCATTCCTATCTGGATCTCCTTGAGATCACGGCTCTAAACCGGCGCGATGACTCTGTCACCCTGCGCTCCTTGGGCGACGCCACGACGTGGACGGTGCCGTCCGGCGACGTTGCCGAGTACGTCATGGCCGGTCAGGTTTGGCTGACGAGAGTCATCCGAGATCCTGCCGCGTATGAGTCGGGAAAAGGATACTGTTGTGGCTGCGGGATCGCGCTGTCAAAAGAGGACGGCCAGGCGGTGCATCATGCGGTACGCGACCGAGCGCGCGAGATGGAAATGCAGTCAGGCGTTCTGACGCTTGGAGAGTGGCAGGAATTCGCCAAACGGTTCGGCCATGTCTTGCTCTGGAGCGTTGCCGAGATGCGCTTCCATACGTTGATCGAGGCGGTCGGCCGTGTTCGATTCATCACTCCGGGCGGGGATCCGTATCTGTATGCCGTCGCATTGTACGACCATCGAGAACGCCTTTTGCTCGAAGATGGGCTGCGAACTTTCCCGGAATTCAAGACGGAATCCCACGAGAGCCGTCCGGAGATGCACAGTTGGGCACAGTCCGACGACTCTTCGACGGTGGCGCGACTCACCGTCACGGCGACACAACTCACCGTCGAATGTGATTCACGCGAGCGGCGGGATGCGATCAAACATCGTCTGGCTGAAACCTTCGGGTTTGTGCTCCATTTTCGCGGAGAATCGGAGAATCTTCCCCGGCGTCAATTTACCGAAGCCGAACTGGCGCATGACACGCCGGTCGCGGTCGTCTCGGCTGACGAAGACCAAGCCCTCATGGGCGCATTTCTCGAGACCGCCTATCTGGAATGGGCGGAACAGAAGTCGCCTATCCTGAACGGTGAGACGCCCCGCCATGCGGCGAGATCGCCGGATGGACGGACGAAAGTGGCGGTTCTTATCGATGAAATGGAGCAAACCGATCTCGGCCTTCGCCGGAACGGCATCCCCGCATTCGACTACAACGTCCTTCGCTCCCATGTCGGATTGGAAGCCACTCACCGGGCGAGGAAGGAAACCATGCCATGAAAACCATGCGGGCCAATGTGTTCAACGGCGTCAATCAGTATGGCGTGCGGGAAGTTCCGCGTCCCCGCGCCGGTGTAGGTGAGGCGGTCGTTCGGGTGACGTTGACGACGATCTGCGGAACCGATTTGCATATTGTCCGCGGCGAATATCCCGTGAAGCCGGGGTTGATCATCGGTCACGAGCCGGTGGGAGTCATCGAAGAGATCGGACCGGGAGTGAGCGGTTATGCGCCCGGCAATCGGGTGCTTGTCGGAGCCGTGACGCCGTGCGGTCAATGCCGGGCGTGCCTCTCCGGTCAGTCGTCGCAATGCGGACATGGTGAAGGCTATGAGTCCATCGGAGGATGGCGGTTCGGCAATACGATCAATGGGGCCCAGGCCGAGTATCTGCTCGTTCCGTACGCGCAGGCAAACCTGGCCAAAATTCCCGACGAACTGAGCGACGAAGAGGTCGTCCTGCTGGCCGATATCGCATCGACCGGCTTCAGCGGAGCGGAATCCGGCGGGATACGCATGGGGGATGCCGTGGCCGTCTTCGCGCAAGGCCCCATCGGCCTTTGCGCGACTATTGGAGCCAAGCTCATGGGGGCGGCGCTGATCATTGGAGTGGACGGGGACGACACTCGCCTCGCAATGGCCAAACAAATGGGCGCCGACGTCGTGCTCGATCATCGGGCGATGGACGTCGTGGATGAAATCAAACGTGTAACCGGCGGCGGAGCCGATGTGACGATCGAGGCGCTTGGCACGCCGGAGACGTTCGACAATGCGCTCCGGTCGATTCGTCCGGGAGGCACGTTGTCGAGTCTCGGCGTCTATTCCGGAAAGATCCATCTCCGGCACGATGCGTTCGCAGCCGGTATCGGGGATATTCGTATTGTGTCCACGCTCTGTCCCGGTGGAAAGGAGCGGATGCGCCGGCTGATGGAATTGGTGCGTCACAATCGGATCGATCTCACGCCGCTGCTCACGCATCGGTTCTCGCTCGAGAACATTCGCGAGGGCTACCGTATCTTCGGCGAACGGTTGGAAGGGGTCCTCAAAGTCGCGATCACACCGTGATGGAAAGACCGTCCCTCTGAATGCCCTGCCCCGGCATTCAAGAGCCGGGAGCGGTCTTGACCGGTGGAAACTTGAAATACTAAAATGGTTTCCATAGGAGATGCGGACAAAACGTTCCGACAGCGGTCGTCGACCTGAGAAGGACGCGAATGCGGAGGACCCGGTCTGCCGCCGGATTATCGAGGAATCGCGGAAGCATTTTTTTGCCCACGGATTCCGCGGCGTCACGATGGATGATCTCTCCAAAGAACTCGGGATGAGCAAGAAAACGCTCTACGGCTGGTTTGCCAGCAAGACGGCTCTCATCGAGGCCGTTCTCCTCGCCAAGTTCCGACACGTCGATAGAGACCTCTCCGAGATTACGGCGGGAGCCGCCACCGACTGTGTCGGGGCGCTGCAGCGTTTGCTCGCGTGCGTGCAGGGACATATGGGGGAGATCCAGCCGCCGTTCGTCCGGGACATCCGGCGCGAATCTCCGGAACTCTTTGCGATCGTCGAGACGCGGCGGCGCGACATCATCCAACGTCATTTTGGCAAGGTCTTTCTCGAAGGGCGCAAGGCGGGACTCCTGCGGGAAGACATCCCTCCCCGCCTGGCGATCGAAATTCTCTTGGGAGCGGTCCAAGCCGTGATGAATCCTCCGATGATGGAAGCGCTGGGCCTCACGCCGAAGAACGGATTTTCCGCCATCAGCCGCGTGGTGCTGGAGGGACTCATGACGGACAAAGCTCGGACGAGATCAGCATGTTCCACATGAGACTGCAATGGTGAAGCGCATCATCCTCGTTCTGACGGCTGTGCTCATCTTGTCCGCCGCGGGATACCTCTATGTTCGCTCGGCAGGCCGGCATACTGATGAAACCATCCTCACCATTTCCGGGAATGTCGAAGCGCATGAAAGCGTGGTGAGCTTCAAGGTGCAGGGGCGGATCATTGATCTGCCGGTACAGGAAGGCCAATCGGTCAAGCAAGGGGACTTGCTGGCCGGGCTGGACGACGACGACTACCGACAGCAAGTCAGTATGGACGAGGCCACCGTGCGCACGCGCGAGGCCGAGCTGAACCTGGCCGAGGCGGGCAGCCGCATCCAAGAAATCGAGGCGGCCAAACAATCACTCGTCGATGCCCGCGCCGATCTCGAACTGAAGCGGGCGGAGTTCCGACGGCGGCAGGCGCTCCTCCCTGAACAGGGCGTGTCTCGTGAAGACCTGGACAGTGCCGCGACGCAGTTGAAGCGCGCACAGGCGGCATACGAGCGAGTGAAACAAAACCACGATCAGGTCGTCGAAGGGACCCGCAAGGAAGAGATCGCTGTGCGGCGGGCCAACTTGGAGCTGGCCCGTGAGGCGTTGAAAATGTCTCGCGTGAAACTCGCCTACACGCAGCTTCCTTCTCCGGTCTCCGGCGTCGTGTTGGTGCGTCAAGCCGAACTGGGCGAGGTGGTCTTGCCGGGCACCCCGGTCGTGACCATCGCCGACATCGACCATATCTGGGTGCGCGGCTACGTCAATGAAACGGACCTGGGACGTGTCACCTGGGGACAGCTTGCACACGTGCGGACCGATACCTATCCCAACAAGGTGTACCAAGGCCGCGTGTCCTTCATCTCGTCCCAAGCCGAGTTCACGCCAAAAAGTGTGGAGACCTACAAAGAGCGCGTGACGCTGGTCTATCGCATCAAGGTTGATATTGAGAACGCACAGCATGAGCTCAAACCGGGGATGCCGGCGGAGGTCCTCCTCGACGTGCCGCCGCAGCGCTGACCCATGTCTTCCATCGTCTCGACCTCCGGCCTCACGAAACGCTTCCCCGGCATCACGGCCGTGGACCGGCTCACCTTCGAAGCGCACGCCGGGGAAATTTTCGGACTCGTAGGGCCCGACGGCGCCGGGAAGACCACCGCGCTCCGGTTATTGGCCGGCGTGCTCGCGCCCGATGAAGGATCGGCGACGGTCGCCGGCTCCGACATCGTCCACAACCCCGAAGCGGCGAAGGCGCGCCTCAGCTACATGCCGCAGCGCTTCGGCCTGTACGAAGACCTGACGGTCGACGAAAATATCCGCTTCTACGCCGACGTGTTCGGCGTCACCGCGTCGGATCGCGAGCCCCGCACCCGCCGGCTGCTCCAAGCGGCCGGCATGCAGCCGTTTACGAGCCGCCTCGCGGGAAAGCTCTCCGGGGGCATGAAGCAAAAGCTTGGACTCGTCTGCGCGCTGATCCATCGCCCGTCGGTGATTCTGCTCGACGAGCCCACGAACGGTGTGGATCCGGTTTCACGCCGTGATTTCTGGCGTATCCTGTATTCCCTGCTCGATGAAGGCATCGCCATCGTCATGTCTACCGCGTATCTGGACGAAGCGGAGCGCTTTCATCGCGTGGCGCTGCTGCATCAGGGACGCGTGCTGTTCAACGAAACGCCGGCCGCCTTGAAGACGCATCTGGGCGGCGCGGTGGTGTCGATCGTCGCTCCCGACACGCGCACGGTCCGTACCGTACTGGAACGCCAGGACGGCGTGCGCAATGTGTTGCTCGTGGGCGACGGGGTGCATCTGGTCGTCGACGACGCCGGGCGTCGTCTTCCGGAACTGCGGGTGAGGCTTCAAGCCGAAGACCTCGCCGTAACCGACATGATGGAAGTCGAGCCGACGATCGAAGACGTCTTCGTCGCCGTCACGGCACAGGGAGGATCGCATGAGTGAGGCGCCGAGTCCGGTGATCGCTCACGACCTCGTCAAACGTTTCGGCGGTTTTGCGGCGGTGGACCGCATCAGCCTGGAAGCCAGGCGGGGAGAGGTGGTGGGATTTTTGGGCCCCAATGGAGCCGGGAAATCGACCACGATTCGCATGTTGTGCGGCCTGCTTCGTCCCACGGAGGGACGGGCGCTCGTGGCCGGTCACGATGTGGCCCGGGAGCCGGAAGAGGTGCGCCGGCGAATCGGCTATATGTCGCAAAAGTTTTCCCTGTACAACGATCTGCAGGTGATCGAGAACATCCGGTTCTTCGGCAGCATGTATGACGTGCCGGCCTCGGCGTTGAAGGAACGGGAGGCATGGGTTCTGGAGATGGCGGGGTTGAGCGGCCGTGAAACGACGCTGACCGGCGCGCTGGCCGGCGGGTGGAAACAGCGGCTCGCCTTGGGTTGCGCGGTGCTCCATCGGCCTCCCATCCTCTTCCTGGACGAGCCGACCTCCGGCGTCGATCCGATCTCCCGGCGACAATTCTGGGACTTGATTCACAGGATGGCGGCGGACGGTGTGACGGTGTTGGTGACGACGCACCACATGGACGAAGCCGAATACTGCAACCGTCTGGTCCTGATTTTTCAGGGCCGCATCGTCGCCTCCGGCACTCCGACCGAGTTGAAGCAGCAATCCATGACGGGGCAACTGCTCTTGATCGAGGGCGAGCCGCTCGGCCCGGCGCTGGAGCGGGTGCAACAGATTCGGGACGTGCGGGATGCGGCGGTCTTCGGCAATGCCCTTCACGTAGCGGTCCCCGATGCGCGAACGGCCATTCCGAAGCTTCGGGCGACGTTGGAGGAACACGGCGTGACCGTTCGCAAGATTGACGTGATCCGTCCAAGCCTCGAAGACGTCTTCGTGTCTCTAACGGCTGCACAACAGAGCCGTCAGCTCTGATCGTCATGCGTCGGCACCGCCTATCCGCGATCATCCGCAAGGAGATCATCCACATACGGCGAGACTTGCCGAGCCTTCTCATCACCGTCGCGATGCCGCTGCTTCTCATGCTCGCGTTCGGCTACGGCGTCCGTTTCGACATCCAACACATCCCGGTCTATGTGTACGACCGCGAGGGCAGCCAAGCCAGTCAGGATTTCCTGAAGCGGTTTCAAGCCTCCGAATACTTCGACATCGTCAAGACCGTGGATAACTATGAAGCCGTGATCCGGGCGCTCGATTCCGGGGCCTGCCGCCTGGCGATCGTCATGCCGGCGGACTTCTCCGAACAGTTGAGGAAAGGCGGCCCGGTGAACATTCAAGCCCTCCTGGATGCGAGCGACAACAATACAGCCAACGTCGGCATCAGCTACAGCGAGGCGGTGGTACAGGCCTATAACCAGCGCATTCAATTGGAGTGGTTGCAGCGCCACGGACAAGAACGGCTTCAGCCTCCGCTGAGCGTCGAGACCAGGACCTGGTTCAATGAGGATCTCGAAAGTACGGCCAACATCGTGCCCGGCGTCGTGGCGATCATCATGGCCGTGATCGGGTCCTTCCTGACCTCTCTCACGATCGCGCGAGAATGGGAACGCGGCACGATGGAACAGCTCATTTCCACGCCGGTTAAGCCCCTCGAATTGATGGTCGGAAAACTGGTGCCGTATTTTGCCATTGGGTTGCTGGACACCGCGATCTGCGCCGGCCTGGCGATTTGGTGGTTCGACGTACCGTTTCGGGGGCACTGGTCCGTCTTCTTCGTGAGCTGCACCCTGTTCCTGACGGTCGTCCTGTCCTTGGGCTATTGCATCTCGGTGGTCGCCAAGACACAGCTCGCCGCAAGTCAGGTCGCGCTCATTTCCACCTTTCTTCCGGCGTTTCTTCTTTCCGGATTCATTTATCCGATCGATCAGATGCCGACCGCGATTCAAGTCGTGTCGTATCTCATCCCGGCGCGCTACTTCATGACGATCATCCGCGACGTGTTCCTCAAAGGCACGTCGCTCCCGTTATTGCTGGACGACCTCTTGGCGCTCGCCGTCTTTGCCGCGCTGCTGACGGTCTTGGCGACGAGAGCCTTTCAGAAGAAACTGACGTAAGGGAACGATGCTGCGACGTCTTCGCGGAATGCTGGTCAAGGAATTCATCCAGGTCTTTCGGGACAAGCGCACCCGGTTCCTGCTGTTCGGTCCTCCCGTGATTCAAATGCTCGTCTTCGGCTATGCAGCGACGTTGGACATCCGTCATATCTCCACAGCCGTGCTCGATTACGACCACAGCCAACTCAGCCGGGATCTGCTGTCGCGCTTCACGGCCAGTCCATACTTCGACGTACGGGCCAGGCTCGACGAGCGACGGCAGATCGGAGAGTTGATCGATCGGGGCGACGTGGCGGTGGCCCTCCAGATCAATGCGGGTTTTGCACAGGACCTCCGGAAAGGGCAAACGGCGCGGGTCCAAGTCATTGTGGACAGCAGCAACTCCAACACCGCTTTGATCGCGGCCGGGTATGTCAATCAGATCGCCGCCCGCTTCGCACGGGAATATCAACGAGAACAATTCCTTCGAACGTCGCCGTTGAGCCAGTCGCAAGCGCCGTCCGTCGTCCTCAATCGCCGTCCTTGGTTCAACACCGATCTCGACAGCCAATGGTTTTTCGTGCCCGGCGTCATCGGCAATCTCATTCTTGTCATGGTGGTGAGCCTCACCGCCTTCGCCGTCGTACGGGAGCGGGAAATCGGCACGCTCGAACAGATCATGGTCACACCGATCGGGCGGCTGGAGTTCATCATGGGGAAGACCGTGCCGTTCTTTCTCATCGGGCTGTTTGACACGGTGTTGGTCTCCCTCGTCGGCACGCTATGGTTCGGCGTCCCGTTCCGCGGCAGTATCGGAGTGCTGGCGCTCGGGACGATTTTGTTCATCCTCTGCATGCTCGGCATCGGCCTGTTCATCTCCACCATCTCCATGACCCAGCAGCAGGCAATGGTCGCCGGCTTCTTCTTCAACATGCCGGCCATCACCTTTTCAGGCTTCGGGACACCGATCAGCAGCATGCCGGAGTTCATGCAGTGGCTGACGTACCTGGATCCGCTCCGTTATTTTCTCGAGGTACTGCGGGGCGTGTACCTGAAGGGCGTGGGCGTGGACGTGTTGTGGCCGCAGATGGCGGCCATGGCGGCGTTGAGCGTGACGATGCTTACCGTCAGCGTCGCGCGGTTCCGTAAATCGTTGGACTGAGCCTCTGGGCTCGTGAGGATTCAGGCATTCGCATTCAAAAAATTTCCTAGCGGGTCTCGGCCGGGCGGCCGGTGCGGAATTCCTCGAACATGAGTTCCGCGTCGCCGCCGGCATTCGGGAGGGGTCGGCTGAACAGCGTGTAGGCAATATGGGCCCCCAGAGCGCGGTAGGACTCGAATTGAGATTCGTCGAAGAATTGATCGGCCGTGGGCTCATGCGGAAATTCGGCGTGGCAATTGGCATACTCCGTGACATCGGCCGGCTCGTTCCCCGTCAACGACGGCTTGATATAGATCAAGAGTCCCGGCGAGCCGCCCTGATCGACGCGGTCATAGCGGATTAGTCCGAGCGCATAGTGGCTCCGGCTCAGTTTGCCGTCAGTCTGGAGTTGGAGCAGCTCGGGATTGATTTCGATCTCCACGCCGAGATCCACGCGAACTTTCCGTATCGCATTTCCCAAATCGGTAAACGAGCGGGCGGTATCGCAACTCGCGTCGCTGACCACGATGTACCGGCATCGCCGCAACACCATCTCGTACAGGCCCAGATTCTCAAAGTGCCCTCCGTCGGAGAGGTAGACATAGGGATTGGCGGCATCGGTCAATCCGAACGTCTCCGCGAGCAGAGGACGAACGGCGATCCGCGGGCAGGAACGGTCGAACGTTTGAGCGCCCGCCGGTCCCGGATTCCCCAACCACCAGCCCAGCCGCACGTTGAAGAAAGCGAGCAGAAAGGTGACTGCCGGAGCCGAATGGTATCCCATGTTCGGACTGGCCGCTGCGCCGGAGATGGCCATGGCGGTTCCCACGGTGATCGCTTTGTGGAGCCGTTCATTGCTTCCGTACTTCGAGGCGCGGCGATATCCGAGATTCCAACTTCCACAAAACAGCGGTGAGGCCGTGAACGACTGGGCTTTGCGCTGCTGCCAGGCGAGATTCTCTCCCCGCACCAGGTTGAGGGCGGCGTTGAGGACGTGGAACGGCTTCTTGACGGGCCGATCGGGCGGCGCGAGCTGATGCATCTGCACGTTGTCGTTGGGATCGAATCCGGTGAAGAGATTGGGGCGCCGCTGTTCTCCGTACTCCGGCAAGCGGGAGGCGCCCAGGTACGCTCGAATGAGGCGGTTGCGATAAATCGAGTGGAGCGAAAATTTGTTGATATTGATGACCAGCGACATCGCGCCCGCGAGCGTGACCAACGCGAGCCCGAGCTCGATGACGAGCCATGGCGGGCTGTTGTGGAGAATGGCTGCATGGTCCCAGGCATCCGCCGGCACGCGCAAGCCGATGCTGCCGAGGTTGAGCGCCGACGAGCCGTGAGCTCCCCCCAAGGCTTTGATCAGAAGGCTGGTCCACAAGGTGATGAGCGTGAAGAGGCAGGCAATGAACACCGGTGCGGCGAGGCGAACCGCCTGATCGAGCACGAGATCGACCAGGCTGGGCTTGCCCTTGGCCGTTGCCGAGGTCTTCGCGCTGAATCCCAGCACCAGCGAAATGATACCGGACAAGCCTCCCACGGAAGCAACGAGCCCGGGTACCCAGGACACGACGCCCGGTCCGAACACGACCAATGATCCAAGCGCGCTCCACACCGTGCCGGCGATGAGCATCCATGCGCCGGCCCGTCCCCACCATTCACGGTCGTGATCGTCGGTATAGCGGCTCGCCACGCCGACGAAGACCGTAGCGGTCAAGAGAAACATCGCGAGAAAACCGGCCGGGGCAAAACACGAATACCATTCCGCAAACGATCCCACCGGAAGCGCAGAGGGAATGGGCTCCAACACGGACCAGAGCAACAGTCCGCCGAGCTCTCCGGACCAGAGGATCACCAAGAACTCCACGGCCAGCCACCCGTCCATATTGCGCCAGCGGCGCAGCAGCAGCGCGGAGATCAACCAACCCGCTCCGTGGATCACCGCGCCTCCCACGACGAAGGTGCTGCGGCTTCCCAATCCGGCCAGCGCGAGGTCCTCCAACTGTCCACCCGCATTTCGATACCAGGCATAGGCCACGATGAGCAGCACGTCCGCCGCGAGCAGGGGCGCGAAGCCGGCGATGAGGAACCACTGTTGCCGCTCGTAGCGTTTCCAGAGCTCGTGCGAGCGGAGCGGCTCCAGACTGGGACGGTACGCATGGAGATAGGCGAGACCGACGACGCCCGCGGCCAGGCCTGCCGCGAACATCCATTGGACGAGAGAGCCGGGCAGTCCGAGTTCCTCAGGGCTCCAACGAACGAGAGAGACCATCAGCCGCGGGACGAGCAGGGCCGCCGCCAAGAGCGGGACAAGCACCAGCCAGTTCAACGTCAGATTGCGCAGGTACGTTCCGAGGAGCGTCCACGAATCCACGGACAGCGCCCCGAGCTTGGGACTCAGGTAGTTGCTGTACCGGCGCAGCCAGTTCACCGGCTGCGGCTCCGGGCCTTGCACCGTGGACGGTGGGCGCGCCAATTCATTCGCGACTCCCGCGACGCCTTGGGGATGCCGGTGAATCCAGGCGGTCAGCCAACTGCCGATGTATCCGCCTCCGGACACGGTGGAGAGGTAATCGAAGCGCGTGAGCAGCGACAGCCGCGCCAGGCTCTGCAGGATCCCCAGCCCGAACGTGGCGCTTCTGATCCCGCCGCCGGACAGGCAGAGAGCCGTGCGTCTCTGAGGAAGGGCGTGGATACGGGCGTAGAGTGCCGCCAGGCGATCCCGGTCGGAGCCCGCCGCCTGGGCGGATGGCGCGGGTCCATGAAGCGCTCGGTACTCCTCTTCGAGGACCGTCGTGAATGAGAAGGGGCCGTCATCCTCCTGCTCCGCCGTCATGGGTGTCTCTGGTCTTGAGTTGCCTCGATGAAATCGACGATGCGATGGCGCTGTTGCTCAACCACTTTGCGCGCCGCCTTCTGGAGCAGCGCGCCGTGGCAGGCGGTTTTGATCTTGAACAGCGTGGGGATCAGACTGACGGCCTGCTTGATCTGCGTCGGTGTCACGTCCGGAGGAAACTCATCGTGGCAGGCGTCCGGGAGGTCCTGATAACCGGTCCACTCGGCATCGACGTGTTTGAGCACGACGATCCTGAGATGCGCGAAATCGGGCAGGATGACGCCTTCCGTTCTGAGGCTGTGCCAGAGCAGCGTCTGGTACGTGTTGGCGCGCTCTTCCATGATGCCGACGATGCGGGACGGATCGTCGCGGAACACCTCGAATCCCTTGTCGCTTTTATCCAACTCCGGTCCGCCGGCATCGAAGGGAAACGAGGTGTCGATCACGATGATCAATCCTCGCTTCGTGGAGTGCTGCGGAATCTTCTTGAGAAACAAGGTGGTGAGGGATTCGGTGCCGAGATTGTCGAAGAGGCCGCCGTCGCCGATGTGGTAATACGGCAGCGTGCCGGCGACCTGATAGGTCACGGGTCCGACGACGGGCGGAAACGAGGCGGAGCTCGCGACGGCCAGCGACAGCGGAAGATTCCGGTAATCGGCCCCGATCCGCTCGAATGTCAGGGGAAGGAATTGGCGGCTGGCTTTCTCCAACCCCTGTTGAATGATCGCCATGCCTTCAGGCGTCAAGGGCACCGGGCGGTCGGGCCTTTTCAGTTCCTTGGTCAGGAGGTCGATGAAATCGTAGTCGAAGTCGGAGGCCGGCAAGGTCGTGAAGGCGAAACGTCGCCCGGAGTTGTAGACCGTTCCATTGAAAATAATCCTGGGGCTGTCGCCGCGCCGTTCCTTCTCGTAGAGATGGGCAAACGTCATGTCTTCGAGAAATTGATTGTCCCAGACTTCCGAAAGAGAATAGGCCAGTTTCGTCGGGTTGAAGGCGCGGAAGAACGTCAGTTGACGGAGGACTGCGCTCGATTGAAAGTTCGACTGCATCGCCGTCTTGTAGGCCGAGAAGAATTCGCGATACCGGGGAGACAGACCCTGCGATCCCAACATCGGTTCCGATTTGGGAGGTTTTCTGGCCGCATAGTAGGCGGTCGCGACACTCCCGCCGGACACGCTCGACATGTAGCTCACGGTTTCCAGCACGCTCCGGGTCTGCTGGCCCTGGCGGAGCGGTGTTTCTGCCAGCGCTTCCAGCGCCGCTGCCGCAAACGTGGCAGCCCGGCTTCCGCCTCCGGACAGGGCGAGTCCGACCATGAAGTCTTGGTCCGGCAACGGAGCGAACAGCGGTTCAGTGGGCGCCGACTGTGCAGGAAGCTGTTGAACCTTGGCAAAACAGCCTCCACAGGAAAGGAGACACGCGGCGCTCAGCACGGTAAGGAGGGTCCGAGCGGACTTACTGTTCGGTTCCATGGAGCGATGACTCCCTTTCGGTTGCGGAAGAGACGTTTTTTGCTGGACCGGTCTTCATGGTGCGAAAATAGCAAAAGCCTTCATGCTCCACCAGTTTCTTCGCAATTACGCCGCCGGCCGTCTCCACCGCGGCGGCCAGGGTCTCGTTGCCTGTCCCGAAGACCCCTGCGCCCCTGACGGTGTGTCCGACTTCGGCCGTCACGGCTGCCTCGGCTCGCAGCGCGCGGCTGGTCACGCCGGCCAGATCCTCGCCCGGAATCACCGGATGGTCGGGATCGAATGCCGGATAGGGCGGTTCTTGAGGCGGCCACACGACCCGCAAGGCGGTCGCGTCTTTCATGGCCGGCACCTGGAACGCCGCGTCGAAAAAGGCTTCGAGAAACACTCTGGTCAGGTCGGCAGCGACGGTTTGCGATGTGACGGTCCTGCCGGCGGAGCGGGCGGCCGTGTCGGACGTGGTGCTGCTCTGCGAGAGGGCGGGAAAGAGCCATGTGTTGCCGCCGCGGTCGACGAATCCGCCGGATGTCGGTTTGATCACGCGGCGGGATTCTTGGCCGGGGCTTGCCGGCTCGCTGACATAGCGGACGTCGCCGAAATAGGCTCTGGTATAGGCCGACAGCAACCGCCCGAAGCGCGACGCATCGGATCGCGTTGCTTCGTCTATCGAGGCGAGATGACCTTGCCAGTCGCGGACGGCCTCCACGATCCGGCGGAGCGCGCCGACATCGAGTCGCCGGATCGGACTCCGGTCGAGATCGAGGGATAATTCCTGCAGCGCGGACAGCGAGCGCGCCTGGTCCGGCCTGCGCTCGCCGATTTGTTGAATGAGGAGGCGGACCAGGCGCGATCCTCCGTCTTGGGTGTCGCCGGATTCCGCGACACCGGCGCTGCAGGAGAGAAATCGGCGCCTGACGGCGGCATCGCCCGCCGCTCTCTCTTCGACGGCCGATCGATAGACGTCGAGGTTATGGCGGACGTCGACGGCGGTGGGACTGCACGAGGCCGCGCAGGACAGAACAGCGGTCGTTGCAAGAAAATGAAAGAGGAACGAATGAGCGCCGCGCGAACAGGTGTGATGATCGCCGTTGTGGCGCATCATGCCGGTGGGGTCAGTGTTGTTTCTTATCCTTTTGCATGATCTTGTCGGTCCAGGCGAGCAGGATCGCCGAACCGAGAAACGTCATATGGATGAAAATCTTCCACTTGATATGTTCGGGGTTCTCGTTCGCCACATCGACGAACGCTTTCAAGAGATGGATGCTCGAAATGCCGATGAGGGAGGCGGCCAGCTTGACCTTGATCGTCCCCGGATCGACATGGCTCAACCAGTCGGGCCGATCGGGATGGTCTTCCAGATCCAGTTTGCTGACGAACGTGGCGTAGCCGCCGATGACGACCATGGTAAGAAGATTGGCCACCATCGTGACATCGATCAAACCCAGGACGCCGAGCATGAAGGCGGTTTCTTCGAGCCGGTTGACATGGACGACCATTTCCCAGAGTTCGACCAGAAATTTGTAGGCGTAGAGCAACTCCGCGACGATCAAGCCGCCGTAGAGCGGCGCCTGAATCCACCGGCTGGCGAAGACGATCGTTTCAAAGGTATGCTCGATCGGATGCGAATCCGGCCGGCGGGATGCGAAGGCGTCATTCGGGGACGAAGGGACGGCGCTGGACATCAAGCCTCCTTAGGAAAAGCCGTTCAACGATGCGGGCGTGCCGTATCCTAGTGGCGAGTTTCGGCGCTGTCAAATGTCCAGGACGAATCGGAAGGGTCTGCTGCAGCCGAACCTTTGCTGCGGGGTGCGATCCAGCGGTCGAGCGCCGTCTTCAGCGCCTTCGCGCTGATCGGTTTGCTGACGTAGTCGTCCATGCCGGCGGCGAGGCACAGCTCACGGTCGCCTTGCATCGCATTCGCCGTCATCGCGACGATCGGAACACGACCGACGGACGGAGATGCGTCGGTCGTCGCGCGTGACGCATATCTCCTCTCGGATTCCGACGCCTCACGCTTCACGAGGGATGCTTCACGGGCTCTGATGCGTCTCGTGGCCTCATAGCCGTCCATTTCGGGCATGTGGCAGTCCATGAAGATCAGGATATACGCAATGCGCGACAAGGCTTCGATCGCTTCTTCACCATTGGCGACGACGTCGACTTGATATCCCAGCTTCTCGATCATGTTGACGGCGACCTTCTGATTGATCACGTTGTCTTCCGCGAGCAGGATGCGGCCGGCCTGCCGGGACTGCACTTCCGCCACGCTATGGACGGTGATGAGCCGGTCATGCGTTGAGATTTCCGTGTCCGATCCCCCCATGACGAGCCTCAGGCAATCGTACAGTTGATGTTGGTGGATCGGTTTGGTCAGATAGGCGGAAAATCCCCGGTCATGCGCGAGCTTGGCATCTCCGCGACGGGCGAGCGAGGTCAGGAGGATGAGCCGGGTGGATTGCAGCGTGGATTCCGCCTTGATTCGACGAGCCAACTCCATGCCGTCCATGCCCGGCATTTCCATGTCGATCAACGCCACATCGAACGCATGACCGGCCACAGCTCCCTCTCGAAGCAACTCGAGCGCGCGCCGCCCGCTTTCCGCCGACGCGTGTGTGATCCCCCAGCTCCGCGCATGGTATTCGAGCAGCATGCGGTTTGTGGCATTGTCGTCGATCAAACACATGCGGAGTCCTGCGAGAGTCGGTGAGGCGAGGAGCGGGATCGGTTCGGATTGCGGCTCCAGCCTGACGGTAAACCAGAAGGTGCTGCCCTGCCCCGCATGGCTCACGACCCCGATCTGCCCGCCCATCGCTTCGACCAATTGTCTGGAAATCGCCAACCCCAAGCCGGTGCCGCCGAATTTTCTCGTGGTCGACCCGTCGGCTTGGCTGAACGGCTGGAACAGACGGGATTGGTCTTCGGCGGCGATGCCGATTCCCGTGTCGGCCACTTCGAATCGCAGCGTGACGGATCGCGCGTCGCGTCCGGCAGTCGTCAATCTGACGACGACCTCGCCCTGTTCGGTGAATTTGATCGCGTTCCCCGCCAGATTCGTGATGACTTGCCGGAGCCGGCCGGGATCGCCGCGCAAGGCCGTCGGCACGGAGGCGTCGATCAGTCCAACGATCTCCAACTGCTTTCGGTGGGCCTGCTCGGCCAGCAGGTCCAACGTCTCTTCCACGGTCGTGCGCAAATCGAACTCGATGTGCTCCAGGGTCAACTTGCCGGCCTCGATCTTGGAAAAATCCAGAATGTCGTTGATGATGGCGAGCAGGGCCTCTCCGGAGCGCCGGACCGTCTCGGCATAGCCGCGTTGTTCGCCGGTCAGCGACGTGTCCAGCAGCAGGCCGGTCATGCCGATGACGCCGTTCATCGGCGTGCGGATCTCATGACTCATCGTCGCGAGGAACTCCGCTTTCGCCCTGGCCGCCGCTTCGGCTGCATCCTTCGCGGCGATCAGGTCGCGTTCCATGTCCTTTCGTCTGGTGATATCGCGGCAGGTCGATGCCAAAGTGGAGCCGCGCGTCCTGTCTCTGTCGAGGATCACCAACGACAATTCGACGTGAATCCGGTTCCCCGTCCGCGTGACCGCTACCACTTCGCCCTGCCAGCGCCCGTGTTGTTCCACGTCCGGCTTGGACAGCTGTTCGATGAGATCGACCCATTCAGGGGAAAACAAATCCTTCCAGCTCTTTCCGAGCAGCTCGTCGACTTGAAATCCGTACATCTCGGCATAGGCTGGATTGAGATACGTAAATCGTCCTTCGGCATCGAGCAGAGCCATACCGTCCATTCCATAATTGATCGCTTCTTGCAACGTGAGTCGGGCTTGTTCCGCGCAGCGGCGGGCGGTGATATCGCTTATAAACGCGCTGATCAGTTTTCGCCCCGTCGTCTGTATGGAAGCGATAGCCAGTTCGACCGGAAATTCTTCTCCAGTTCTGCGCAATGCCGTGATCTCGAGTCGCCGATTGAGCACCGGTCCTGTCCCGGAGAACCGGTACCGCGCCATGCCGCGGCGATGGGCGTCGCGATGCTGGAGCGGGATGATCGTGTCCGCAATGTCCCGGCCGATCGCCTCTGCCGCGGGCCAACCGAACATGGATTCCGCTCGGGCGTTCCATTCACAGATCAGGCCCTGTTCATCGATGGTGACGACTGCGTCGAGCGCGTGATCCAGAATGAGGCGGGTGCGTTCCAAATAACGGCGCAGTGACTCATCGGCCCGAACCCTCGCGATGAAGCCGCCGATTTGTACCCCGATCGCTGAAAGAATATCCAGGAGGCCGGGATCCGGCTCAGGGATCGTGGTGCTGAACCATTCGACGACTGCCTCGACCTTGCCGCTCAACCGAACGGGAAGAGCCAAGGCGCCCCGGAGTCCCACTTGGCGTGCCGTTCCCGCCCGAGGAAAGTTCGGGTCGAGCGTGATATCGGGAATCCACACCGGAGATTCCTTTTCCCACACACGGCCCGGCAGACCTTGTCCCCGCGTAAACGTGGTCGAGCGGCTGAGGTCCAGGAAGGACTCGAAGCGGTCCGGTTCCGCGGTCCAACGCTGTGCGCTCCGTAGAATGTCGGACTCGTTATCCACGATCCAAAGTTGACCGACGCTCCATGCGAGATGTCGGCAGAGGCAGGCGAGAATATCGAGCAGCGCCTGATCAGGTTCGATTGACTGAGCAAGGATCGCGGAGACTTCAGCCTGAAGGGCGAGCCGCTGCTCCGTTTGTTTCCGTTCCGAGAGATCCATAACGGACGCCAAGACGTGCAGACCCGTGGGCAGCCAGATGGGAGACAGACCCATTTCCACGGGAAAGTCGGTTCCGTCACGGCGACGGGCCACCGACTCCCGAACGGCCCCAATTGGTCCCGATACCGGGTGATCAAAGAACGACTTACTTGCCGGGTCTTGCATGCGGAACTGCCCCGGCAACAATAGGTCGAGGGATTGACCGAGAATCTCCGCCCGATCGTACCCGAACTGCCGTTCGACCTGCCGATTGACCAACGTGATGTCGCCGTCCGGATCGACCATCACGATGCCCGTCGGAGTCCCCTCCACGATGGATCTGAACCGCTCGTCGGCGGCCTTCCGCTCGGTCAGATCCGACACAATGTACAAATGACCGGTGATGGCACCCGCCTCGTTGCGGAACGCCGTGATACTCAGCATGACGGGAAAGATCGTGCTGTCTCTTCGTCTGAACGTCCATTCGTGCTGCCCGGACATGCGTTGACGCGATTTCCCGACCGCGACGTCAGACGCGCATCTGATTTCCCCGTCGAGGTTCCCTTGGAGCCGGCTCGCGCAGGTATCCGATTTATCGGCGTCAAAAGCATCTGGGGACAAGCTTCCAATGACTTCGTTGGCCTGGTAACCCAGCATCTGTTCCGCCGCGGGATTGAAAGATGTGAAGATTCCTCTCTGATCGGTCGTCATGATGCCGTACGGAGCATTGGAGAGAATGGCTTCCTGAAGTTCGCGGACTTTGGCCAATGTCCGCTCGGCTACGCGCTGTTCGGTCACATCGTCCGATATACCGACGATGTACTGAGGGACTCCGTTTCTGTCGCAGAGGGGAATCTTTCTGGTTCGAAACAACCGGGTGCCCCGGTGCCTCGTCTCAATTTCTTCCTCCGGTATTTCAAGCAGCGTTCTACTCGTCAACAGGGCCCGGTCTCTTTCCATAAAGCAATCTGCGTCGTCTTTCGGCAGGACATCGTAGACCGTTTTCCCTATTAATTCGTCTCTCGACCAGCCGGTGAGCTCTTCTCCGGCCCGATTGAATTGGACGTACCGCAAGGTGTGCGCGTCCTTGACAAACACCATGCTCGGGAGATGCTCGACCACCGAGGCCACGAACCGCCGCGACGCCTCAAGCTCTTCAGTGCGCTCGAAGACGCGCTGCTCCAGTTTGGCGTGCGCCTGGCGGAGCTGGATTTGATCGTGCTGGTTTCGTTCCATGCTCCGTTCGAGTTTCCGGAACAGCTCGTGCGTGTTGATGAGCAATCCCGTCAGCACACAGAGGTACCCGAGCGGTTTGGTGAAATGGGCCGCGATGAAAAAGGCATCGTGCGGGGCGGCGGAACGCGCCATTACGCAGGCATGCGTGAGCAACTCCACGAGGATGCCCAGCGTGAACCAATGGTCGAAGGCGTGCCGGCGCCAGGCGCCTTGGTGCAGATGACCGATGAGAATCGGGAGGAACAGCGCGGCGATCAGCAGTTCTTGTATGCGCGGGAACGTCCGATCGGGATGGATCGCCGGGGGCAGGGACAGAACAAATACGAAACCGCAACTTGCCAGCAGCACCACCATGGCCGCCGGATAAAGCGCCCAGTCCGGTAAGGGACCGGCTGAGCGGTTCCGGGGAGATCGATAGCCGCACACCAGATTCGCCCCCAGCATGAACGCGAGGAACAGTCGTGAGGACAGCCAGCTCCACGGCACCGCATTCGTCATGGAGGAAGGAAGGTGCCGAACCACGTCGGGCGACGTCACCATCGCGTGATAGGCGTCCAGGATACCGGTGCCGAGAAACGCCGTGCCGAGGAAGAGGAAGGTCGTCTCCTTCCGGCTGTAGTAGCGGGTGAGCGCCATGACACCGACCATGACGGCGGTCAGGCTCGACGCGGTCTCAGCCATGCGATGGAGATAGGGATCTCCACGCCAAGAACCGTACGGAAGTAGGGCGGACAGAAGGACGAAGAGGATCGCGGTCGCCCCGTACCACACGAGGCGACCGTGACGGCGCACCCAAACTGAGCCCGTTGTGACGTTCTGACAGACCTCTGGCACGATCGGCTTTCCTGTGTCTGGATCAGCCGCAGGACCCCTCTGTCTTTTCGGTTGATGAAGAACCGAACTTAATGGAGGGATGAAGCGCTGTCGCTGCAGAGCGCAAGCCGGTCGATGAGGGGTGCTGAGCCGTCTGCGAGCGAGCGGCCAGCAGGGCAGCCACGGACCATCTTCGCCGCGTACATCATTTGACGCGGCGGAATCGTCCGGGGGATTTTCCGATCTCTGTTGATCAGACGTACGAAAGACTTTCACCGCCTCCTGGACGACGTGCCTGAGAAACTCTCGTTCGCTTCTTCCGTACGGAATGTTGATCCGCACCGTCCAATATGACATCAGCATACCTCCAACTTCGGACGTAGGAGCCGATTTGATCGCTCGCCCTCGCATCGCCGCTCTCCTTGAGTCGAGACCATTCCATTGCCAACTGGAATGGAGTCTAAAAGAAAGAAGCTTGGCCTTGTTGGTCCACCGGCGCTGCTTGGCGGCGCTCCGCGCGCGTTTCCCCGACTTCCGATAAGTTCCCGAATAGGGATAGTGCTTTTCCTTCACGTCACTGAGGATATCGTTGATGCGTCCACGACGCACGTCCAATCCTTCCACGTGACGAGCATCCCCCATGGCCTGAAGTTCTTTTACGTCGCGAGTAGACGTTCGGCTTAGGCAGTGAACCTATCTGTAGTAGGGAAGCTCGACTACTGACTGTGTCCCCAGTCCGAGTAGATCCGAAAGGGGTAAATTGCACGTATTTTCAGAAGACGCCGGTCGCCGGCTCTGATGCGAGCGAGCACTGAACCACAGGCCACTTTTTTCTTCTACCGATGGAGTACGGCGTGAACTCGCTATTCGTCAGTAGGCCGGGGAGGACTGGTTGAGGATATGGAATCCGCGGATTCGATCGATATGGCTGTACGAGAAAGACGAAGAGACACGAAAGAGGTCTGCTGCGCCCGGTACCACAACCAAGCTACGTACCGCTGATGCGATCTGATCCAATGGCAAGACAAAATCGACTGAGGCGGTTTCAATCGCGGCCCGCGGCATGTCAAAGCTGGCACTGGTCGCTCGATCTTGAACTAAGACACGTCCACCGGCTTGTTTCACCGCACAAGCGCCGATCGCTCCATCGCGGCCGCCGCCGCTCAGAATCACGCCCAATGTCCGGTTCCCGAACACCGCAGACGCACTTTCGAACAGCAGGTCTGCCGAAGAGCGCACATAGTTCTGACGAGGAAGATGTGAGATGTGCCAAGTGTGATCGTCGTTGACGAGCAGGTGAGCATCGGGCGGTGCAACGACCACGCAACCGGGGACGATGGTATCCCCTTCCTCTGCCCATTTCACATCCAAGGCGGTACGCCGCCTCAGGATCTCGACCAGATAACTTGATGGATGACTGATATGGAGGACCACCGCCACAGCAGCAGGAAAATCCCCGGGCAGCCCACGCAGTACTTCCGGTAGGGCCTCCACGCCACCCCGAGAGGCCGCAAGGACAACCATATCGAAAGCAGGACAGTGGTTCGGGCGCTCGTCTAGCCTTCTTCCTAGTACGGTTTCGTACATCGAGACGATAATCTAACAAATAGAGTCACCCTCGTAAAGCACCACGATGCCGTTCAAACCGGAGAACCGCCTGCTTGCCACGTTAGACGTGAAAGAGCGGCGCCGCGTCTTGGAGAGAGCGACGACCGTTTCGATGGAAATGAAAACGCAGCTCTACGACAAGAACAAAAAGATCCAACAAGTCTACTTTCCGATCACCGGCGTCTACTCCATCGTGAGTGATACAAAAAATGGTAGGACAGCGGAGGTTGCCACGGTCGGCAATGAGGGCATCCTCGGTCTCCCTATCTTTTTCCGGACCGAAACCGTTCCGCTCCGATGTTTCGTACAGATACCGGGTGAGTCTCTCATGCTGCAGGTGGAGGATTTCAGGCAGTTGACCCGTGATATGAATGCACCGCTATGCCAGCTCCTGTATCGTTATACGCAGGCGTTGTTCAATCAACTGGCTCAGCATGCGGCATGCAATTCCTTGCACGATGTCCAAAAACGTTGTGCGCGGTGGCTTCTCATGAGTCATGACCGGGTCGGAAGCGACGACTTCCCGCTTACCCACGAGTTCCTTGCTCAAATGTTGGGAGTCCGCCGCGCCTCGGTCACCGAGGTGGCCCGCAAGCTTCAGAGCGCGGGCTTGATTACCTACCGGCAGGGGATCATGACCGTGATCGACCGTAAAGGGCTGGAGAGAGCGGCCTGTGAACATTACCGCCTGATTCGGGACGAGTACGATCGGCTCACACCATCCTAATGACTGCCACGTTGCTACGCGGGTGACGAAGGCGCAAGCGCGCGCGGGTCTGAACGCGAATCCGCACACTGGAGCGTCGTGGTATGGCCGACATCCGTGATGTAGGCCTTTACCACATCACCGACCTTCACACTGATCTCATACAACCCCCTGTTGCTGTTTCGCGTGACCTACGGTTTGCTGTGGCTCACGCAGACCAGATCGGAGGAAGGGGCTTGGAAGTCGCTGGGCTTGAACGAAGACGCCACAGGCGGGACTCAGTCGATCGGACCGTCGGTTTTGCGAAGCGACGGCGAGGAGAATCCTTTGAAGCTGCCCGCATAGAAGGCGGCGACTTGGGAACGCCGCCCGATCTGCAGCTTTGAATAAATGTTGGCCAGATAGTTCTTGACCGTCTTTTCGCTCAACCGCAGTTGCGAGGCGATTTCCTTGTTCGTCAACCCCTCGGCCACCAGCGGCAGCAGCCGTTGTTCCTGAGGAGAGAGGAGCGGCCGTTTCGACAGCCCGGATCGGACGGACGCGTTTTTGATCAAATGGAGCGTGTACTTCGTGAGGCGGGGATCCATCAATGGTTGTCCGGAGGCCACCGTCTTGATGGCTTTGACCAGCGCGTCGGACGAAATATCCTTGAGAATATAGCCATGGGCCCCCGACAGCACCGCTTCCAGCACCGTATGGTCGTCCGCGAAACTCGTGAGGAACAGCACGCGCGTATCGGGGCAGGCCGAAAGGATGTCGCGCGCGGCTTCCACTCCGCTGCCTTCGGGGAGGCGAATATCCAACAGCACGATATCCGGCTTGAGGCGCACACTCAACTGCTTCGCGTCGTCTTTGCGACCGGCTTGTCCGACGACTTTGATGCCGGGCGTCAGGTCCAGGACCGCGCCGAGTCCGATGCGGACCACCTCATGATCGTCCACGATCAACAGGCGAATCGGTTTCGATCGCGCGCCGCTCATACCGTGTGCTCCACGGTCAGATCGACGGTGACGCAGGTGCCCCGGTTCGGTCTGCTGACCAGGCGCAGGCGCGCCCCGATATTTCTCGCCCGGGCCGCCATGTTCGAGAGCCCGTGTCCCTGCTTCCGTTTCAGCTTCGACACGAACCCGATCCCGTTGTCGCAAATGCGCATGCGGATGATGCGTCCCTTCCGATGGAGGGTAATGGACCGGTCGGTCGCCTGGGCATGGCGCACGCTGTTGCTCAGAGCCTCGCGGGCGATGTTGAGCAATTGGTCGGCCTGTTCGGCGTTGAGCAAGGGCAACACGTCTTCCTCAATGGCCAGATCCGGAGGACGGTGACCGGCGGCGGAAAAGGCCGACACCAACTGGTGCAGCGCCTCGCGGAAATCCCATCGGTGGGCATCCCCCTGCTTCAGCAGCGCAATGAAGTGCCTCACATCTCCCACCAGGCGGTTCAATTGATCGATCGCTTGGCTGGCATACGTTTTCGATTTCCTCGCCGACTTGCCCAAGGCGAGTTTGTTGGCCTCGAGCTGCATGCCGACGGCATAGAGAGACTGGAGGATGTTGTCGTGCAGATCCTGACTGAGCCGTTCCCGCTCTTCCGTGGCCCGCTTGCGGTCCGAAATATCCCGGGCGAAGGCAAAATTGTATTCGTGCTCGTCGACGGTCACATAGTTGGCGACGATTTCGACCGGATACATCTCGCCCGACTTCGTCCGATGGCGCGATTCGAACCGGAGGCGTCCTTTGCGGCGCAATTGATCCCAGTGCACGGGCCAGTGTTCCAATTGGTAGTCCGCGTCGATGTCGGCCACGGTCATGGACAGCAGCTCCGCTCTCGCGTATCCCAAGCGCTCACAGGCCGCATCGTTGACGTACAAAAATTTCGCGTCCGGACCGATCCAGAACGCGAGGTCCGCGGCCCGGTCCACCGCAATCTGGGTCAAACGCAACGCGTCCTCGGCACGCTTGACCTCGGTCATGTCGCGTGAGACGCCGACCAAGCCCACGATGTGCCCGCCACGGTCGCGGTGCGGCGTTTTGATGGAATAAAAAATTCTTCCCTGTCCTGCCCGTGCAATCAGATGTTCGAATTGCCGTTGTTCCGTTCCGTTGAGGACCTGGAGATCGTCTCCCATCAGGCGGGAGGCGGTTTCCGGGGGAAACAGCTCGCGATCGGTCTTTCCGACGACCTGTTCCGGGAGCAGCCCCATCACCGACGCCCCGGCCTGGTTGATGAAGCGATAACGGCCGTTCTGGTCTTTCATGAAAATGGCGTCCGTCGCGGTGTCGATGACGGACCGCAGGAGAGATTCCTGATCTTTCAGCGCGAGCTCGGAGTCTCTGCGGTCGAGTTCCCCGCCGATCCAGCGCGCCATCAGCAGGAGAAAATCCTTGTCCGCCGCGCTGAACCGTCCCGGATACGATTCTCGCCCTGCAAAGCACATCGTGCCGTGGACGCGCTGCAGCCCGGGGAGTTTTGTGCCGATGTAACATTTCAGACCGAGGGCGGTGTATTCCGGGTGCGAACCGCAGTCGGACAAGCCGGTCTCTCCGAACGAGAGGACCTCTCCGGCCTTCAGCGCGTTGCCGCAGAAGCTCTGAGCGAGCGGCAGTCGCATGCCCGCTTGCAGCTTCTCGTCGTCGGCGCAGACATGGGTCAGTTCGAGGTGGTCGTCATGCACGCTCGTCAGCACGCCGATCGGCAGCCGAAATCGTCGCCGTCCAAGCTCCAATACCGTCTGGACCCGCTGGTCGAAGGTGAGGCCCGGTGTCGAGATGGATTCGTGCAATGACCGAATCGCCTGCTCGTTGTCCCTGAGCGCCTCCTCCGAGCGTTTTCGTTCGGAGATGTCCTCGACGACCGCGATGTAGTAGGAGGGCACCTGTGTCGCCGTTCGAACGAGAGAGACGGTTGTGTTGACCCACACCCACGTGTCGTCGCTCCGCCGGTAACGCTTCTCCATGGAGAACGAGGGACGAGTCGCCGCCGTCAGTTCTTTGAGAAATCGAACATTGGCTTCCAAGTCCTCGGGATGGGTGAGTTCCTGGAATGTCCGCTGTAGAAGCGTTTTCGTCGAATACCCAAGCGTTTCGCACAGCCGGGGATTTACGCGAAGGAACTGTCCGGTCAAGCTCAGTTGTGCAATGCCGACTCCGGCGTGCTCGAAGAGGGCGCGCCATCGCTCCTCGTTCTCCCTGACGATTTCCTCCGTGAGGCGGCGCGCAGTGATGTCCTCGCAGACGACGAGTATGAGTTCGCGGCCCAGAGAATCCTGGATCGCTTGTGCCCGCTCCTTGACCCACAACGGCGTTCCGTCTTTGCGGATTTTTTGGATTTCCCACTCGAAAAGTTTTCCGGGACTCGCCGTACACACGGCCAGTTGCGCCAGGACGGCCTTGTGGTCGTCCGTCTTGAAGACCGCCAGGACGGACTGACCGATGAGATCGTCCGGCTCGTGCCCGAGTTGCTCGGCTCCGTATCGGTTGACCGACAGGACCGTCCCGTCCGCCGACAGCGTGAAGTACATCGACGGGTTGTTATCGTACAGCGACTGAAAGTGCCGTTCCCGCACGTCCGTCGTCGACGTCCCTTCCGGTTGATTGCGGGAGTCGAATCTCGCACGTACCGATGAGTCTTCCGCGATGGGATTCGTCATGTTCGTTCCCGCCTCACCGTACATCGTCAACCGTTGATGTGGCCGACTGAGCGCATCGTGTTCACCCGGTAGGGGAATAGCATAGAGCCGTTCGTCGCAGAATTGCTAGCCTGGTCAGGGACAGGCTCCGTCGTCCTCGACGGTGCCTGTCCCTGACCTGGTTCGGACGGGGACAGACACCACGCGTGGACGCGGGAGAGGGGTATCAGTCCCCTGGCTGCCGATGCAGGTGGATATGCGAGGACTAGCGGGGAGGGCCGGAATACGGCGACTGACTCTCTTTCACGAACCAGGCGACGGCTTCGGTCCGCCGGCGCACATTGAGCTTTTCAAAAATATTGGCCAGGTAATTCTTGACGGTTTTGTCGCTCAAACTGAGCTGGGCCGCGATTTCTTTATTGGTCTTTCCTTCGGCCAGCAGCGGCACGATGAGCCGTTCCTGAGGGGACAGCTGCGGACCTCGTTGGGAGGGAAGGCCCGTTCGTGAGTTGAGCTTGATCCAATGCAGCGCCTGTTGGGCGATGCGAGGATCGAGGTACCCTCGTCCTCCCGCCACCGTCCGGATCGCGTGGATCAAGTCGTCGGTTCTGATGTCTTTCAGGACGTATCCATGGGCACCGCTCTGCACGGCGCCCACCACGGCCGCGTCTTCGGCGTAGCTCGTCAAGACCAGGATGCGAAGCTGCGCGGCAATTGCGAGGAGCTTTCGGCAGGCATCCATCCCGGACGCGTCGGGTAATTTGACATCGAGCAGCACGAGATGCGGCTTGGCGCGCTCCACGACGGAGAGCGCCTCCGCCACGCTTCCGGCCTCGCCGATGATCCGAAGGTCCTGTTCCAAGCTCAACAGCGAGCGGAGCCCATGGCGGACGACCTCGTGGTCGTCCACGATCACGATTTTGATCGGAGACGATTTCATAGAGCCGACGAATCCGGTTCCAATGCGAATTCGACGAGAATACGGGTTCCTTTTCCGGCTTGTGAGCGCACCAGCAGGCGGCCGCCCAGCTTTTTCGCTCGAGCCGCCATGTTGGCGAGCCCGTACCCTCGTTGACTGATCGCACCCTGGGCGAATCCGACGCCGTCATCCGCAATGAGGAGCCGCAACCGGTTGCTTCGGACATAGAGAGAAACCGCGGCATGGCCGGCTTTGGCGTGGCGCACACAATTGCTGATCGCTTCCCGAACGATCAGCAAGAGCTCCCGCTTTTCTTCGTTCGTGACCATGTCCGCGACGCCGGCCGCGATATCGGTCGTAATGTCCAAGGGGCTGATCTGCCTGTAGGTCTCGATCATGGACTCCAGTTCCGAACCGAGATCGAATTCTTGGACATGTCCGGATTCCAGCGAGCGAATCAGGCCGCGCACCTCGTGAATCAGCCGGTTCAACTGTCCGACCACGAGACATCCGGATTGGGTTTCATCGGAAGACCCTTGTGCGCCGATTCTTCGCGCCGTTTCGATGCTGAGTCCGATGGCGTACAGGGATTGGAGGACGCAATCGTGCAGATCTCGGGTAAGCCGACCCCGATCTTCCACCATGGCGGCGAGACGTTCCTCCATCGCCCGCAAGGCCGCCGCCAGATCCTCGCGGCCGTTTTCGACGGCCGAATGAGGATCGCCCGGTTTGACGGCCGATCCGGCTTCTTTTGGCAATGAAATGTACGGGGCGCCTATGGCGCTCCGTCGGGATCCCTGGATGAGCTGAAATCCACATGTGGTTGTGTGTTTTGACACCGGCACCTGCTCCTTCCTGTCCTCCAAGCGGCGTTCTTCAGCGGACTCCTAACTACCTACCAGGTCTCAGGCTGCGGCGACACCTGGCGGGTCAGCCAGGTGACTGAAAGGAGGAGTTTTTGAAACCATTCGGCTCCATTCGACCGGCATGCCTAAACTTGGAAGGAGGAGTGACATGCAGACTCTCGCGGCGACTGAAGAAAAGAAGGTGTGCTTCACCGAAGGACAGTACCTGGTGAAGACGCTGGAAGATGAATCCGAATGGCGGCAGGCCTATTATCTTCGACACAAAGTTTTTGCCGAACAACTGAAATGGGTTCCGGAACGATCCGACCGGCTCGAATCGGACGTCTACGATGCCTGGAGCAGCACCGTCGGCGTTTTCTCAGACGAGGCGAACATCCTGGGATTGGTCCGCATGACCCATGCTCCGGTCCCGTTCATGTTGGAAAGCGAATTCAGTGCCTGTCTCGTCGGATCACATCAGGTTCGGAAAGAACTGGATACCGCGGAAATTACCCGGCTCGCTGTCGACCCGGACATCAAAGAACGGGGACCCTCCACCGATATTATGCAGGCCGCCATCAAAGGCGCCTACCAATGGTGCCTCGCCCATGACGTGCGGTACACCTATATCGTGGTCGAAGAGCGGTTGTTTCGAGGACTTCGATTGATGGGTTGGCCGTGCGAGGCGATCGGCGAACCGGTCTCATTGCCTCCGGCCGGGGCAGTCTCGATTGCGGCGTTGATCGATCTCGACGAGTTTCGCTGCCTTAACGGAAGGAAGCGTCCTGCGTTGTTAAAGTGGTTTTCCACAGCGGAAACGCTCGTGTCCCTCCCGACACCTGCGGCATCGCGTCCTACGAGACGGACCTCTTCACCAGCGATTCAACTGGCGAAGGCGTAATGCTGGGGCAAGTTGCGAGCCTGCGGAGAGAAGAGGACTAGACGGCGCTCGGAAGCCCGTGCAGATTTGGAAGGCCGTGTTCGATGGCGGTTGCGACCGCCTGAGACCGCGACGTGACGTCGAGTTTGGAAAAAATGCTTTCGACGTGAAAACGCACGGTGCGTTCGGTGACGCCCAAGATTTGCGCGATTTCCCAGTTCGTTTTCCCGTTCTTCATCCAGTTGAGAATCGTCAGTTCCCGGACGGACAGCTTCTTGACGCATCGGTCGAGCACATAGGTGTGTCGCGGTTCGGTTCTCAACAACGCAAGATGGAGATGATAGCCCAAGTATTCCATCAAGCCGAAATACCGTTCGGCCTCGATGTCGCTTTCTCCTGCGAAAGAACAAAAAGTCGCCATGTTGCAGGCCACATCGGTCGAGCCGGTCGTGATGCCGTCCTGCAGACCGAACTCACCGGCTGCTTCAATGAAGGCCTTTTCCTTTTTGGACACCGCGGTGCGGTACGTGTCCTTCCACAGTTGGGTGCCCGGCGCCTTCAGCGCTTTTTGAAAAACCGGATCGACTTCGAAGTAACTGTTCTGCCAATACAGCCGGAGCCATTCATCCGGGTAACTCACGTTCACGACATTTGCAAATCCTTCGAATTTCCCACCGGGTCCCAGCCTCGCTAACCCTCCCAGCAGACGCTTGAACGGAAAATGGGTTTGGATCAATTCGAGAACGCCTTTGACATCCTGCGATGTCTCCGCCTGCGTCGCATAGTGCAACACTTCGATCGAATGTTCGCACTCTTGCCTCGTGAGCCGACCGAACAGTTGAGCAGGAAAGGGATGCTTCGAGGTGGCGCTCATGAATACTCCGGGCGAGAAGTGAACCGACACAACCGGGCGCCAGTATAGCCTGTCGTCTAGCAAATTGGAATAGAGCCGTTTGGTCCGTATGTAGGGCTCTTTAACCCCATAGCGAGACCATTCCTCTGGACAAACGCTTGGCGGTTTCATTAGCATGACCGCTTCTTTTTATCGGATTATTCACGAGATGTACGGCATCATTATCGTTCTCGTATGGGCATCGATCGTGCTGTCTCCGTATTCCGCCGGAGCTCAAGCCCTGCGGTTTCAGCCTCAAGGTGCGGCCGCTGCGGGTCAGGGCAATGCATTCGCGGCCCAAGCGGACGATGGGTCCGCCATTCAATACAACCCGGCTGGACTGACCCAGGTTCCGGGTATCCAACTCTACACGGGCGCCGTGGCGCTTGGAGGATCGATCAAATACCAGAGCCCCACCGGCGTCGACGCAAGGGGTGATTTCGGAGGCAGTGTCTCATTCCCGCCACCGAGTCATTTCTATCTCAGCGGGAATCTCGGCGCGCTCGGCATGCCGCGCCTTTCATCCGTCACCGTCGGATTGGGGGTCAACAGTCCATTCGGTTTGAATACCCGCTACCCGAACGACGGTCCCTTCAATACCGCGGCGACCTCCGCCACGTTGCCGCTCATCGATATCAAGCCGACGGTGGCCTACAAGGTGAACGAGGACCTGTCGATCGGAGTCGGCGCTGATGTGTACACCTTTGCGAGTTTTATTGGAGAAGGCCATGCCGAACAGAAGCAGGTCTGGCCCGGGGGCCTTGGAATTCCGCCCGGCGCCCCTGTCGAACTCTACGGCAACGGGACGGCGGCGGGATTCAGTGTCAGCTTGCTGTACAGCCCGCTCAAGAACAGCGAGGGAAAGCCGGTGGCTTCGATCGGGCTGGTCTATCACAGCCAGGCGGTGCTGCCGCTCCACGGAGCGCTGCTCGTGAATGGAGCCAAGGTTGCCGACGCGTCTGCCAGCCTTGCTCTTCCCCAAATCTACACCGGAGCCGTGGCGATCTGGCCTGTCCGAACCGGCGAGCGTGAATGGAAGCTGGAGCTGGACATCGAATACGTCGGATGGAAATCGTTTCGCAATCTCGATGTCCATTTGTCCAACGGCGTGACGATTCCGCAGCCGCGACAGTGGAGTACCGTGCCGGTCGTCGCCGTCGGGACGGAATATAAATGGCTCAATCCCGCGTGGCTTCCCCATTGGGATGTTGCGGTCCGATCAGGCTATACGAGGACGGAAAATCCCGTCCCCGATCTGACGCTCAATCCGGCGACGATTTCTCTGACGGCCAACACGTTGTCGCTCGGCGCTGGATTCCTCTGTAAAGCACCGGGCCGATTCTTGGGAATGGTGCCTTGCGGGGGGGAATCGGTTCTCTGGCCAAAGGGCATCGGCCTCGACGCCGCCTACCAAGAATGGTTCTATGAGCCGCGCACGATCGTAGGCAATCTCAACCCGACGGTCAATGGCAACTACCACGCGTTCGTGCACCTGGGCATCGCCAGCCTCAAACTGCTCTTCTGATGGAGGAGACCGAGACGAGAGCCAAGGACCGCATGCCGGGCTGAAGACTCAGCACTTCGTATCTCCGTTTTCGTCCCTCAGCGCCCGGCTCAGTTCGGCCACGGTCTTCGCATCGAGCCCCGATCGACGCAATGCCTCGTCGCTGGCGGCGGCGATGCCTTCGACGCTGCCGAATTGCTTCAGCAGCCGCGCCCGTCTGACCTCCCCGATGCCAATGATGCGGTCCAGTTTGGACGAAACGAGATCTTTCCCGCGCAAATTTCGATGATACGTGATGGCGAATCGGTGAGCCTCGTCCCGGATCCGTTGCAAGAGATGTGTGGCGGGCGATTGCGGTTTGAGAAGGATCGGGTTCTTTCTTCCGGCGAGGAACACCCGTTCTTCTTTGTCGCCACGAGCCTTGGCCAATCCGATGATCGGAAGATGCGACTCACCCGTGCGCTTAAGCCCTTCCAAGGCCGCCGCCAATTGACCGAGTCCTCCATCGATGAGCACCAGATCGGGACGAGCCAGATCTTCCATCCCGCCGTAGCGTCTGCTCACCACTTCCTGCATGCTGGCGAAGTCATTGGCTCCCTCCACGGTGGCGATTTTGAACCGGCGATAATCGGCTTTCTTCATCCGCCCCTCTTCCCAGACGACCATGGATGCCACTGACTGATTGCCCATCGTGTTCGAGATGTCGAACCCTTCGATACGGCGAGGCGGTGCATCAAGCCGCAGCAGGCGCTTGAGCTCATCGCCGGCCTGCCGGTCCAGTTCCTCATCGCGGAGGTGATCGGCCACGGCCGCCGCCGCATTTTCTTCCGCCAAGAGGACCAGTTGATGTTTCGTGCCTCGTTCAGGCGCCAAGACGCGGACCGTATCTCCCCGCTTGTCCGACAGCCAGCGGCCGATGAGCTCGCGGTCCGGAATGTCGATCGGAAGCAGCAGCTCTTTCGGCGGCTGCCCGTCCTTGTTGTAGAACTGCTCGAGGGCGGCCCCGACCAATTCGTCGTCGGGGGTGTCCGCCGACTGCGGCCAGAAGAAATCCTTTCGTCCGATCAACAGTCCGCCGCGGACGAACAATATCTGTAGATCGACGGCCGCGCCTTGCCGGGCGATGCCCATGACGTCCTGATCGACCGAAACCGTCTGGGTGATGCGTTGGCGTTCCAGCGTGCGCTCGATCTTGAACATGCGATCGCGCAAGCGCGCCGCTTCTTCGAAATCCTCACGCCCGGCAGCCGCCTCCATCTGCCCTCGAAGGTCGTCCAGCAGTTCTCGATCTCGTCCTTCCAGGAAGTGCCGTACCTGTCTGACGATGTGATGATAGTCGTCTTTCGACTGATTGCCGGTGCAGGGCGCCATGCACCGCTTGATCTCGAACTCGATGCAGGCCCGTTCCGCCTTCCCATCGATGTCGATGGTGCAGGTCGCCAGAGGAAAGACCCGTTTGATGACTTTCAATGTCTCGCGCAGCGCGCCGGCGGGCGTGTACGGACCGTAGTAGAGGGCCCCGTCCTTCTGCACGCGGCGGACGATCGAGAGCCGCGGGAAGTTTTCCTTGATGGGCAGCCGGAGATACGGATACTGCTTGTCGTCGCGCAGCACCACGTTGAACCGCGGCCGGTGGCGCTTGACGAGGTTGCTCTCGAGGATCAGGGCTTCGAGCTCGGACCTGGTGACCATCGTTTCCAGGTCCGCCACGTGACTGACGAGCAAGCCGGTCTTCGGGCCATGGTCCGCGCCTTTTTGAAAATAAGAACGAACCCGATCCGCGAGCACGGCCGCCTTTCCGATGTAGAGGACCTCTCCACGGGCGTCCTTGAAGAGATACACGCCGGGACTGTCCGGAAGATGAGCGAGTTTGGATTGCAGGAGATCAGTCACGGTCACTCGTCACGTGTCGGGCGTCACGGGTTAGGATACCAGGACTCCGAGCCTGATTTCTTCCGGTTGGCAGATGGTGCGTGACGGCGACGTTACTTCAGCGAGCGGACGAACGAGGGGCTCAAGGTTCCGCGCGCGACTTCCGTGACCGGGCCTTCCATGGTGAGACTGAAGTCCGGTTCCACCTCGATGTCCAACGTGCCGCCGGGCATCTTGACGGTCACGGGGCTCTTGACCAGACCCAAGCGAACCGCCGCACTGGCTGCGGCGCAAGAAGACGAACCGGAAGCCTGTGTTTCCCCCGCACCCCGTTCCCAAATCAGGATGGAAATTTCCCGAGGGCCGGTCGGAACGGCCAATTGGACATTCGTCCGTTTCGGAAACAGATCATGGTTCTCCAGGACCGGCCCGAGCCGCAACAAATCTTCGCGCGACCATGACTCGCCGGCCGCCTTGAAGAGGACGCAATGGGGATTGCCGACGCTCACGCCGGTAAAGGTGAGGCTGCGGCCGGCTGCGTCGATCCGTTGTTGGATCAATTCCTCGGCCATCAGCGTACAGGGTAACGCGCTCGGCTGGAACGTCGCCCGCCCCATCTGCACGGTGACGGCGCCTGCCTCGCCATGACGGTCGAGGTGCAGCTCGATCGCGACAAGGCCGCCCTTCGTGTCGACCGTGAAGCGCTTCTTCTTCGTCTTTCCCGTGGCGTGAAGATAGCGGGCGAAGATGCGGAGACCGTTGCCGGACTTTTCCGCCTCGCTGCCGTCCGGGTTGAAGATCCGCAAACCGAAATCGGCTTTCTTCGAAGATACGAGCGCCAGAATGCCGTCGCCACCGAGACCCCAATGGCGGTCGCAGATCCGCTCGATGTTTTTCGGGGTCAGCTTGAAACTGAGCTCCTTGGGATCCATCACGAGATAATCGTTTCCCAAACCATGCCCCCGGAAGAACGCATTTTTCATCTGCTGCTCCTTCTCGTTCCTCGTCGCTCGTGAAGCGTGAAGCGCGTGGAACAATACGTGAGTGCCGCGAAGGGCGTCAATGGGCCGGACAAACCGATTAGACTGCGGGATGGGACGGAAGCTTCCGGGAGACGAACAACGAGCGACGCTTCACGGGTTACACGATTTTTACCCCTGGCGGCCGTTCGATCAATTCGATCTCGTAACCGTCCGGCGCATCGATGAAGATGAACCGGCTGCCCGACGAGGTGGTGGTCGGGCCGTCGGTAATCTTCACGCCCTGTGCGTTCAAGGACGCGATGGTCCGGTCCAGGTTCTCCACCTGAAACGCGAGATGGACCAGATCTTCCTGAACTGTAACCGGACCGCTCGGCGGGAAGCTGGTCAATTCGATCAACTCGTCGCTGTTCGGGACTTTCAGAAAGGCCAACTGGGATCCGCGAGGCGAGGTCTTGCGTTCAAGAACCTCGAGTCCCAGCACGCTCGTATAGAACCGGATCGTCTCATCCAAGTCGCTGACGCGCATGCGGGTGTGGAGAAGCTTGGAGACACTGACAAGAGTCATTGGTCAACGGTCATTGGTCACTGGAAGCAAAGCCGCTTCAGTTTACCATTGACCGATGACCAGTGACTATTGACTTGTTCTCACAGGGCCCGTCGTCTTTCTGAGCAACAGCTCGGCGCTTCCGCCGACGATCAAGTCCGGGAGCGACCCGATTTCCCGATATCCATGTCGCTGATAGAAACCCCGCGCATCTATGTTGAAGTCCGAGACGCAGGCGAACAGGTTTTTCGTTCGGCCGAACACGATCGATTCCACGTGTCTCAGCAAGAGGGTCCCGAGGCCCTTCCCTCTCGCAGATGGCGCAATGCCTAAGAGTTCGAGATAGTCCCCCAGCAAGAATTTTTGCCTGACGATGGCGAGCCCCGCTACCTGCACGTCTTGGACGATCACGAAGGATTCGCGGCCCAGCGGCAAGGGAGAGAAATATTGTTCCCAGTCGTCTTTGTCATAGCCGAGTGTGGTCCAAGGCTCCGATTCCGCGAGCCAGGCGATCACGGCGTCGCGATCGTCGACCGCCATGTTGCGCACCAGCGGATGCGTCACGGGCTCGACCGCCGGCAGGTCAGGATCTCGCTGACGGTCATCGGTTCCAGATGATGCTGCGGCAACCACTGCTCGTAGAGATGGGCCACCGCTTCGTAGGTATGTTGTCCCTTGCCGTTCGCGTGCATCACGATGATGCTGCCCTTGCGGGTCAGCCTCTCGAGGCGCCGCTCGATCTGTTCAGCGGAGAGCGTGGGATCAGGGTCGCCGGATACGACATTCCACATGACGAATCGCAGTCCGAGCGCATGGACGACGTCGACGGTCTCGTCGTTGTACTCGCCGTAGGGCGGCCGAAACAGAGAGGTGGACCGGTCGTATTTCGTCCTCAGCAGCCTGACAGGGCCGACGATCTCCCGCTCCTGCTCGGCTGCGGACTGCATCGGCAAATGGGCATGGACTTCGCCGTGGGTGCCGATTTCGAAGAACGGTACGTTCAGCAGTTTCTTCACATGCTCGTCGTGTTTGGCGATCCATTTTCCGGACATGAAGAAGGTCGCCGGGATTCGGTGTTCGATCAAATAATCGATCAACCGTCCATCGTAGCCTCCTCCGCCGCGCACGGGGCAGAGGTCGAAGGTCAGGGCCACGGCAGGACAGGACGGGGAGCCGGACGTAATCACTTGCGCCTCCCCTGAGGCGGGCATTGCCATCGAGAACAGGACGGCGAACAGGAGCAACCGGATCGACAGGGTTTCTTGGAGAGACATGTGTTTCAGTATACCCGAAGGCGAGGGTGGTTGACGCTCGGAATCTCGCGCTGGTACCGTCACAACATGAGTATGCCTGACTGGGAAATCGGCCGTCCCTTGGGTATTCCGGTCCGTGTCCATGCTTCCTGGCTGCTGGTCTTTGCGTTCATGAGTTGGACGCTGGCGACGGGGTATCTGCCTGAAACTCTGCCCGGATTGTCCGGAGAACGGTACTGGGGCATGGCGGCCGTCGCAGCTTTGCTGCTCTTTCTCTCGGTCCTGCTGCACGAGCTCGGTCACTCGTATGTCGCCCTGCAGTATCGCATCCCGATCAGCCAGATCACGCTGTTCATCTTCGGAGGCGTCGCCCACATGGGAAAGGAGCCTCCAAGTCCGCGAGCGGAGTTTTTGATCGCCATTGCGGGACCCGTGGTGAGTCTCCTTCTGGGGGCGGCCTGTCTCGGCGCGGTCTTTGCGATAGAAGCAACGTTCGACACATCGACTACGCAAGGCTTCATTGCGCTCGGTGGGCTGTTGGGAATCGTCAATGTCCAGCTCGGAATTTTCAATTTGATTCCGGGCTTTCCCCTCGACGGCGGCCGTGTGCTGCGTGCCGGTCTGTGGGCCTGGACCAAAAATTTTCATCGTGCAACCAGCCAGGCTTCCTCGATCGGCTTGGGTTTCGGCCTGCTGTTGGGAGCGCTCGGTGCCGCCGTGTTCGCCGGTTCGCTGGCAGGCACGATCGACTCATCCTGGTCCGGCAACGGCGGGTGGCTGCTGTTCATCGGTGCATTCCTCTTCGGCGCGGCGTGGAGCGCGCGGAGGCAAGTCGGTCTCCGCCTTGCGCTGGACATGACCCCGGTGCGCGACGTCATGATCAGGAGCTTCGCGTCGGTTCCGGTTCATCTTTCCGTGCAGGGCGCGGTGGACGAGTATTTCGTCCCCCAGGGAGCGGGCGGGTTCCCGGTCACGGAAGACGGCCGGATCGTCGGCGCCGTCACGGTGGATGACGTGCAGGCCGTTCCCCAAGCCCTGTGGCCTTGGAAACGGATCCGGGACGTCATGCAGCCGGCTGAACCGGAAGGGGCGATTCCTTCTCACTGGTCGTTGAGACAGGCGCTGGATCGCATGATCCAGCAGGGACAGGATCGATTGGTGGTGATGGAAGAGGACAAACCGGTCGGCTTGATCACGCGCGCTTCAGTGGCCCGGTTTCTCCAGCTTCACAAGACGTGAAGCACGAGAAGTTTCGCGTTGCGGGTTTCGGGTTGCGATCTCTCCAAGCTCGAAACATGAAACTCGAAACACAAAACAGTTCTAGCGAAGTCGCTTCACGGTTCTATGCGTCTCGAGCGGCCGAGATGTTCTGCGCGATCGCAATGCGGATCAGGTGGACCACGAGGAGGAACCCATAGACCACGCAGAAAAATTTGAAGGTCACGCGGTAGAAATCCATTAGAATGATCGGCAGGCACAAGGCGAAGAGCAGGCTGGCGATCAACGTCACGAAGGTCAAACGCCGGCAAAATTCGTAGGAGGCTTCCTTTCCGATCGGCTTCAGCGCCCGCGCATATCGCTCCGCACGTTGGAGTCGTGCTTCGTGCAAAGTCATGTCGCCGGGCCCCCAATACCGCAGATAGAAGTACCCCGCCACCATCAAGACCCACGGCATTCCCCAGAGCGGCCAATACCCGGCGCCCTGATACGGTTCACTGCTGATCAGCGTCGCAAAGGAAGGGGCGTAGAGCAGGCCCAACACCAGCGGAAGAATCCGCTCATCATGAGGCCGTTCTCCCTCAGGCCCTCCATGAATGAGTTCCCGTTCGAACAAGGGATAGCCGTACTTGAGGACCACCAAGGCGATCGCCGCGCTCATCGTTTTGTCCGGCACGTAGCGGACCCAGTTTTGAAACCAGTTGACGATCCACCAGCCGATGTGTTCGCCCCATTGGAGCCCGAAGACCGACTCGATATACTGCCGCGCGACCGCTTCCCATTGCAGCGCGCGGGCGCTCAAGGTTTCCGCCAGTTCCGGGTTCAGCGCAAAGACGGCATGTTCGTCGAGGGCTGCTTGGACGAACGTGCCGGGCACGCTCATCACGACCGCGCCTCCGACGCCGAAGATATACAGGAACCAGGCATGCGACAGCGCGGAACTTTTTCCCGTGCGGAGATATTTTTGAAATCCCGCCCGCCTCGCCATCCAGCCCCAATAAAAGGCCCCCGTCATGCTGACCAGCGACCAGGGAAAGATCACCACGTCGGCGCCGGATTCCGGATAGAGGAGCCAGTTCACGAGCGAGTTCGACAGGAGCGCGGCAATGGCCCCCCACCAGGGGCCGAGCAGGAAGGCCACCAGCGCCGTGCCGGTCATGTCGAGAAAGAGAATGCTTTCCAGATGGCGGCTCAACGTCAGCCCGACGTAATTCAACAGGAGCCCGGCGGCGACGATCACGCTCGTTTCGTACATGAGCAGGTAGCTGGCGCCGCGCAGGGGTTTGGTGGAAAAAAAATCGATCGCAGGCGACGAGTCGGGAATGGAACGCTCACCGGAAGCGGGTGTCTTGCGCTCCTTTTTGGTATTGATACGGTTCTGAATATCGAGCAGTTTCTCCATCACCGTCAACATGGCGGCGATGAAGCCGGCGATGGTGCCTCCCAGCATCAACAGTTCTTTCCCGAAGTCGTCGGACATGCTCGCATTCCTCCTGCGGGGACCATTCTAGCCAGGAAGCGCATCACCTGCCAGAAAAAGGCCAGAAGCCGACAGGGAGAAGAAGAGGAACGCGCCGCTCACACGGTGGACGGATTGGGCTGGGACAGCAGATGTCCGGCGAGGGCCTGCGCACGCTGCTGCAACGCGTGGGCGACGACCGCGCCGAAGAGAAACAGCGCTGCGGAATAGTAGAGCCATAACAGCAACAGCACGACCTCAAGCAAGGATCCGTACAGATGGGAATAGACCGTGGCGTAATCGCGGTACGTGATGAACAACAGTTTCGCGGCGACCCACAGCAGGCTGAACGTCAAGGCCCCGATCATCGCTTCCCGCCATTCCGGGCGCCGGCGCGGAACGTACCGATACAGTCCCGTCACCGTCACGAACGCCAAGGCAAACGGCAGCGTGTACGTCAGAAAAAAGTCATGAGCCCGCAAGGCGAGGAGATCCAAACCCCAGAGATGCGGGACATAGGCCGTCATGACATGCACCGTCTGCGTGGCCACGTAGGAGAGGATCAAGAGCAATCCCACTGCGCCGAGCGAGGCCACCGTGATGATGGTAGAGATGAGGGGATGTCGTTGCCAGGTGCTGTCGAACACGACGTTCAACGTATAGTCCAGCTCGTAAAACACCAAGGTCCCGAACCAGGCGAAGGAGAGAAAGACCAACCAGCGCACCGTTTCCAATTCGCCGATGCGTTGCAGCTCTTCCGCCAATCGCTCGCCGAGGATCGGCAAAAATCCCTTCAGAAAGCTGATCAGCACTTGGCTCCCGATAACGTCCTGACTGACGATAAAGCTGACGCCGTACAGCAAGAGGAACACCAGCGGAAACAGCGACAATAGGGAGAAGAACGCCAGGGACGCCGCCAAGCTTCCGCAGCCGTGCCGAAGGAAGGACTTCGCGAGATCACCGAGGAGACGCCAGAGTTCCATGATGCGGCCTCACGACGATGAAGCTAGCGTACCATGAGTCGCCCGTGACTGCACCAATGGAATGGGTCGCAGGCGATCCGATGTTATTTGAACGGGATGACCGATTGCAGCGCGAAGGTGACCAGGGTATTCGGAAAGAGGCCGAAGAGGATGACGCCGGCTGCGGCACAGGCCAATACAAGCGACAGCGCCGGCGAGGGAACCAACTGCGGCGGGTCGGTGACCGACGCGTCGGGTTCGCGCATGTACATCACCATCACGACGCGCATGTAATAGTAGGCGGAGACAGCGGCAAAAATGAGTGCGATGACGGCGAGCCAGGTGAGTCCCGCTTCCACCGCCGCCATGAAGACGTAGAACTTGCCGATGAACCCGGCCGTAGGGGGAATCCCGGCGAGCGAGACCATGAAGACCAGCATCAGCAGCGCCGCGAGCGGTTGGCGTTTGGCCAAGCCGGCAAAATCTTCGATCTCTTCGCCTTCCAATCCGCCTTTGCGGAACATACCGATGACCGCGAAGGCTCCCAGGGTCATGAATGCATACATGACCAGATAGAGCATGACGCTGGCGAGTCCCGTCGCGCCCGCCGATTCCCCCATCCCGCGGCCGGCCGCGACGACGCCGATCATCGCGTAGCCGGCATGCGCGATGCTGGAATAGGCCAGCATCCGCTTGAAATTCGTCTGCACGATCGCAACGACATTGCCGAGGATCAACGTGACCAGACAGAGCGCGAGAAAGAGGACCGACCAGTCGGCCTTGAGCCCGCCGAGCCCTTCCACGAAGACGCGGAGGAAGGCGGCGAAGCTCGCGGCCTTGGATGCCACGGCCATAAACGCCGTGACGGACGTCGGCGCCCCCTCATACACGTCGGGCGTCCACATGTGAAACGGCACGATGGCGAGCTTGAACCCGAAACCGACCGCCAGGAGAATCGTCGCGATCAGGAGCAGGGGATCCTCGAAACCGCGCGTCCCGATGGCGCTCGCGATGGCGGCAAGCCTGGTCCCGCCGGTCGCGCCATAGAGCAGCGAAATTCCGTACAACAACAGGCCCGATGAAAACGCGCCGAGGACGAAATATTTGGCGCTAGCTTCCAGCGAGCGGGGGGAACGTTTGAGTCCCGCCATGACATAGAGCGAGAGCGACATCAGCTCGGTCCCGAGATAGATGGTCAGCAGATCGGCGCCGGACACCATCACCATCATGCCCGACAGGGTGAGCAGGATGAACCCGTAGTACTCACCGAGCTGCAGCCGTTCGACTTTCAGGTAGGGGAGCGACATGAGAATGGTCAGGCCGGTGACCGCATAGAGCAGGAGCTTCCAGAATCGCGCGTAGCCATCGACGACCACCAGATCGTTGAAGGCGAAGACGCGCTCGTTGAGGACGTTGATCTGTCCTCCGGTCAGTCCGATGCAGAGGGCCAGCGCGCCGAGACTGAGCCAGGCGAGCAGTTCCTTCTTCGACGATGGAGTCAGAGGATCGAGCACCAGCACCGCGCAGGCGGCCGCGACGACGATGAGTTCCGGCAAGACGATCAGCAAATCTGTCCCAAAGCCGGTCACGGTTGTGCTCCATCAGCGGCGTCGGGTCCGGCAACCGCCGACACGGGAATCTTGAGGGACGCCGAGGGATGCGTCGCAGGGGCGACTTTGGTACGGGCCATGGACTCGAGCGTCTTCACCACGCTCGCATGCATGCGGCTCACGAGTGGATTGGGGAACAGCCCGATCCAGAAAATGAGCACGACGAGCGGCGCCAGCGTCGCGAACTCACGTTGGTTGAGGTCCGGCAACGGGGACCGGTGCGAAGCGGGCGCGGCGAAGACGACGCGCTGCACCATCCAGAGCATGTAGGCAGCGGCGAGGATGATGCCGAGACATGCAAAAGCCGTCGCGGCCTTGTTCCAGAGGAATGTGCCGATCAATACCAGGAACTCGCCGACGAAGCTGTTCGTGCCGGGTAAGCCGAGGGAGGACAATGCAAAGATGACAAGCAGCGTCGCGTATCGCGGCATCGGTTTGGCCAAGCCCATGTTGTCGGCAATCGCCCGGCTGTGGGTTCGTTCATAGATGATGCCGACACAGAGGAACAGGGCTCCGGTGGTGATGCCGTGGTTCACCATCTGGAGCACGGCGCCTTCGATGCCCTGCTGGTTGAGCACGAAGAGGCCGAGCGTCACGAATCCCATGTGGCTGACGCTCGAGTAGGCGATCAACTTCTTCAAGTCGGTCTGAGCCAGCGCCATATACGCGCCGTAAATGATCGCCACGATGGAAAGTACCACCATCATCGGCGTGAACGCCGTGCTCGCGTCGGGCAACATCGGGAGGCTGAACCGCAGGAATCCATAGGTGCCCATCTTGAGCAGCACGCTGGCGAGGATCACACTGCCGGCCGTGGGAGCTTCCACGTGCGCATCCGGCAGCCAGGTATGGAACGGAAACATTGGAACCTTCACCGCAAACGCGGCAAAGAAGGCGAGGAACAACCAGCCCTGAAGCGCAGCGGGATAGGTCGCACGGCTGAGCGCGAGAATGTCGAACGTGCGTCCTCCGTAAAAGTACAGCACGAGGATGGCGACCAACAAGAGCACGCTGCCGGCCAGGGTGTAGAGAAAGAATTTGATGGCGGCATAGAGACGATTGGGTCCCCCCCACACTCCGATCAACAGATACATCGGGATCAGCATCGCCTCCCAGAAGACGTAGAACAGGACGAAGTCCAGCGCGACGAAGACGCCCAGCATCGCCGCTTCCATGACCAGCAGCACCGCCATGAAACTGCGGACTCGCATGGTCACCGACGTCCAGGACACCAGGACGCAGAGCGGCATGAGCGCCGCCGTCATCAACACGAGGGGCAGGCTGATGCCGTCGATCCCGAGGCTGTAATGAATGGGTGGAGAAGTAATCCACGCCACATGTTCCACCAATTGCATCTGATTCGATTGCGGATCGAACATCCACCAGAGCGGCAGCGCGACGGCAAGGTCGGCCAGCGTGGCGGCCAGTGCGATCCAGCGGGCGGCCGATTCCTTGGCGAAGGACAGAGCGGCCGCTCCCGCGAGGGGCAGGAAGACAAGCAATGTAAGCCAGGGAAATGAATTGGTCATCGGTCGTCGGTCATTGGTCAATAGTCATTGGCATTGAAGATGAATAGCCTCTCGGCTTTCCCGGTGACCAGTGACGAGTGACCAGGGACGTTTCCCTTAGAAAAATAGAAACATCGTCAAAATCACCACCGCCCCCAGCGCCATGCCGAGCGCATAATGCTGTGTCTGCCCGCTCTGCACGAGGCGCAGGAGCCAGCCGCCCCACGCAACAGCCCTCGCGACGCCGTTGACCGCTCCATCAATGACGCCGACATCGATGCGCTTCCAGAGCTCTCCCGCAACGGCGAACGTCGGGCGAACGATCGTCCGGTCATAGAACTCGTCCACGTACCATTTATTCAGCGAGAGCTCGTACACCGCCTTCCATCGTTGAGCCCATCGATCGGGAAGCGCCGGATGGAGGACGTACAGGTAATAGGCTCCGCCGATGCCGAGCAGCCCCATGACCGTTGCGGCGATCATCACGCCCGTCGCCCCCGCTCCGTGATGTCCGGCTCCCTCTGCCTGTGGAAACATCGGTTCGAGGAAGCCGGGGATGCCGAGGTAGCCGGTCGCGATACTCAGGACGGCCAGCACGATCAACGGAACGGTCATGGTTGGAGAAGGTTCGTGTACATGGCCCGCATGGTGCGGGTCGACGCGCGAAGGACCCCAAAACGTGACGAAGACCAACCGGAAACTGTAGAAGGCGGTCATGAGCGCGGTCAGCAATCCCAACACGGCGAGGACCTGACCGAGCGAGCCGGACGACCAGGCGGAGACCAGCAAGTCGTCTTTGCTGAAGAATCCGGCGGTGAGCGGGAAGCCGGCCAGCGCGAGCGACCCGATCAGGAACGTCCAATAGGTCACGGGCAGCTTGTCCTTCAGCCCGCCCATGCGCCGCATATCCTGTTCGTGATGCAGCGCAATGATCACGGAGCCGCAGCCCAGGAAGAGCAGCGCCTTGAAGGCGCCGTGCGTCAATAAATGATACATGCCGGCGGCATAGGCGCCGAGGCCGCAGGCCATGATCATATAGCCGAGTTGGCTCATCGTCGAATAGGCGACGACGCGTTTGATGTCGGTTTGCGTCACGGCAATCGTGGCGCCGAGCATCATCGTGAGCGCGCCGACGATCGCGACCACCGTCATCGCGCCCGGGGACAGACTGTAGAGCGGCGCGAGCCTTGCCACCATGAACACGCCGGCCGTGACCATCGTCGCGGCATGGATCAGGGCCGAGATCGGCGTGGGGCCTTCCATCGCGTCGGGCAGCCAGACATGCAAGGGAACTTGGGCCGACTTTCCGATGGCGCCCATGAACAGCAGGAGACAGATCATCGTCAGCACCGGCACGTTCCATGTCCCGCCCAGGTCCGACAGCGCGTTCAAGGTGGTCCCGGTTGCCTCCGTCGCCTTGGCGAACACTTCCGCGTAGTCCAGCGTGCCGAAGGTCGTCCAGACCAGGAGGAGGCCGAGGATGAAGCCGAAGTCACCCACGCGATTGACGATGAAGGCCTTCGTGGCGGCCGCGCGGGCCGAGGGACGCTCATACCAATGGCCGATGAGCAGGTACGAGCAGAGACCGACGGCTTCCCAAAAGACGAAGAGCTGCAGGAAGTTGTCGGCCAGCACCAGCATTAACATCGAGAAGGTAAACAGCGCGATGTAGCTGAAGAACCGGGCGTAGCCCGGTTCACCCTGCATGTATCCGATCGTATAAATGTGTACGAGCGCGCTGACCGTCGTGACGAGCAAGAGCATGACCGCCGTGAGCCGATCGACGGTCAGGCCGATGTGGATATCTAGGGAGCCCGACGTCAGCCAGGTGTAGAGGCGAAGCGTCGTGTGGTGGCCGCTCGCGACCTCGAAAAAAGCCAGGATCGACAGGAGAAAGGAGACGACGACCGCCGGCACGGCGACGAGATGGGCCTTGTCCTTGATCCAATGGCCGCCGAGCCCGAGAATCAGAAATGAAGCGAGCGGCAACAACGGGATGAGTTCGTACGTCATCGTTGCGGGTCCTGTCGCCGACCAGCCCGTCCGTCCTCGCACCCCGCCCGGTGTAGGGACCCCGCTCCGGGCGGACAGGCTCCCAGATCGGCGCCACCCGCAGTCAGACTCTGTAGAGCGTGGTCGGTCACCATTTCAAGAGTTGGAAGTCATCAACGTTGATCGATGAGCGCGACCGGTGGAGCGCGATGATGATCGCCAGGCCGACGGCGACTTCCGCGGCGGCGACGGTTAGAGCAAAAAAGACAAACACCTGTCCGGCGATATTGTGGAAATATTCCGAGAAGGCGACGAAATTGATGTTGGTCGCGTTCAGCATGAGCTCGACCGACAGGAGAATGATGATGATGTTCCGCCGGATCAAGACGCCCACCACGCCGGTCACGAAGACCACCGCGCTCAGGATGAGATAGTAGGCAAGAGGAATAGTCATAATATACATATACCTGTGACGCGTGACGGGTGACGAGTGACAAGGACGAGCTGGTTGCGTGTCACCGGTCACCTGTCACTTGTCACCATCTCAATGTTCTTCTTCGCGAGAATGATCGCGCCGATCATGGCGACGAGCAGAAGCAACGAGGCCACTTCGAAGGGATACAGGTAGATGGAATAGAGCACGTCGCCCAAGGCCTCCGTGTTGCCGGGTCCCCCCGCTTCGGTCTCGACCCCGGCCGCTCCGGCGGAATTGGGCCGGCCCTTCAGCGCCGACAGGACGAGTCCTTCCATGACGAGTGCCAATCCGATCAAGGCGGCTGCAGGCCATTGGCGCTGGTAGTGTTCGTCGTGCTTCACGTTGAGCAGCATGACGACGAACAAATATAGGACGAGGATCGCGCCGGCGTAGACGATGATCTGCACGGCGGCCAGAAACTCGGCGTGCAGGGTGACGTAGAGTCCGGCGACGTGGAAAAACATGATGAGAAGCGACAGCGCGCTGTAGATCGGGTTGCGCAAGGCCACGACGAGGATCGAGGTCAACGCAATGATGGGGGCGAAGTAGAGAAAAAAGAACAGCTCCATGCGGTCCCGTCCTGCGCGGTCGTTCTCGGCTGCCGGTCAGCTCGGTTTTTGTGGGACATTGCCGAACGATACGTTGAAGAACGCCACGTTCGGATGCTGCAGTTCCAGCCGCTTTTCCCGAACCGGGAACGCCCGGTCTCCGATCGCGAGCAGTTGCTGCTTGTTCAGGTGCAGTTGGCGCTTGTCGTACACGGCCCACTCGAACTCCTGAGTCATGCCGAGCGCATCGACCGGACAGGCGTCGACGCACATGCCGCAGAACAGGCATCGGGTCATGTCCATATAATATTCTTTGGAATAGCGCTTCGTCGGCTCGCCGGGGACCTCCGCGCTCACGACGCGAATTACCCGCGACGGACAGGCGGCCTCGCAGAGGTCGCAGCCGACGCATTTTTCCGTTCCGTCGTCGTAGCGAAGCAAGGCGAGCATGCCGCGATAATTGTCGGGCAGCGCGCGCTTTTCGTGGGGATATTGCACGGTGATGGGCTTGTAATGCAGGAGATGCGACAGCGTGGCCTTCATCCCGACGAGGATTTCGTAAAAAATGATCGTCTTGAACCAGGCTTTAAATTTTTGCATCTCAGCCTTCGGCTTTCAGCTTTCAGCTTTCAACCCCTCGGCTGATCGCTGATGGCTGACAGCTTCCTTGCTTCACCGCGGAAAGAAATACGCCGCGATCGAGGTCACGATGATGTTTCCCAAGGCGATCGGCAGCATCACTTTCCATCCGAACTTCATCAATTGATCGTACCGCAGGCGTGGCAGCGTCGCCCGGAGCCAGAAAAAGAGAAACAGAAACGCGTAGGCTTTCACTGTGAACCACGCAATATTTTCGGCCCAGGCGAAGCGTTCGAGTCCCAGATGGCCGAGGATCGTGCCGGGATAGGGCGCGTTCCATCCCCCCAGGAACATGGCGGCCGCCACGCAGGACACCAGCACCATGTTGGCGTATTCGGCGATGAAGAAAAAGGCGAACCGCATGCCGCTGTATTCCGTGAAGAAGCCGGCGACCAGTTCGCTCTCGGCTTCGGGAAGATCGAACGGCACCCGATTGGTTTCCGCGACCGCGGAAATGACATAGACCACAAAAGCAAAAATCTGCGGAGCCGGCAGCGCGAACACATACCAATGCCAGAAGCCGCCGGCCTGAGCATCGGTGATCTTCACCAAGCTGAGGGACCCGGCCAGAATCAGCACACCGACGATGGAGAGACCCACGTTGAGCTCATAGCTGATGACCTGCGCCGCCGACCGCAATCCTCCAAGGAGCGAGTACTTGCTGTTGGAGGCCCACCCACCGAGGATGATGCCGTAGGCTCCGATGGATGTGAACGCGAGGATGTAGAGAATGCCGATGTTGATATCGCTGATCACGAAGGGCTTGACATGGATGCCGAGGATCTCGAACGTCTGGCCCGGGCCGAACGGAATCACGGCGAAGCCGATCAGCGCGGGGACCATGGCGAGAATCGGCGCGAGGGTGAACATGAATTTGTTCGCCCCGGCCGGGACGATGTCTTCCTTGAAAAACAGCTTCAGCCCGTCGGCGATCGGCTGGAGCACGCCGTACGGGCCGACTTCCATCGGGCCCATGCGATCCTGCATCCACCCGAGGACCTTTCGTTCGGCGAGTGTCAGGATCATCACGGTGAGCATCACGACGCCCATGACCGCTGCAATCTGAGCGAGCGAAATGGCGAGGCGTACGCTGAGTTCAGTCACGATTCATTTCCTCCTATGGCCTCTCGCCTCTCGCTTCGTGCGGTCCGATGTTCACCCATGTGGATCGGAAGTACGGGACCTTGGTGTCCGGATCGATGACACAGTCGAACAGGCTCATCGCCTCTTGCGCGAAGTGGTCGGGGAACCAGGCCGCGCCGTCGGGCACGCGTCCCGCGAGCTTCACCGTGGTGGTGAACGCGCCCCGTTCGTTCGACAGCCGGACCCGATCGCCGTCTTTCAGCGACCATTTTGCGGCCTCCGCCGGATTGATGCGCAAGACACCCTGTTCCTCCACCTGTAGCAGCCCCTTCGACCGCGTTGAATATTTCCCCGAATGAAACAAGCTTTGAACCAAGTGCAACTGCACCATCCCCTCGGGGCGTGCGGACCGCGGGGCCAGAGTATAGCGGCTTGCAAGGTCGCAGCGAAACCCCTCCGTGCAATACCGGCGCAGCGTTTCCTGATCGACTTTGTGGGGGACGGGAGCCGGACCGAGCAGTCCATAGTCGGGGATGATGCTGCGGATTTCTTTCAGCACATCCTTCGATTCTTCATACTCCACCGGCGTGCCGAGGAGGACCGACAAGGCCGCGAGCATGTCCCAGTCCGGGCGACTTTCCCCGACAGGATCAATGGCGGGACGCACCGCCTGTACATGGCCTTCAGAATTGGTGAATGTCCCGGCCTTTTCCAGGGAAGACGATGCCGGCAGCACCACATGAGCCAAGGCCGCCGTTTCGGTCATGAACAGTTCCTGGCACACGAGAAAATCCAGTCGTTGGAGCGCCTCTTTGACATGCAGATTGCCGGGAAGCGTGGCCACCGGGTTCTCCCCGACGATCAACATGCCCTTCATCCGGCCGGTCCGGGCTTGTTCCACCATTTCCACGAGGGTGGCGCCCGAAGTCGTAGGTATGTCTGCGTTCCAGAGACGCCCGATCGCGGCCCGCGCCTCGGGTCCGGCGACGTCCCGGACTCCGGGCAGCCAGTCTGCAACGGCGCCGAGCTCGACCGCGCCCTGATCGTTGTTCTCTTCGGCCAGCGGCGCAAGACCGCAGCCGGGGGCCGTCAACTTTCCGAGCAGGAGAAGCAGATCCAAGAGATTCAAACAGGCGCGGTAACCCGCGGGGCTCCGCAAAAGATCCTGCCCGACGAGCACGACGACGCGGCGGCCTTTCGACAGGCTCTCCGCCATCGCCAAGAACCGCTCGCGCGGCGTTCCGGTCACCGCGGTCAATTCCTGCCACGACAGCGCGCCGAGAGTTTGTGAGACGGTCGCGACATAGGCCGGAGCCTGTTCGTTGAGCGCCGGGTCCACGCGCCCGCCTTCGACGACCGCTTTGAGGAGAGCCAGGACTCCGGCGTTGAACTCGTCGGGAAGCACGCAGACATGGTGATCGGCAAGATTGACGATGTTGCTGATGGTGTCGATGGCAGGCTGCAAGGACTCGATCGTCAGCAGCGTGGCTCGATGTTTCTTCACAGCCTCCTTCACGTGCAATCCCGCGACGGGATTGGTTTCGGTGATGTTCGTCCCCACCAGCAGCAGCGTGTCCGCCTGGGCGGTGTCTTCGAAGCCGAGGGTCCATCTATGCGTCCCTTGCACGCGCCGCATGGCCGCTACGCCGTTGACCTGACCATACCGGGCGCTGCTGTCGAGGTTGTTGGTTCCGATGACGAGTCGCATGAACTTCTGGAACAGGTACAGCTCTTCGTTCGTCAGTCGGCTGGAGATCAGCCCGCCAAGCGCTTGGGGCCCGTGCTCCGCCTTGATCCGCGCCAGGCCTTCCGCCGCGAACTCCAACGCCTCTTCCCACGTCGTTTCCACCAGGGTGCCGCCGCGCCTGATCAACGGCTTGGTCAAACGCGCCGGATGAGCCGCCGCATGGAATCCGAAAAAGCCTCTCGCGCAGAGATCGCCGTTGTTGCGGCCTGCGCCGAACGACGAATTCACCTCGACCAGCTCATTGCCTTTGGTCTGCACGGTGATTTCGCATCCGTCGCCGCAGTAGTGGCAAATGGTGTCGGCCCGCTTCAGCATCCAGGGCCGGTACTCGTACATCGAGAGCCGGCTGGTGATGGCGCCGACCGGACAGATCTGCACGCAGCCGCCGCAGAATTCGCAATCGAGCGGATGAGCCGCGAACGACTTGATCTCGGTCATCGTTCCCCGGCCGGCCGGCGCCAGGGCCTTCACGTCCATCACTTCGTCGCAATAGCGCACGCAGCGCAGGCACTGAACGCACCGGTTCATCTGCGTTTCGATGAGCGGGCTGAAGTACTCCTTCTGGAAGATCCGCTTGGTTTCCGTAAACCGGCTGGCCGTCGCCGTGTATTGATGTGAGAAGTCCTGGAGATCGCAGCGGCCGCCCTGATCGCACACCGGACAGTCCAAGGGATGATTCGCCAGGATGAACTCGAGGACCGACTTGTGCGCCTCGTTCACCACGGTGGTCGCGGTGCGGACGGTCATGCCGTCCGTGGCCACGGTGCTGCAGGAGGTCTGCAGCTTCGGCATCTTTTCGATTTCCACGAGGCACATGCGGCAGTTGGCATCCGGCTTCAACTTGGGGTGATAGCAAAAATGGGGAATCATGACGCCGACCCGGCGCGCCGCTTCGATCACGAGCGTGCCCTTCGGCACCATGATCGCGATGCCGTCGATGGTGAGACGCACCGTCTCTTTCGTCGTATCAGGCATAGTATTCGTCGCCGTCGTAGAAAGAGTCATTGGTCACAGTCATCGGTCATTGAACATACCGATACCTAGTCTTCGTTTTAATGACTACTAATGACCGTTGACTGATGATCACTTCAATTTCTCGCTCCCACCGTCACGGGACGGATCAGGTTCGCCATTTCCGCCTCGTGGATCAACGTCACATACTCGTGACGCCAATGTTTCAACGTGCTCATGATCGGCGCGACTTCGGCGTCGCCAAAGGCGCAGACGGTCCGGCCCGCGATGTTCTTGCAGAGGTCCGACAAGGTGTCGAGGTCCTGAGGACGTCCTTGCTTCGCCACGATCCGCCGCATCGTCTGCACCAGCCAGGAGCTCCCTTCGCGGCAGGGACTGCACTTTCCGCAGGACTCGTGATAGAAAAATTCCATCAGCCGGAGCGCAGCCCAGACCATGCTGGTACCCTCTTCCATCACCGTCACCCCGCCGGAACCCAACATCGAGCCGGCCGCCGCGACCGATTCGAAATCCATCTTCACGTCCAGATGATCGGGTGTGAGAAACGGGGCGCTGGCTCCGCCGGGGATGAACGCTTTCAGCGGCTTCTCGCCCCGCATGCCGCCGGCATGCTCGTCAATCAACTCGCGGAACGTCACGCCCATCGGGACTTCATAGTTGCCCGGCCGCTTGACGTGCCCGCTGACGCAAAAAATTCTCGTCCCCGTGCTTTTGGGAGGCGAGCCGATCGCCGCGAACCATTCGGCCCCGCGGTTCATGATATGCGGCAGGTTCGCCAGCGTTTCGACGTTGTTGACTACCGTCGGCTTGTTGTAGAGCCCGTGGGTCGCGGGAAAGGGCGGTTTGACGCGCGGGAGCCCGCGCTTGCCTTCCAGCGATTCGAGGAGCGCCGTCTCTTCGCCGCAAATGTAGGCGCCGGCGCCGCGATGCACCCACACGTCGACCGTGATTTCCGTGCCGAGAATGTTCTTCCCGATGTAGCCGGCCGCGCGCGCTTCGGCGAGAGCGCGCTCCAGAATTTGCGAGCCCAGGACCATTTCACCGCGGATATAGATGTAGGCGCTCTCTGCGCCGATCGCGTAGCCGGCCAGGACGATACCTTCCAGTAACTGATGCGGGTCCCGTTCCATGAGCTGGCGGTCTTTGAACGTGCCGGGCTCGCTTTCATCCGCGTTGCAGCAGAGATAGCGGGGACCTTGATGATCCTTGGGCAGGAATCCCCATTTCACGCCAGTTGGAAAGCCGGCTCCGCCTCGCCCGCGCAGTCCCGACTTCATCACCGTGGTCGTGACATCGGCCGGCGCGATCTTGCCCAGCACTTTGCGCAGCGCCTGATAGCCGCCGGTCTTTTCGTAATCCGACAGCGAGCCGGTATAGCCGGGCTGCGACATGTTCTTCAGAAGAATCGGTTCGTGTGTCGGCATAACTATGAGTGTGTGACGAGTGACGAGTGACGGGTGACGAGCATGAATAAAACGGGTTCCATCCACATTATCTTCTTCCTGTCACGTGTCACTTATCACCGGTCACTCCCACCGGAAGAGGCCACATATAGGGCCCGCTCTTTAACGAACTCGTTCCTATCGTTCTCAGATCGGCCAGGATCTGGTCGACTTTCTGTTCGGTCAGGCGCTCATAGTAGTCGTCGTTGATCTGCATCATGGGGCCGGTGCCGCAGGCGGCCAGGCATTCGACGGTACTCAACGTAAACAGGCCGTCCTGCGTGGTGCCTCCGGGAGCGATGCCGAGCTTGCTTTTGAGCCAAGCGACGACCGTGTCGGACCCGACCAGCGCGCACATCAATGACTTGCACACCTGGATATGAAACTTCCCCACCTTCTTCAGATTCAACATTGTATAGAACGTCGCGGTCTCATAGACTTGGGGCGGCGTCAGCTTGAGGATGCCGGCAATTTCGATCATCGCCGCTTCGGTGATATACCCTTCCTCCCGCTGCGCCAGATACAGCAGAGGAATCAAGGCCGAACGTTTCACCGGGTACCGGCTGAGTAACTCGTCAATCTCAGATTTATATTTTTCGCGCAACATGGTTCGCGTAAGTTTTTAGTTTTGAGTTTCGAATTGTGAGTGACGAACTCAACACTCATAATTCAACACTACTTGTCATCGGTCGCATTCTCCCATCACGATGTCGTAGGTGCCGAAGATCGTGATGATGTCGGAAATCAGATACCCCCGCGCCATGTGATCGAACGCGCCCATGTGGACGAAGGAGGGCGAGCGGATCTTCAAGCGGTAGGGACGGGGGCTGCCGTCGCTCACGATAAAGAATCCGAGCTCGCCCTTCGGCGCTTCGGTCGCGCAATAGGCCTCGGCCTTCGGCGGCTTGAAGCCCTGCGTGAAAATGATGAAATGATGAATCAGACTTTCCATGTCCCGCATGACTTTCGGCTTCGGCGGGGGGACGTATTGCGGCGCGTCCGCGATGATGGGACCCGGCGGGATCTGATCCAGACACTGCTTGATGATCCGGGCGCTCTGCCGCATTTCCTCCATGCGGATCCAATAGCGGTCGTACGTGTCGCCGTTCTTGCCGATCGGCACTTCCCAATCGACCTTGTCGTAGACGCCGTAGGGCTCTTCCTTTCGGATGTCGTAGGCCACGCCGGACCCCCGCAGGACCGGACCGGTGCAGCCGAAGTTGATGGCATCCTCAGCGGAGATGACCGCGACATTCTTGGTACGGCCCAGCCATATGCGGTTGGAGGCGATCAATGAATCGTATTCCTTCACCTTGTCGGGGAAGGTCTCGAGAAAGGTCTTGAGCCGCTGGATCAACTCGGGCGTGAGATCGGAGTCGACGCCGCCGATCCGATAGTAGTTCAGCGTCAGGCGCGCACCGCACAATTTCTCGAACATGTCGAGCAGCGCTTCCCGTTCGCGGAACGTCCAAAAGAACACCGTCATGGCGCCGATGTCGAGCGCCTGTGTGCCGAGCCAGAACAAGTGCCCGACAATCCGCTGCATTTCGGCGACGATCGTACGGATATACTCGGCGCGCTCGGGAATCGTGATGCCCAGGAGCTTTTCGACGGCGCGCACGTAGGCATAGTTGTTCGCCATCGCGCAGACGTAATCCAGCCGGTCCGTGTGCGGAATGATCTGCATGTAGGCCAATCCCTCGGACAGCTTCTCGACCCCTCGGTGTAGATACCCGAGGTCCGGGGTCGCCTTCACGATGCGCTCGCCGTCCAATTCGAGCACGACGCGCAGCACGCCGTGCGTGCTTGGGTGCTGCGGCCCCATGTTGAGCAGGAGCTCCTCACGCCGGTGGGACCCGGAAGACGGCGCTTCGGCGCGAAACGCCTGTTTCTGGCTTTCCGGAATTTCGCCGTCCCCCTGCTCGACCGGCGGCTCGTCGAGGCGCGGGATGAAATCGAATTGACTGCGCCAGCCGCGTCCTTCGGCGGGAAAATCCTTCCGCAACGGGTAGCCTTCGCTATAGTCCTCGGGCATCAGAATGCGACGCAGGTCCGGATGGTTGGAAAACGTGATGCCCATCATGTCGTACACTTCGCGCTCTAAAAACTCCGCGCCTTTCCAAATGCTCGTGACCGAGTCGATCGTGGGATTGTCTTCGGTCACGCGGGCCTTGAGACGAATACGCCTGCGGTGCGGCAAGGAGTGCAGGTGGTACACCACTTCGAAGCGCTGTTGGTCTTCCTGATAGTCGACCGAACAAATGTCGGTGAGGTGATCGAACAAGGCTTCGGGTGCGTCATGAAGGAAGCGAGCGACCTCGAGAATGCGATCGGCCGCCACCCGAACCGACACTTCGGCCCGTTCGGTGTCCGCCTCGACGGACAGCACCGCCTGCGGAAATTTCGTCATTAATGTTTCGATCAGGGATTGCATCGCCGTTATGCGTTATGCGAGCGGGAGGATTTGATCTTTCGGATCACGCATCACGCGTGACGTCTCACGCTCATTTGACGAACACCTTTTCGCGCTGAATTTTCTCCTGCAGCTTCAAGAGGCCGTCCAACAACGCTTCCGGGCGAGGAGGACAGCCGGGCACATAGACGTCGACCGGGACGATCTGATCCACGCCCTGGACGACGGCATAGCTGTTGTAATGGTTGCCGGACGTCGCACACGATCCCATGGAAATGACATAGCGCGGCTCCGGCATCTGGTCGTAAATCCGGCGGATCACCGGCGCCATCTTTCTCGTCACGGTCCCGGCGACGATCATGAGATCGGACTGCCGCGGCGACGCACGGAACACCCCGGCGCCGAAGCGGTCGATGTCGTAGCGCGACGACACGCTCGCGATCATCTCAATCGCACAGCAGGCGAGGCCGAATGTCATCGGCCACAGCGCCGATTTCCGCGCCCAGTTCACCACGGCATCCAGATTCGTCGTGATGATATTCGCGTCGAACTGTCGCTCTAAAAAGCTCACTGCGTTCGCTCCTAAAGTTTTGAGTTGTTAGTTTTTAGTGTTGAGTTGTTGCCGTCACTCAAAACTCAAAATTAAAAACTCAAAACTGCTCGCTCGCGCGCTCAGTCCCATTCCAGCGCTCCTTTTTTCCACGCGTACCACAGCCCGACCAAGAGTATGCCGATGAAGACCAGCATCTCGACCAGGCCGAGCAGACCGAGCGACTGGAATCGCACGGCCCAGGGAATGATGAAGATGATTTCAATGTCGAAAATCACGAACAGCATCGCAATGATGTAATACCGCATCGGAAATTGAATGCGGGCGTCCGAAAACAAGGGGCTGCCGCTCTCGTAGGGATTCAACTTGGCGCGATACGGACGGCTGGGCCGCACCAATCGGCCCGCGATGAGAGACACGCCGCCGAAGGCGATGGCCACGCCGATGAACAAGAGGATCGGAAGATAGTTGACCGGAACCGCTTCGTTACCCATGCGGGCCTCGTGAAGCGTGAAGCGTGAGGCGTGAAGCGCCGGATAATTCGACACTTGTTAGACCACCCATATCTCCGTGAGGCTCGCTGATAGGTGCGAGCGCTTCTCCGAAGAACGGTTTGAATTTCAGACCGTCGAGCATCGGTCGTTCGATGCCCTTGTGCTGGACCAAAATCTTGAAGGTCCGGCCCATGCCTTCCGGCTTCAAGAGATGAAGCGCGGCATACAACTGCGGGCTTTCCGGCTCGAGTCGTTCGATCGTCTCTTCCACGCCGAGCCCCATCAAGAAACTCATTTGGTTCGTGAATCCGGTCGTCTCCAAACCGGTCTCGGATCCGATCATCGCCAGGCTGGTGAAATCCACATGCGAGGTCATGTCCTGAAGGCCGACGCGGACATAGGGATCGTCCGAGGTCATCTGGGAGTAGTAGCACAAGAAGGTGCCCTTCGAACGTTCCGGTCCATAGAGGTCGCGAGCCGTGTGACCGTAGTCGATGGTGATGGCCACGCCCCGGTCGAGGCCGGATGCCACACCTTTCATCCACTCGACCGCGCACAGATTGATTTCCGTCCTGTAGCCATCGGGCAGCGTGACGTCCAGGCGCCGGAGATATTTTTCGATGGCCGGCTGCGACAACGGCTTCAGGCACTCGACGAATCGCCCGTCCCGGTAGTCGACAAAGATCTCCAGCGGTTTTCCCTCGACGATTTCGATTCGATGGACGGGGAATGCATCGGGAAGCTCGTTGCTGAACATCACACCGGTCACGCTGCCCAGCGAAAGGCTACGAAGGTCTTCGAGCCATGTCACGAGTCCCGGTTGACCGAGCCACGGGTCGAGCGTCTCTTGCTGGAGCAGCCGCATGGCCGGACTGCGCTCGATCAGCACCAGCCGGAGACGGCGGCTCAAATGGGGATCCTCGGCGCGAACGGCCCCAAGAAAGTCGCGGGCGAGCAATCCCTTTCCCGGCCCCATTTCTACAGCAATGAACGGATCGGGCCGGCCCAGGAGCGCATCGATTTGCCGAGCTTGTCTTGCGAGCGCTTGTCCAAGGATCGAGTGGACGTCCGGGCTCGTGTAGAAATCGCCCGACCAGCCGATCCGTTCGGCGCCCGATTCCACAGGACGCATGTAATAGCCATGTTGCGGATGGTAGAGAGCCAGTTCCATGAAGCGCGCGAAGGGAATCGGACCGGAGGCGGCGATTTCCGATGCAATAGCGGCGACGAGTTCGGGATGTCCGGTCGTCACAAACATCACCCTTCGGCCTTCATCACCCGCGGAAACACCAAGACGGGACGGGTAGACGTCACCCATCGCCATGCGCAGGGCAAAAGTGGGATAGAGTATCCTTCAGAGGTACGCTAAGTCAAGGCGGG
>DATFDJ010000020.1:0-12253 GCA_035252115.1 Nitrospira sp. | reverse complement strand
CAAGAGTACAGGATCGGAAAACTGTACGGCATTCGCGCCATGAGGCAGGGCGTCCGGCTGGCTTCGTATCTAAAGCGCCACCGCATCGATATCGTGCACGCGTACAATTTTTACGCCAACGTGTTCGCCGTGCCGGCCGCCCGCTTGGCCGGGGCGCCGGTCGTCCTGGCCTCCGTCAGGGACACAGGAGAATATTGGACATCGCGGCAACGGACGGTGAACCGAATCGTCTGTCGATGGGCGGACCGCGTCGTCGTGAACGCCGAAGCGATTAAAAAAGGCTTGATCGCGGAAGGCTACGATCCCCGGCGCATTGTCGTGATCCACAACGGGATCCAGTGTCCGGCGACGATGTCCCGGCCGAACGCCGCGCGCCTGCGCGAGCAGTTGGGTTTTCCGCCCGGCAGCCGGCTGGTGGGCGTCGTGGCCCGCATCGCGCCTCAAAAGGGACTCGAATATTTTCTGCACGCGGCGCGCGACGTCGCTGGCCGCATTCCCGATGTCCGATTTGTGGTCGTGGGCGGCAACTGGGTCGACCAGGTCTATCGGGAAGGAGTAGAGCAGCTCGCGAACCGGCTCGGATTGGAACAGGTGGTCCGGTTCCTCGGGTTCCGCCTCGATGTCCAGGAGCTGCTTTCCTGCCTGACCCTGTCCGTCCTCCCCTCAATCAGCGGCGAGGGATTGTCCAACTCGTTACTCGAATCCATGGCGGCGGGTCTCCCCGTCGTTGCCACGACGGTGGGAGGCAATCCGGAAGTCGTGGTGAATGGAGAGACGGGGTTGCTGGTGCCTCCTAAGGACCCGACCGCTCTGGCGGCCGCCATTTGCCGCCTGCTGGAGGACCGCGCGCTGGCCGACTCCTATGGGAAGGCGGGCCGGGCGCGAGTGCTCGCTCAGTTCGGCAATGAACAGATGGTTCGGAAAATGGAAGACCTGTATCGGAACTCCCTGCAACAATCGAGGCGGCGCCGCTTGACCGTCCCGCGTGCGCACTAGCAGGCATGGGGGTGGACGACGCTTCCGAGATGTCAGGCTCGATCGCTCGCCATGCATGTCGAGTTGATCACACATCGAGAAGGATTCCTGGCCCTGGAGCCCATTTGGAATCGGCTGGTCGACGAGGCGGGGATTACATTCCCGTTTGTCCGCCACGAATGGCTGCATGCGCTCCTCGACTGCTTCGATCTGGGCGGCACGCTCTATATTCTCGTCGCGAAAACCCAGCGGCGCGCGATCGGCATTGCGCCGCTCATGCGCGATCGCGCTCTGATGTACGGGATCCCGGTGCGGAGGATCCGCGGCATCGCGAACGTCTACAGCGAACGGTTCGATTTCATTCTGCCGGACCGGTGCGAAGAAGCGGGAGCGGCTATTTGGACCTACTTGCTGGATCATGCCGGCGAATGGGACGTGCTGGAGCTGCCCCAACTGCCGGCCGGCAGCCGAGTCCTGGAGACATTGCGTCGCCTGGAACCGGACGAACGACTCCTGTGCGGGCAATGGGCGTCGACCGATTCGCCCTACGTGTCCGTCAACGAATCCTGGCAGGCGTATTTCAACGGCCTCAAGAAAACCCATCGCGCGAACGTCCGGAGATCCCAGCGGCATCTCGAGACATTGGCGCCGGTTGGATTGGACGTCGTCGTTTCCAACGACCGGCTCGAAAGCGATCTCGAAGAAGCGTTGAATCTCGAAGCCGTGACGTGGAAAGACGAGGGCGGCACGGCCATTCGGTCCCGCGCGGACAGCTTGGCGTTCTATCGCCGGATCGTCCAGACGGCGGGTGAACGAGGATGGCTTCGCATCTATTTCTTGACGTTGGGCGCGACGCGGATCGCCGTCCGCATTGCGCTGCTGTTCCGTAATCGCGTCTATATGTTGAAATCCGGATACGATCCCCGGTATGCGGCCTACGCGCCGGGGCATTTACTCTGCCACAAGATCATGGACGAAGCCTGGCGCCTCAAATTCGACGAGGTCGATTTCCTCGGCGATTCTGAACGATGGAAGTTGGCCTGGTCCACGGATGTACGCCCGCATTCCTGGCTCTTCGTGTTTCCGAAGCGTCTCAAGCCCCGATTGTTGCACTACTTAAAAGTCCATCTGATGCCTCGTATCAAAGCCAGCCGGTTCCATGCGGTCGCATCGAAGATGCACACAGAGCTGCAGGACATGAGCCGCCGCGCGCCGGTGAACCGATTGAGGCGAGGCATTCTTCGGCATGGCATCGCCGGTTGCACGATGCTCGCCGCACGTTCGGCGGCGCAGTCTCTGCGGGTCGCCCTGTACCGGCATGAACGCCATGTCTGGTATGCGGCGGCGCCGGCGACGCTCCGACCCTGTCCCTTGCCCGGCGGATTCACGTTGCAACAGGCGGGGCGCCAGGAGCTCGATCTGCTGTCCGAGTCCAATCTCTTCGCGTGGAGCGAAGCGGAAGCGTATCTCGAGGAAGGCGGGGATCTCTGGATCGTCCGCGATAACCGGCGGGCCGTCTTTTGCTGTTGGGTCTTCCGCGAGCGCATGCCCACTGTCGCGGTACGCAGCGGGTGGAAGGATCTCCCGTCGAAGACGGTGTGCATCGAAGGCGTCGTGACCGAAGCCGGCTACCGAGGACGCGGAGTCGCGCCGGCCGCCTGGGCCTTGATTGCGCAGAATCTGAACGGAGAAGGAATCCGCACCATCGCCATGAAAGTGGAAGAAGACAACGGAGCGATGAGGCGAGCCGCCGGAAAGGCGGGATTCGACGAAGTGGCGATCACCGATTACCTGCACCTGGGATTGATTTCTCGCGTGCACGTCGTCCCGCGCGGCGAATTGGCGGGACACAAACGCGACATCTTGACCGAAGTGCAGAAACTCGCCGCGTAGCGCGAGAAGCACAAGAGTTTCGCGTTGCGTGTTTCGAGTTGCGGTCTTTCGGAACTCGGAACACGAAACACGAAAGATCAAAGCGAACGACGAGCCTGGGGACTGACACCCTTCCCCGCGTCTGCGCGTAGTGTCTGTGTGTTGAATTGTCGGAACAGCGACAGATCACGATCCGAACAACTAAAAACTCAAAACTGAAAACTCAAAACCAACAACTCTCCGTCCGGAAGCGGGACAGGCACCGTCGCGGACGACGGAGCCAGTCCCATCAGCGGTATATCGGCGGTTCCAGTATGTACATACCGGCCTGGCAGGGCTTCACGCTTCGGGACATCCTCTCGCGGCCTCGCCGCGGTCGGGTTCCGTTTCCATTGTCCGCACCTCATCGGGCGGCGTTCCATACGGCCAGAAATGCCATCTATCATCTGTTTCGAAAATTGGTGGAAGCCGGCAAGACGAGGGTGCTGGCCCCCGACTACCACATGGGCAATGAGATCCGCGCGATCCGAGCGGCGGGTGGCGATGTGCGGTTGTACCGCATCCGGCGCCACGGGCAGCCGGATCTGGACCGGATGCGACTGCTCTGCGAGCAAGGAGCCGACATCCTCTTCACCGTTCATTATGCGGGCTGGCCGCAGCCCATCCAGGATTTGCGTGCGCTGTGCGATCGGTACGGCTTGATTCTCGTAGAGGATTGCGCGCTGGCGTTGTTGAGCGAGCGCGCCGGGAGGCCGTTGGGATCCTTCGGCGACTATGCCGTGTTCTGTCTCTACAAAACGCTGCCCGTGATCGACGGCGGCCTGTTGGTCCAGAACCGCAATCCGTTCGATGCGCTGAACACCTTGATCCTTCAACCGACCGGCCGGGCGTTCGAGTTCGGCCAAGCCGCCGAGCTCTGGGTGGAACGCACCAGGGGCCGCGCGCCGCGGGCGGGCGCGGCGATGGCCGTCGTGAAACGACGCATCGGAGCGCTGTTGACCGCGCTCCATGTCGAGCGGGTACCGGTCGGAGACATCGGATTCGATCCGGCCCGCAGCCGCATCGGGATGTCGCCCTGGTCGCTGCGCCTGCTGTCCCGACTGGATTACGACGGGATCCGGCGGCGGCGGCGCGCGAATTTCTCGCTGCTGGCCGACGCACTGGCGCAGGCCGGTATCGGGCCGTGGCTCGATCTCGAAGAGGGGGTCTGTCCGGTGTTCTTTCCGTTGCTCGTGAAAGACAAATCCGCGGCGGCCCGAGCCCTGCGTGAGTCCGGTGTCATCGCGACGGAACTGTGGAACGAGGGGGACCCTCACTTTCGCTCGGAGGACGGACCCGATTCGCGTTTCCTGCGGCGACACCTGCTCGAATTACCCATCCATCAGGACGTGCGCGAATCGCACATCCGTTATATGGCCCGGCGCGTGATCGAGCTCGACATCGCGCTGCCTCCGACGATTTCCGCTCGGGCCGCACCATCATGCGCCGCGTGACATCATCGTCCGCCTCAGGGAGAACGCCATGACCGAACAGTCGACTTCGCTCGAATCGCGTCACGAGATCGAGCGGCGGTTTCACGACGAACGAATGACCGGCCGCCACGCCGACGACCGGGATTTTTACGCGATCGGAGGCATGGATCTCGTGCTCGAGGCCTACCGGCAGGCAATCGGCGATCTGCGCGGCAAAACCGTCCTCGACTTCGGCTGCGGAGACGGCGCCCGGGCGATCGATTACGCCCGCCGCGGCGCGACCGTCCACGCCTTCGACATTTCGCCCGAAAGTGTGCGCACGTTGACGGAGCGCGCCGAACGGGACGGCCTTGCGGCCCGCGTCCATGCGTCGGTCATGCCCGCCGAATCGCTCAGCTACGGCGACGGCATGTTCGACATGGTCCTGGGCGTCGCGATTCTCCATCACACCGACGTCGGATTGGTCGAAGGCGAGATCGCGCGGGTACTGAAACCGGGCGGCCGGGCATTGTTCATCGAGCCGCTGGCGCACAACCCTTTCCTGCGCTTGTTCCGGATGCTGACGCCTGAGCGGCGCACTCCGACCGAGCAGCCGCTGACCATCGCGCAAGTCCGGCGGTTCGTGGGACGGTTCGGCCACGGCGGGTTCCGGGGCTACCATCTCCTCTCCATCGTTCCACCCGGACTCTTCTGGGCGACCGGCAGCCGGACGCTGTTCCGCTGCACCATGCCGATCACGCAGCGAATCGATCGCGGGCTGCTGGCGCTGGCGCCTTGGATGCGCCGCTATTGCTGGATGGTCATGATCGACGTGCGGAAGTAACGAACGAGAGTGTTTCGAGTTTCGGGTTTCGTGTCCCGGGTCTCGAAACATGCAACTCGAAACGCGCAACTCTTGTACTTCCAGCCGCGCTACGCTTCACGAGATACGCTTCACGGTTCTTACGGAGTCCGGACTCAGGAGGGCCACCATGGATTCGGCAACAGTCGTCCCTTCCACGCACGATGCGACACCACCGGATCGCGAGCCATCGCCGGTCGTCGCTCCGACCGAGGAGCCTCCTCCAAGCCTGCACGTCGAATTGATCCAGGATGAGCAAGTCTTCCTCGGAATGGAACTTGTGTGGAACCGGCTGGTCGATGAGGCGGGGCTCGACCATCCGTTCATCAGACATGAGTGGGTCCGCACCTGGTGGGAATGTTTCAAGCCGGTGGGCGCGCTGCATATCCTGCTGGTCAGGCAGGGAGGCGAACCGATCGCCATCGCACCCCTGATGATGGATCGAGGCCGTCTCTACGGCTGCTCCATGCGGCGGCTGCGCGGCATCGCGAACGTGTACACGGAACGATTCGACTTCATCTTGACGCGGCATCCGAAGGAATCGTGCCGGGCCATCTGGGCGTTCCTATCCGGCAATGCGGCGCACTGGGATGTCATCGAGCTCCGCCAAATACCCGAGGGGAGCAAAATCCACGAACACCTGCTGCTCGAAGCCTTCGAAGACCAGTATTTGTTGGGACAGTGGCCGTCGTCGCAAGGTCCCTATGTCCCGATCGACCGGCCATGGGAATCTTACTGGAAGGGCTTGTCGAAGAAGCACACGTCCAATCTCCGCGGCCGGGAGAAGGGCCTGCACCGGATCGGCGAGGTGCAGTGTGAAATCGTCGGCAGCGACGACTCGTTGGATCAGGCCATCGACGAGGCGTTCCTCCTGGAAGCCGCGGCATGGAAAGGCAAGGCGGGCACCGCGATCATGAGCCGCCCGGAACGGGCGGCGTTCTATCGCCTCATGCTCGAGCGGTCGGCCCAGCGAGGCTGGACGAGGCTGTTCTTCCTGACGGTGAACGGCAAACGCATCGCCGTGCAGTTGGCGCTCCTGCTGGAGAAACGGCTGTACATCCTCAAGTCCGGCTACGATCCGCACTATGCGCCGTTTGCTCCATCGCTGGTCCTCTGCGATCTGATGCTGCGGGAAGCGTGGAAGGAAGGCTTGATCGAGGTGGATTTTCTCGGAGATCCCGAACGGTGGAAGATGGAATGGGCGACAAAAACCCGACCGCACTCCTGGTTGTTCATCTTTCCCAATCGGCCGCGCACGCGGTTTTTACACCGGATCAAGTTCAAACTTCTGCCCCGGATGCATCGGCATCCGATCTACCGGGCGGCGAAGAGTGCGGGACGGCGCCTCGGTCTGCATTTCCACAACTGACAGGCGCAGACGCGGGGGACTGCTCCGTCGTCCGCGACGGTGCCCGTCCCGCTTCCGGACGGAGAGTTGTTGGTTTTGAGTTTTCAGTTTTGAGTTTTTAGTTTTTAGTTGTCGGATCGTGACCTGTCGCTGTTCCGACAATTCAACATTCAAAATTCAACACTCAAAACTTCCCTGTCCGTGACAGACACCACGCGCAGACGCAGGGAAGGTGTCGGCCCCGTTGGTTCTCCACGAGTCATGATGATCGCGACGGTCGAAGACCAGAACCGATTCCCGGAATTGATGGACGAATGGCGCGATCTGCTGGCGGACAGCGATCAGGACTGTTTGTTTCTCACCGGAGAATGGTTGGAGACCTGGTGGCGTTGCTTCGCGCGGGATCGATGGACACTGAGCCTGATCACCGTCAGACGGCGACGCCGGTTGGTCGGCATCGCGCCGTTCTTCGCCCGCCCGGCGCGGTTCGGCGAAGTTCTTCCCTGGCGCTCGACGGAATTCTTGGGAACCGGCATGGTGGGGTCGGATTACCTGGATCTGATTCTGAAACGGGGAGAAGAAGAATCAGTCGCGCGCGCGCTCGCCGAGCATCTGGGTCGATCCCAGCCGACTCTGACCTTGAGCCACCTGCCGGCCATTTCATCCGGCGCGGAAGCACTCATCAGAGAATTGGAACAAGAGGGATGGCTCATCGAGCGCGAGCTCGTGGAAACCTGCCCGTACATTTCGTTGCGCGGACACACGTGGGAATCGTACCTCGGTTCGCTCGGCGCCGAACATCGCTACAATTTCCAGCGCCGGCTCCGGAATCTGCACAAGCAAGGCGCCGTCCTCTTCGAGGCAATCGAAAAAGAAGACCAACGGCGTGAGGCGCTGCAGACGCTGCGGTCGCTTCACAACCGGTGTTGGGACCTCCGTGGCGGCTCGCAGGCCATGCAAACGGAACGGGAATACGCTTTCCACGAAGCCTTCAGTCGTGCGGCATTGGAACGGGGATGGCTTCGGTTGTTTCTGCTCCGTCTGAACAGCCGTCCCATCGGAGCCTTGTACGGATTCCGGCGCGGCCCGCGCTTTTACTTTTACCAATCCGGCTTCGATCCCGCCTGGCGGAAGCACAGCGCCGGCCTCGTGACCATGGGGCTGAGCATCAAGCAGGCCCTGGCGGAGGGAGCGGAGGAATTCGATTTTCTGCACGGGACGGAATCGTACAAATTCCTGTGGACCAAGGAGACCCGTCGGCTCGCGCGCGTTCATCTCTTCCCGTCCTCCTGGAAAGGCCTTCTTCACCAGCAGGCACGAGAGCTGGAAACGTGGGGCAAGCGGTGGGTCCGTCATGCATTCCCGAGTTCCCTGCTGGATCGCCTGGTGGCGCGAAGACGGACCGCAGCCTGACATGTCGATCCGTCTTCTTGCCAAGACCGGCCTCGCGTCGCTGCTCCGCTATGGAGGCCTGCACGCCCTGTCCCGCTCGCTCGGAAGGTCGACGCCGCTGGTGCTGGGCTACCACATGGTCGTGGACGATGTGCGAGCCTATGAAGGACGAGCCGTTCCCGCCAACCTCATCAGCGTCCGCATGCTCGAACGCCAGCTCGATTGGATCGGCCGTCGCTATCGGTTCGTGTCGCCGGATGAATTGGGAGCCCGGATCGAACAGGAAGAATCCTCTGCAAGGCCGGCGGCAGTCGTGACCTTCGACGACGGCTATGTCGGCGTCTACGACCATGCCTTTCCGCTCCTGCGGCGAAAAGGCATCCCGGCCGGCGTCTTTGTGGTGACCGACACGGTGGGCCGGCCGCAACTGCATCTCTACGACAAGCTCTATCTCCTGCTCACACACACGCTTCCGGTCCTTCGGTATTCCGCGGACCGCGTGAAGATGCTGCTCGAAAAGCAGAACATCGTCATCCCGCTGCGCGATCTTTCGCAGGCGGTCAAGGATGCCGACACGCTCATGCGCCGCCTGTTCACCACACTGCCGCAGAAACGGCTCCGTCGCGCAATCCAGGCGTTGGAAGCCGTCTCGGACATCGACGAGCGGGAACAGCGGCACCTGCATTCCATGACGTGGGACATGATCGCGGCGCTCGATCGGGCCGGGATGACGATCGGCTCGCACACCGGGACTCATGCCTTGTTGACGCTGGAGACCGGCCGCCTGATCGCACACCAAACCGCCGGGTCCGCACTCATGCTTCAGCGCATGCTGGGCAAGCCGACCAGGCATTTCGCCTATCCGGACGGCCGGTTCAATGCCGACGTGGTCGACGCCGTGGCGGCGGCCGGGTACCGCTTCGCCTATACGACCTGCAGTCACCGGGATTCTCGCTATCCCCGACTCACGATCCCGCGGACGCTCTTGTGGGAAAAAGGTTGTCTCGACGCGTGGGGACGATTCTCGCCGAGCCTCATGAGTTACTGCACGTCTCCTGTCTCTCGATACCTGTCCCCGTGCCGGCAAAACCATGGTTCCAACGACGTCAGACTGCCGCGCGCGGCGCGGGGCCGGGCATCCTCCCATCCATGGCCGGCGCCGATCCAAATGGAACGAGGCGAATGCTGAAGCCGGCTCTGTGGATCATCGCGGGACGAATCGCCGGATTCGCCGCCGCCTTTGTCACGCCGCTCATCCTGGTCCGGATCTTCGATCTGGCCGAGTTCGGCACCTACAAACAATGGTTCCTGCTGTACATCACGCTCCTGACGGTCACGCAGATCGGCATGTCGGAGAGCCTCTTGTACTTCCTGCCGCGCGACCAGGCCGAAGCCGGCCGGTACGTGATGAACTCGATTCTCTTCCTGGCCGTCGTGGGAGCGGCGGCGGGACTCCTCGTGAGCTGGAGTTCCGAGGCGATCGCCGGATGGATGAACAATCCGGCGCTGGCGTCTCTCATGCCGCTGTTGGGTCTCTATCTCTGGTTGATGCAGGCGTCGATCGGGCTGGAAACCGTCATGACCGCGCGCGGCTCGTTCCGCTCCGCCGCCGTCGCCTATGCCGCCACCGACGTCGCGCGGGCCCTATTCCTGATCCTGCCGGTGCTGTTCGTGCCGTCGCTCCGCTCGCTGCTCTACGGCGCGGTCGCGTTCGGCGCGCTGCGCCTGGCCTACACCGTGGGATACTTCCGGCGTGAATTCGGACCCGCCTTTCGCCCCGACCGGAGCTGTTTCACGCGACAGTTCGCCTATGCGTTGCCCTTTGCCCTCTCCGTCGTCGCAAGCGTCACGCAGGAAAATTTTCACCAGTACATGATCTCGGGCCTGTTCGATGCCGCGACCTTCGCCATTTATGCGGTGGGCTGTCTCCAGATTCCCGTCGTCGATCTCGTGGCCACCACCGTCTGCAACGTCATGATGGTCGAGATGACGAAGGACATTCAGGAGGGCCGGGAATCTCAGGTCATCGCGATGTGGCATCAAACGGTGCGCAAGCTCGCGCTGATCTTTTTCCCGCTCACCTGTTTCCTGCTGATCGCCGCCGGGGACATCATCGAAATGCTGTTCACCGAGGCCTATCTCGCCAGCGTGCCGGTCTTTATGGTGAGCGCGTTTGCCATCCTCTCCGCTGCGCTTCCGGTGGACGGCTTGCTTCGGGTCTATGCCAAAACCGGTACGCTCATGGCCATCAATCTTCTGCGCCTGGGCATGATCGCGCTTACGATTTATTGGTCCATTCGTTCATTCGGACTGGTCGGCGCCATGCTGACGACCGTGCTCGCGCTGGTCACGGGCAAGGCCATCGGGTTGACGGCGGTCGCATCCTTGTGGCGCGTGGGCATCGGACGGCTGCTCCCCTGGCGTTCACTGGCCGCCATCGCCGGTGCGTCGATTGCCGCCAGCCTGCCGGCTCTGGCCGCCGCGTACGGGTTCCATGCCGCGCCCTACGTCCGCATTCTGTTCATCGGCGCCCTGTACGTGTTTCTGTACACCATTATTTCGACGGGGTTCGGTCTTCTCTCGGTGTCTGCATGGGGTCAGGAACCATTTGTCCTCAGGACCCGTAGGGCGCTGCGCGCAAATGGTTCCTGACCCCGTCCTACGCAGTCGCATACTCTCAAGACAATCCGCTTTTTCCGGCCATCCGTTTCCGGCCATCAGCGATCAGCCACCAGCTATAAGCTCTTCTTCTGAGGTCATCCATGTGCGGAATCGCAGGCATCGTCGCACAGCGTAACCGGCCGATCGCCGTGGAGGAATTGCGCGCGATGTGCGCGGCCATGGTGCAGCGGGGGCCCGACGACGAAGGGACGTTTCTGGGGAACGGCGCGGGCCTCGCGATGCGCCGCTTGAGCATCATCGACCTCGAGACGGGCCACCAGCCGGTCGCGAACGAGGACGGCTCGGTCTGGGTGGTGTTGAACGGTGAAATCTACAACTATCAGACTCTGCGGCACGAATTGGAGCGGCGCGGCCACCGGTTCGCCACCGGCACCGACACCGAGGTGATCGTCCACCTGTACGAGGACCGGGGAGACGACTGTGTGCAGGCGCTCCGGGGGATGTTCGCGTTCGCGCTTTGGGATGAGCGGCGGCGGCGGTTGCTCCTCGCCCGGGACCGAATCGGCATCAAACCGTTGTATTACGGCGTCGCGTCCGGCCGCCTGCTGTTCGCATCGGAATTGAAGGCGCTGCTTCAACTGCCGGACGTCGAGCGCCGGCTCGACTGGAACGCGCTCGCGCACCTGCTGGCGTACGGAACGACGCCGTCGGACGAGAGCATCGTCGAAGGTATCCACAAACTGGAGCCGGGTCACCGCCTGCGGATGGAGCCGGGGCGCGATCCGGTCGTGGAACGGTACTGGGAGCTGCGCTTCCGGCCGGATGCGCGGCGCACGGAGCAGGAGACGATCGAAGAACTGCGCGCGAAGCTCCGCGAATCCATCCGCTACCATCTCGTCAGCGACGTGCCGGTCGGCGCCTTCCTCAGCGGAGGAATCGACTCCAGCTCCGTCGTCGCGTCCATGGCCATGGAGACGCCGAATCGCATCAAGACGTTCTCCATCGGCTTTCATGAGCAGGAATACGACGAGCTGCCCTATGCGCGGCTGATCGCCCGCCGGTTCGGCACCGATCATCACGAATTGATCCTGGAGCCCGATGCCGTGGATGTGCTGGATCATTTCGCCTGGGACCTCGACGAACCGTTCGGCGATCCGTCCGCGATTCCGACGTACCTGGTGTCGCGGTTGGCAAGCCGGGACGTGAAGGTGGTGCTGTCCGGTGACGGCGGCGACGAGCTGTTCGGCGGATACGACAAATATGTCGTGGAAGCGCGGGACCGGCCGGCGCGGTTCCTCCCCGGAGCGATCCGCACGTTGTTGGCTCGGGTCTCCGATACGCTGCCGGAAGATGCGAAGGGAAAAGATTTCCTCCGATATTTGTCGCAACCGGACGGGGAGCGGTATCTGTACGCGAGCACCTTGTTCCGCGCGGAACATCGATCCGGCCTATTGACCGGCGCGGCCCGCGACGCCGTGGCGGCGGCCCAGCCGGAGCGTTCACGGCTCGACCGGCTCGCCGGGCCGGCGGGCCATTGGCTGTCCGTCCTTCAGGATCTCGACTTCCGCCACTACCTGCCGCTCGACATCTTGACGAAGGTGGACCGAATGAGCATGGCGCATTCATTGGAAGCGCGCGTGCCGCTGCTCGACCACGTCTTCGTGGAATTCGCGGCCACCATCCCGGCCGACTGGAAACTGCACCGGGGAAAGACCAAGTACATTTTCGCCA
>DATFDJ010000019.1:0-64611 GCA_035252115.1 Nitrospira sp. | reverse complement strand
ACGACCCTTAGTCAAACCAGCGGCGACGCACCCGTGGAATCGGTTCGGCACCTTCGCGCACCGGCGGCCTCCAGAGGCGATCCTCTAACCGGACATTTCTATTGTGGCAAGAAGCGGACATTTCTAAAGTGGGTGGACATGATGGAGCTTCCGCCTTGACTCTCTCCCGCAGACGGCCTAGCCTCATCTTTCATGCGAATCGTCGTCATTGGAGCAACGGGTACGATCGGACGGGCGGTGGTGAGCCGCCTGGCGTCTCGTCATGAGGTCATTCACGTAGCCCATAGTCAAGGAGACTATCGCGTGGATCTTGCGTCGGCGGATTCGATCCGAGCGTTTTATGAACGCGTGGGAGCTATCGATGCCGTCGTGTCGGCTGCCGGCATGGCGCGGTTCAAGCCCCTCGAGCAATTGACCGACGAAGATTTTTCCGTCAGTCTTCACAACAAGTTGATGGGGCAGGTGAACCTCGTGCGGCTGGGCTTACGGGCCATGCGCGACAACGGATCGTTCACATTGACGAGCGGCGTGTTGGCGCGTCAGCCGATGCCGGGCAGTGCGGCCATCAGCTTAGTGAATGCCGGGATCGAAGGGTTCGTGCGAGCCGCAAAGCTGGAACTGCCACGCGGTATCCGGGTCAACGCGGTCAGTCCTGGTTGGGTTCGCGAGACGCTGGTCGCGCTCAAGATGGATCCGTCCGGCGGGATGCCGGCCGATCAGGTGGCCCGTGCGTATGTCGAAAGCGTGGAAAGCCGCCGGAACGGTGAAATCATCGAAACCGGCACCGTTGCGACGCGGTGAAGCGTGTCTTCCTACCGTCCCTCAACAATGGCTTCGACGGCAGCGATGTCGCCGCGTTCCATGGCGACCTGCACGCGCAAGGAGTCGGCATCGCGATTGACGGAGGCCACCGCCATCGTCTTCCCGTTCTTCCGATACGCCGCCAGGCACTCGCGATCGGGGATGCTTCCCGTCATTTTGACATCGTCCCAGGCCTCGGCATATCCCACGTAGCCGATCGTCACGTCGTAATGGGCGCTCCAGAAGAATGGCGCCGCCGTGTACGGCTGATTCTGTCCCAGGATATTGTGTGCGGCGGCTTGTCCGTGACGTTCAGCCACGACCCAATGCTCGACGCGGATGGCTCTGCCGGAATAGCGGTCCGGCCACCGGGCGACGTCGCCGCCGGCCCAAATCCCCGGCGCGCTCGTGCGCAGGTACTCGTCCACCAGGATGCCGTGATCTACCCGTAACCCGGCCTGCTCGGCCAGATCCAAATTCGGCCGGACACCGATGCCGACCACGACAAGATCCGCATCGAGCTTCGTGCCGTTCTTCAGCATGACGGAATGCTCGGCGATCGAGGCGACGGTGTGTCCCATGTGGAACCGCACGCCATGCCATTCATGCAGCTCGCGCACGAAGCGGCCCAAGTCTGCGCCGAGCACCCGCTGCATGGGAATCTCTTCCGGCGCCACGACCTGTACCTCGACATTCCTGGTCCGCAGCGACGCAGCCACCTCCAATCCGATAAAGCTCGCGCCTACGACCACGGCTCGCCGCGCCTGCGCCGCGCGCTCAATGATGGCCCGGCTGTCAGCCAAGCTCCGCAGATAGCGCACATGCGGCAGTTGGGCGCCCGGAACATCCAGCCTAATCGGTGAGGCGCCCGTTGCGAGCAACAACGCGCCGTATTCCAGGCGACGGACGTCGTCCAGTTCGACCGAGCGCGCATTGGGCAGGAGCCGCACGACACGACGGCCCGTGAGCAGATCGACGCGCGTCTTCTCGTACCAATCCGGTGAGCGGAGGGGAATCCATTCTTCCGGCGCGGTGCCGGCCAAATAATCTTTCGAAATGTTGGGGCGGTCATAGGGACCGGCGTCATCGGCCGAAATCATGGTCACCGGTTGTTGATATCCCCGGCGTCTGAGCATTTCAGCCGCGGCAAATCCAGCGGCCCCGCCTCCGACAATGATGACCGATGCGGGGACAGAGACGGCCGGTACGGAATCGGCGTGCCGTGATGCGGTTCCCGTCACGAACAGACGGCCGTCTCGCTGTTCAACCGTGTAACAGGGCACCGGATCGATGGCGGGAGCATGGATCGCTTCTCCCGTTTCGGGACGAAAACAGGCGCGGTGCCAGGGACAGCGAACCGTCGATCCATCGAAGAGCCCTTGATCCAGCGGGCCGCCGTAGTGCGTGCACTTTGCCCCCATGCCGTGCACGGCACCGCCCTTGCGAATCAGCAGCACCGGTTCTCCGCTAAAGTGACCGAGCAGCATGGCGCCATCGCGCAGCTCGCTCGATGCCGCTCCATCTTTCCCGAGATCGGGCCCGGATAACGCTCCACCTGTCTCACTCATCGGTCGCTCCTGTGCGATGGCGCAGAGCCTGACATCACGCCATCGCCGATGTTACGCTCGCCGGCGTCTCCAAAGCAACGAAACCTGAACGGAATATTTTACGAATCGCGAGGCACGGGGGAGCATCCAAGGAGGCTTCCGGTCACATTGACTCGCCGGACAGCGAAGGCGCACATTATTGAGGATGGGGTGTGAATCGTTAGCCGAATGAGGGAAACGCGCTCATAAGGAGTATGACCATGTACAACGCAAAGGCTTACTCGACTGCCAGTGCGACATCGTCCCTGGCGCCCACGACCATCACGCGTCGCGATCCAACGGAACGCGACGTGCAGATCGAAATCCTATTCTGCGGTATCTGCCATTCCGATCTCCATCAGGCCCGTAACGAGTGGAGCGGCGCCGTGCCCACCGTGTACCCGTGCGTCCCGGGCCACGAGATCGTCGGCCGTGTCACAAGAGTCGGGTCCGCCGCCAAGAAATTCAAAGCGGGGGACCTTGCCGCGGTCGGCTGCATGGTCGATTCGGACGGCACCTGCCGTGAGTGCCGGTCCGGCCTGGAGCAGTTCTGTCCCAATGCGATATTCACCTATAACTCTCCGGACAAGCATCTGGGGGGCGTCACCTACGGCGGCTATTCCGACAGCATCGTGGTGGACGAGCGTTTCGTCCTGCGCGTCCCTTCCAAGCTCGATCCTGCCGGCGCCGCACCGCTGCTCTGCGCTGGAATCACCACCTACTCGCCCATGCGTCACTGGGGCGTCGCCGAAGGCAAGAAGGTCGGCGTGGTCGGTCTCGGCGGACTCGGTCACATGGGGGTGAAATTCGCTCGTGCGCTCGGAGCCCATGTGGTGGTCTTCACGACGTCGCCCAAGAAGAAGGAGGACGCGCTCCGCCTCGGCGCCCACGAAGTCGTCGTCTCCCGCGATGCCGACGAGATGAAGAGGCACACCGGCAGTTTCGATTTCATCCTCGATGCCGTCTCCGCCGAACACGACATCAACGTCTATCTCAACCTGCTCGGCCGGGACGGCAACATCACCCTCGTCGGCGCGCCGGAACATCCTCTCCCGGTCGCTGCCTTCGACCTCCTGTTCAAACGCCGGAACCTATCCGGCTCACTGATCGGTGGAATTCCCGAGACCCAGGAGATGCTCGACTTTTGCGGCACACACAACATCGTCGCCGACGTCGAAGTGATTCCCATCCAGAAGGTGAACGAAGCCTACGACAGACTGCTCAAGTCAGACGTGAAATACCGGTTCTCCATCGATATGGCGTCGCTCAAGGCTGCATAACCGGACCCGTTGCCCCTCGTATCAGACGGCGACCGACTGATGAAATAAAACTGCTTACCGCGCATGAAATTGATCCAGGTGCAATCCCGCGGCATCCGCGCCGTTGGGTACGAAGAAGATCTGCAGGTGCTCTATATTCAGTTCATCGAGGGCGACATCTACGAATATATTGGTGTGCCAGTGGGCGAGTTCATCGATTTGCTGCAAGCGAAGTCCATCGGATGGTTCGTGAATAAGCGAATCAAACCTTTTTATGACTATCGAAAGCTTGAAGCCGCATCATGAGCGCGCTCAAGTGTGAGGATGGAAGGGTGGGATTAGGTGCTAAAGTGCTTCATCGCGCGTGTGGCGAAGAGAAAAAGAAGCCGCTACTTACTCGCCATAAAATCCAAGAAATTCAGAATTGTTATCCCGCCGACCGGATAAAGAAGGATATTCCATATTGGTTGGTCAACCCACGAGCCGTAAATACCGCTTTTGAGGTTTTTAATTTCCTTTTCTATCCTCTTAATTTGAGCCGCAACTTCATGATGTCCTTGTTGATGCGCGACATAACGCGCATGGTGCAAGTCTTCTATGGCATCATTCCTGAGCTTGCTGCCCCGTGACCACAACTGCATCGAGCAGAAGGTTGAGAGTGCAAACATAATGGTATAGGCCAGGACAAGCTGCGCGGGAAACGTCCAATAGTCGAAATATCTATTCCGGGACACGATAACCAGGAACAGCACATAGAGCGGATAGGTCGTGAACGTTTTGAAAACCGCCGTATGGTAAGCCGTTAGCCGTATGACCAGCCAATTGGAAGCGACGTCTTGAGGAAGACCCGGTGGAGTCATGCGGGTCTCTGTCCAGTTCGTCGATAAATTTGCCCTATGGCGATGGAGGGAAGAAATGAATTTGCTGCATGAGATGGTGAGATAGCATACCAGGACCAGCAAAATGTACAGAGTCCCTATCGACAAAATAAGAATAACTAGGTCGACTCGCCGGCTTACCGAGTCACGGGCAGGAGGATAGAGCAGGCCTAGTGACAGAAAGAATAAGCCTATGAGTGAACCTGCGGCCACTATCCCTAATCCCACCCTTGAAGTGAGCTTCCCGCCGGTGATTGACTTGCAGTAGTCCTTCCAAAGCGATTCCAGTAGAAACGGTCCATTTGGATTGCCTCGGACGCTTAGAAACTGATTCGCTATTTCCAGCTCGTTCTTCCTTAGAGCCACTACAGTCATGCCGGTCAGGACGGAGGCCACTATGATAGCGAGGAGTCTCATAAGCTCTGTGGGCCAAATGCTTACGCCCTCAGTCCAAAGAAACGGTTCACCGGTCGGCTCGCTGGCCCAATGCCAACTAAGGCCGAGTCCTGTCAGAAGGCAGAGTCCGAACAATCCTATGAAGAACGCCAATTTTCTCGAAGGCCAATAGGTGAGAGAGAACGCCAGAAATAATCCGGCAAATGCCAGTCCTAATGTCTCTCCTGGATTCTGAGGGCCTCGATGATTGCGCTCTTCCGGATGTGGACTCTGGGGTGCGGTGCTGAGGTCTACGAATTTAGTTCTTCCGACTTCAAAAAGCCGGACGCATTCTTTTTTGAGACACCCGGCAAGTGGCTGGATAGGAAAATGACCTTTGAAATTCACATGCCCGGTCGCACCGCTCACATCGCTAAATCTCATTGACTCAACCAGAGCGTGATATGTCGCCGTCTGATAACTGTCTCGGAATGGTGGAATATCTTTTTGGATCTCCTTCAGCAGCCGCAAGCCAAATGGAGATGCAATAAGGAGGTTGCGTGCCCAGCCCTGCTGCGATGGATGGCCGAGCCGGGCATCCAAGTCTGTCGTGAAAAATATGGCATCCGGAAATTCCGATCGTAACGCCTGAAGGATTAAGAGCTTGTCATGAGGGTCGGAACCCAATATTCCTATGGCCCTATACGGACGTTCCTTCGTCTCGCCTGTGCGAAGCTGCGCGGATAATCGGCGAAGGTAGTCATATTGGCTCGGACCGTCCGGTCGCTCAAGCTTCGATATTGTTTCTTCGCCCTTGTCCGCCGTGCCGCTCGAGGTCATTGTTATTTTATGATTCTGGTCTTGCCTTTGTTCCTTATCCGTAGATTCGCCGTCGAGTCCACGCAGGTAGGTAAAGTGACGAATGGTCTGCTGTCCCTGGTCGGCATTTCTCGAAGCCTCGAGAGCTTTCTTCCATTGGTCGTTTGTCGCGCAGTAGCTCGTATATGCTTGTCTGCACCAGCCGATTGCCCGAAATTCCAGCGGTAACATCCGTCCATAAAATGTATCCCATTCGCTTATCAACGCGATGTTTGATGTGCCAATGTCCACATCTCTCCGGAAGAGTTCCTCGGCAAGTTCCGCCAGGACATACCGGTCCGATATGATGGAATAGGCCCAGTCCACACCTTTTGTTTTCAAATACATACCAATAGTCGCTTCGGCAGAATATGGGGTATCCTTTCGGAGCCAAAAGTTGTCCTCGCTAGCCATAATAAGCTCTGGGGCAACCGTCGCCCATGGAGTCAGCAGTTCAACCTTACTGCCGGACCAGGAAATGGAATCCGACTCATTCATTGTCTCCCTCAGCATGACACGAAAAAGATCGGATCCCCATGGGCCCAGAAGTTTGATTGCTACGGTCGAGGGCCTTCCAGATGATGGTGCTGAGACAAGGTGCGTCACGAGTTTTCCGAGATAGTGCAGCGGTGCCGTATCGATCTCCGACTTGTTTACCCACAAAACCAGTACACGATCAGGATATTGTTCGATATGCTCGCATGTCATCACGCGTCGTTTTCGATACCACTCAAAGGGGACTAGAAGCGGTGTCGGCTGATGTCCGTTTGTGAGACGGTTGCCTCTTGCATCGAGCTTCTCGATCGGGATGACCATGTATCCTATCGTTTCAGAGCTTTCAGGCACGTAGCAAACCTGGTCTAAAGCAGATCCGACCGCATAACGAGTGCGAATCCTTGTCTCGCGTCCTTCGGAATACGGGCTATCGTCAAGGGTCCCAATTAACATCGTCAGTTTAATCGTCGAGCTACCGGCCGTTCCGCTGATCTCTCGTATCCTTCCTTTGACGTCCTCCAATAAAGTCGGTGAGGAGTGCCCGTTCGATTTGTAGTGAAGTACGGCTTCCAGTGGATCCTGCCAAAGACGCGCCGGGACTTTTTGTTCGATATTCGAATGTAAGATGTCAAGCGAAGGTTCGTGCGGTCTAAAGGACTTGAGGGGTGACTGAGTCAATACATATCCACCGAGCACCGACACAATCAGCACAGCGGCAATCTGCCAACCGCTTTTGGAATCAGGCTCTTTTTGCATCATTGTTGCGAGCCGGTCATTGAAAATGTTCTGAGATGCTCAATGATTGATTGTTTTCCCGAACAGGATCGCGGCCCATGTACTTCGCGTATGGATCTCACTTCCTATTTGCCAGGTCCTCGGCGTTTTATGGCCTCGACACAACCTGACACGGTCAAAGGGAAGGGGGTTGTTTCCTCGACAGGTGCGCTCACACAGGCTCGGTCTCGGACGCAATACCATCCCACGACCGGCCGTTCAATTGTCCTAGCTTCCGCAATCGCCTTGAAGGTGGGATTCAACCGCTTGGCTGCTTGCCAGATGTGCTCGGGGGCGATGTTTCTCTGTCTCGATCCGGGAGCCAAGTCGACGGCGGCGGCGTCGTAAGCGAACTGAAGATAGGCTGCGCCGGCCATCGGATGACCTTGAATGAGCGGATTGGCGATTTCTCCACGGCTCGTGATGTAGGAATACCAGAGGCCAAGGAGGCTCGGAAAATCATAGTTGAGTTGATCGACGTACGGATTATCGGCGCGCACCGCTATTTTGTCTCTTTCTTCGCTGGTGAGACCTATGGCGATGATCGCCATGTTCGGTGTGCAATGGGGTTCGAACGGATCAAATTTCACTCGGGTGTAGTCCGCAATCGGCCTGGCGCTGACTCCATATCGTTCTACAAACGAGCTAAAGGCAGGGCTCGGATCCAATGTGCTTTCTTGAATCCACGGCGATTGGAGAGGATTTCGGTTGACCGACGGATTATCCGACAACGCATCTCGCACAAGGAACGCATGAGACCAATAGCTGGCTGTCCGATCCAACCGGATGAGCCGTTGGGCCTGCCGCAATGTATAACTGACAAGGCCGTATTGACCGATCAGCCCCACACACATGACATCGCTCGTCTCGATCAACGTGCCTGTTCCGCCCTTTTTTTTTGACACGGCGAATGCGTTTGGCCACTTCGGCGAGGAAATCGGCGTTGTCCTTCTTGGCGAATGGCTTGGTCAAATCGACGAGACTGGGATTCTCGGTCTTCCCATCGATACGGAATCTCGTTGCGGTACTGAATGTTGCCATTAGTTTCCCCGCTGTTGTCGGCCCTTGAGAAGAAACCGCTTGTGCCGGACAGGCTTGAGCGACGGTCTCTCCAAAGGCCACAGCCACGCATCGACATGGATCATGACACCGGCACTCGATCCTTCAGGGGTAAACGTCAACGTCGCATAGACATTCTCGTCGTCGCGCACGTACCCGGGCGGCCAGCGCTTCCATTGCGCCAACCCCCGTCCCTCGCGGCCCTCCCATTTGACACTGCCTTGCGATCGGTCGGGAAGCGTTGGGTCTGCCGTTCCCGCAAACGAGCGAATCCGCGACAGCGGTGATGCGATGAATTCATATACCTCTTCGTCCGGCTGGGATGAGTTGGTCACGCAGTACAACCGTGTCCAGTGGATGTCGCCGGATACCACTAATATGTTGGATTGCGCTGCGAAAACGGCGTCCCAGAGCAGAGCATAATCATCCGGGTATTCGGGCAAATTTTCTTCCCACGGTGCAGAAGCACCGGGTTCTTCGACCAGCGGCTGTGAAAGAACGAGTACGGCGGGCACGGTGAGTGCCTTGAGTGAGCGAATGGTATCCTCCAACCAACGGACGTTGGGTAGGCCGTCGAACCGTGGCGCGGCCAGCCGGCCGTTTCCGCCATTGAACGTACTGCTGGTTCGCCGCGTCCGGACATCGAGTATCAGCAGTTTCATGAACCCGAAATCCATTTCAAAGGTTCGGACGCTGTCGCGTAACTGGCGATCGACCGCAGCTCGGTTGGCTTCGGACGAATCATCAACGAGGCGGCCGGCGTCCAGATTCAAGGCGGCTTGAAAGAGTGAAAAGGCTCTATCGAACCTTTGCCCCGTCTCGCCTCCGAGTTCACGATCGCCCCAGAAATTCCATCCACGGTTGCGAACCGGATAGTTGTTCCAGAATTCATGGTCGTCCGCCATCATGATATTGGGTGATGCCGTGAGAAAATCTCGGAATGGTTGGTCCAGCCACTGCTCCAAGTAACGTTTCCAAACGGGAGGGGTGAAGATTTTGATCGTACCGTCGTCATCCGGATCTAAATCCAAATAGATCTGATCGCCGCACAATATCCGGAATCTGAGAGGGTCATTGGGTTCATTGAACGAGTCCTTGAGCTGCAGCCAGGCATCGATCTCCTTGCCCCGGCTCCGGCCGTAGCAACTTCCGACCGCAATTGAGAGAGGCTTGAGATCACCGGCTACAGGTAATGTCCTGGCAGACGCTGAATCGGCTTCATCGGTCAGCGTGAGAGTATATTCAGTATCCGGCTCCAAATCAGACGTTGCCACGACGAAGATATTTTTGGCGATTGGGTCATCGCCGTCTCTGCCGAGACCATGAAGTACTTTCCTACACTGGATTTCATTGGAGCCTGAAGAGTTCGGTCCACCGAGGATCAGTCTCAGTCGGTTCACATTGATACGTGCCCCATCCGGAGAATACAGCCACCACAAGAGTGCTCGACTGCCCGGACGACCTGGCACGATTAGCATATCGCCTTTCGGACGAAGGGGAGCAGTTTCACGGTCTCATCAATCATTCGCTCTTCGACCTCAATTGCCGCGGCGTTATTTTCTTCATTGCCATGAATAATAGGGTACGTTTCTTCATCTTGTTGGATGAGTGGCAACCACGACCGCTGTTACGGCAACGCGCATCATCGGTCATGTCGCCGACCGCAATTCTCACTTGATTGATGGCGTCTTTTCTGCGATGGAGCCGAGCACTGAAGACGCCACGCCAGCGCTCTTCTGTGACGCGGTGTACGCGTTTTTTATCAGATCGATTTTGCCCTGGAATGTGGTTGTCGCCTTCACGGCTTCAGTGAGTGCCGCTTGAGGCGTGAGTCCCCCGGCGCTGACCGGTTGTGCAAGGGCGGCCCTGATGTTCTGGAGCGCCGAGAGGTATTCCGATTCCGCCGCTTGCAATCGAGTCCGGGCGGCAGAAGCCGCACTGTCATGCTTGCGTCCTATTGCTTCGTTTGCCGTCTGAAGGAGAGTTTTGACCGCCGCAGTGTTTCCTCCGCTCGCAGCGTCGCCTGCAAGGGAAGCTGCCGTCTGGAGCAGACTTTGTCCGACTTTGAAATAGCTCTCGAGCAATTCTCCGGGTAAGTTCTCGAAATTTTTCAAGTTCCAATTGCCGATCTCGTCTTTGACGAAAACCATGTTCACTCTTCCGCGTCCGCTGGCATGGACCGAATTAATCTTGGACCAGAAGTGATCTGAGTACAGTCTCTGTATCGCTTTGATGCGATCCTCCACCGGCATGGAAGCGGCGCCGGGAAGGATGTTCTTGATCAGTCTGTACAATGCGCTTCCATCGTCCGAGGCGTCGAGCCAGTTATAAAGGTGAAGAAACTCGGTGGGGTCGCTGTCCCTCAAATAGGTGCTGAGCGGCAGTTCGCGCGCATCGCGTTTCGGATCGCGCGAGCTGTGTTGCTTGAGAAGTGCATCAGCTCTCGCTTGGAGCTGATTGCCGTATTCCGACAAGATCATCACGAATCCTATGACAGAGACGCGGATATCCGGTTCGAGCGACTGCCCCGCGGCGCTACTCACCGACCAACGATAGGCTTTTGCACGGAATTCGTTACTCAGTTCCGCAATCTCTGTCAGCATTTCGATGGCATCGTCTGGAATCCAAGCTTTGCCCGGTTTATTTGGGCTCGGATGTACCGGCTTGACATAGTCTCGTAATAGCTCATCAATCTCTTCTAAGGCGTCGAGACTATCTATGTAGAGCGTGCGCAATGTCAGACAATCGAGATAACGAATTTCGTCAAACAGACCCTCTGCATCGAGCTTGTTGCACCAGCTAATGGGGTCGCCTCGTTGCTGGTGGCCATCGTCGCTCGGTCTATACGCATAGTACTCATATGCATCTTTCGGCAGGCTGGCCGTCGAGGTCCCGTGAAGCAGAGTGTGCAGCAGGGTAGGGGTGAAGTAGTCGCCATTTTGATCAGGTTGCGGAGCGGCAAAGCCCCGACTCTGCACGACGACGAGAAGAAAATTCGTGTTCTCCAATATCGTTCTCCTGGCCTCTTCTAGGTATCCGATGATGCCGCCCCACTGAATCTCAGGCTCTTGCGATAACGGTCCCTTATAGACATCGATGTCGATTCGCATGGCCCCTGCGCCCGCTATCGGATTATTGGTGCAGCCGATCGTTGCCGTCAGCAGCACCGCAAAAACCGTCAGAAGAGGACGCGGTATGCTCATCGTTGACCCTTCACGGACATTCCAAGCGATGCAGAAGATGTGTCGCCACCAAAGGGCTGAAACAAGTTCAGCACCCGATCTATTCTTGCGAGGACGTCCTGCTGAGTCGGTTCAGTCTTGTCCGTATCCGGCTCTGTACCGACGATATCTTTTGCGCGTGTGGCGTGCTGGCGATCATATTCGAACCTGAACAGCAGCGTTGCCTCGGTGCTCTGTTGGGTGAGATTCTCGGACAGAAACTGTAGCGCGCTCACGAGCGGTCTGGCATCGGACGACATGGCCATGACCAAACGTTCATCGGGGTCCAAATGCTTCGTGCCTTCCGGTCCAAGGAGGAAGAACTCCGGCTTCATCGGGTCTCCGTTCGGGCAAGACTGCGCATCAGACTTTTCTGTGTTTGATGTCGGAGCTTCTGAGATTCCTGGCGGAGAGGGAGGTTTACTGTTGCCCGATGAAGGGATATTCGCTGCTTGTGTGGATGCCGGTGCGGAAAATCTGCCAGATGTCCCGTTGAATTCGATGGTTTGTCCAAACGGGTCCAACTGATGGGCACGGAGAGTGCCCGACTCGAAACGTACGTTTGAAAAGAGCGCGCGTGCCTGACCGGTCATGCGAAACCGATAGAGAGAATCCCTGTAAATTGTGTAGGCGCCCTTGGTCTTTGTCACCCAATTCGCAAGCCGGCTTTGGTAATTAATACCGTCGGTGTTTGCCGTCCCTATGGGGCAAAGATCGAATATTCGTAAATAATAAGTAGTCCGGAATCGGACGTCTTCGTCCTCGTACCGTGGATCGGTCGTGTTGGCGATTCGATAAGGAGCCGGGACATCCGAGCATGCAGTGACCATGATGCAGAGAGTGAATGTCAGGAAAGTGAGGATAGAACGTCTGAGGAGCATTGTCACGATGTGGCACCTTCTGTTGGTGTACCCCGTGATTCCCTTATGCCGATATAGAGACCCGGCGTTTGTTGAACGGCGAGAGAGGGAGTCCGCTCCATTGTGAAGCTTTGCGCGGGACCCTAGCACATGGCGACAGTCTGTCGAGCCCTACATACGAGGGGGGAATAATTAGTGGTAATTTTTTTCACACAGAGCCGTTTGGCTCTGGTGACGGCATGGTGGCGGTTGGCGAGCTATTCTCCGCGGGCGACGACGCATTCTGTCCCGCAGCCCATGAAGGTCTTCTCCTGATACTCTGCGCTCCGTAGCTTGGTCATGCCGCCCTGGCGCATGGCGGCGGCGACGCCATGTTCATGACCGCCGATCCCGAGTATGAGCACCCTACAGTCTCGGCCTTCCTTCGCATCGGCGATCGAGGTATTGGTCGGCTCCAACGGCATCGAAAAAGAGGAGCAGCCGGCCGAGGCGGCCAACAACGCACTTGCAATAAACCACCGTGGCTTCTTCAATCGCATTCCTCCTCCCTCGACTGTTAATACCGTGTGACCCGACCGCATCCGCGATCGACATTCTATCAATGATGAATCGTGAAACCGAGGGATCGACGATCGCAGGCAAGACAGACTGTTCTGATTTCTTGCGGGCGGGACGATCTCTACCGCAGTGTTGCGGACCGTGTGACACGAGAAATCCCTAGCTCAACGCACGGCTCATTTCCTTTTCGCCTCAAGGGAGTGTCCCAGTTCAGAGCCGGGCGGCTTCTCTTCATGTTCATAGGACAGCACAACTCCGCGAGCCCGACCGCTATGGCACGAGCTGCAAAAACCAATGTGTCTTCGGCGGCGCGGGACTACGGCCGTGACTATCCGCTGATCGTGGATCTTGACGGGACATTGATCCGTACCGACAGCCTGCATGAATCCCTCTGCAAATTGGCTCGGGAGAAGCCGAGCGTGCTGTGGCAACTGCCGCGCTGGTGCTTGGGCGGCAAAGCGCGACTCAAGGAGCAGGTGGCGCTCCATACGAAAATCAATCCCGACACGTGGCCGGTCAATCGAGAATTGTTGGATTGGTTGACGGCACAACGAGCCGATGGCCGGACCCTCGTCCTGTGTACGGCGGCCGACCGGACGGTCGCGCAAGCCATCGGAGGGAATCTCGGGATCTTCGATGAGATTCTTGCCAGCGATGGAACGCGCAATTTGGCGGGCATGTCGAAGGCCGAGGCTCTCGTTCAACGATTCGGTCACCAGGGCTTCGACTACGTCGGCAATTCCCATCATGACCTGGCCGTCTGGAGACATGCACGGCGTGCCATCGTGGTCAATGCGTCACAGGGACTCACGGAGCGAGCGGATGCGTGCAGCACGGTCGAGCGCGTGTTTTCGCCGCCGGCTGTGGGACTCGCCGTCTGGGGGCGGGTGTTGCGTCTGCATCAATGGCTCAAAAACCTCTTGCTGGCTGTGCCCATTATTGCCGCGCATGAAGTCATGCGCCCTGACCTCTTGACGCCGTTCGTGCTCGCGTTCCTGTCCTTCAGCCTTACGGCATCGGCTGTGTATATCTGCAACGATCTTCTTGATCTGGAAGACGATCGGGAACATCCGCGCAAAGCAAGCCGGCCGTTTGCCGCCGGTCTTGTGCCGGTCGGGATGGGTCTGGCTCTGGTCCCTCTGCTGATCGCCGTGAGTCTGACCAGCGCATTCTCGATCGGCCGTCCCTTTGTCTCTTGGCTATTGGTCTACTTGGGCGTGACGTGCGCCTATTCGTTCTGGCTGAAGCGGCTGCTGTTGATCGACTGTCTGACGCTGGCGATGCTCTATACCGTGCGCATTTTGGCGGGGGCCTCGGTCGCCGACATCGAACCGTCCTTCTGGCTCATGGCCTTCTCGTGTTTTTTCTTTTTGTCCCTGGCATTCGCCAAACGGTATGCGGAGCTCAGGCTTCTATCCCACGCGGGCCAGGACCATGCCCGAGGCCGCGCGTACCGGATCTCGGATGCCCCGCTGATCCAGATATTGGGTATCACGTCCGGATATGCCGCCGTCGTCGTGATGGCGCTCTATCTCAACAGCGCCTCGGTCGTGAAGTTGTATCGGACACCGCAGGTTCTGTGGGCCGGGATACCGGTGACGCTCTTTTGGATCTCCTGGATGTGGACGCAGGCTCATCGGGAACTATTGCATGAGGATGCCGTGGTGTTCGCCGTGACGGATCGTGTCAGTCTCCTGACCGGTGTGGCCTTCGCGTGCGTGCTTGCGGCCGGCACGGTGACATGGTCATGGTAGCCGTCTCGTCATGGGGTCGTCTCGGCAGGTGGGACCACGAGGTGACCGTCCTGTGCGACCGCGGCCGCGTCGGTGAGGACATACAACGAGATCGGCCTGGTCTCGCGCATGGCATGGGACGAAGCTATGGAGATGTCTGTCTCAATCCGGGCGGCGTGTTGTGGAAGACCACCGGGTTGGATCGGTTCATTAGCTTCGATGCAGTGACGGGGCGATTGGTGTGCGAAGCAGGGGTTCTGTTGCGGGATATCCAGCGGCTGGTCGTCCCGCGCGGCTGGATGTTGCCGGTCACGCCTGGTACGGAACTCGTCACGGTCGGCGGGGCCATTGCGAATGATGTTCATGGCAAGAACCATCATGCCGTCGGCTCGTTCGGTCATCACGTGGAGTGGATGCGCCTCGTCCGCACCGATGGAGACATGCTCGACTGCGGCCCGGCGCTTCGTCGGGACTGGTTTGCCGCTACGGTGGGAGGCATGGGACTCACCGGCGTCATTACCGAAGCGGCCATCCGCTTGCGACCGGTGCCTGGTCCCTGGCTCGAGACGGAGACGATCGCCTACGGCGACCTGGGTGAATTTATGGCGCTGTCGCATGAATCGGCGGCGTCCTGGGAGCACAGCGTGTCCTGGTTCGATTGTCTGGACCGCAAGGGAGGACGCGGGCTGTTCATGCGCGGCAATTTCACAGCCTCCGGTGGAAGAGCTGCCGGTCATGCCCGCCGGTGGATCGTGCCGTTCGTGCCGCCCCTGTCCCTCGTCAACCGCGCGACGCTGCGCTCGTTCAACGAAACCTACTATCGTTTGAACGGCCGCCGCGCCGTCAAGAAGACGATGCACTATGAATCCTTCTTCTATCCGCTGGACCGGCTCCTTGAGTGGAACCGGTTGTATGGCCCTCGAGGGTTCTTTCAGTATCAAACCGTTGTACCGCCTCAGGACAGCCTCGACGCCGTCCGAGCGCTGTTGCGCGCGGTTGCGGATGAAGGAACGGGCTCCTTTTTGGCGGTGCTGAAGACGTTCGGCGCCATGGAATCCGTGGGGCTTATGAGCTTTCCGCAGCCGGGCGTCACGCTGGCGCTCGACGTGCCCAACGAGGGAGAGCGGACGGTCAGGTTGTTCGACCGCCTCGACGCCATCGTCCGCGAGGCCAAGGGAAGGCTCTATCCGGCCAAGGATGCGCGCATGCCGCGCTCATTGTTCGAGCAGGGCTATCCGAAGCTTGACTCGTTCCTGCAGTATCGCGACCCTGGCATCAGTTCGGGCTTGTCGAGACGTTTGATGGGCCATTGATATGACTCCACGGAAGCGATTCGTGATCGTCGGCGCCACTTCGGCCATTGCCGAGCATTGTGCTCGTCGCTGGGTGCAGGATGTGGACGTGGACATGACGCTCGTGGGACGCGACAAAACCAGGATCGAGCACGTTGCGGAGGATTTGCACGTCCGCAGCCCCGGTTCGACCTTCCAGATTAGAACGGAAGATTGTCTCGATCCTCAAGCGATCCGCCGGCTCTCGGACGATGTCGCGGTGCAAGGAGTTCCGGATGTGGTGCTGATTGCCCATGGGACCTTGCCCGATCAAGAGTCGTGTCAAAAGGACCTGGATGCCTGCTGGCACGCGCTTGCCGTCACTGGACTGTCGCCGGCTCTCTATGCGGAAGCCTTTGCCCATCATCTGGCCCAACGAGGGCATGGGACTCTCGCGTTCATCGGTTCGGTCGCCGGTGATCGAGGACGGAAAAGCAACTACATCTATGGAGCCGCGAAAGGATTGCTCGACCGCTATGCAGAAGGCCTACAGCACCGGTTTGCGGGCACCGGCGTCCGCGTGGTGCTCGTCAAACCCGGGCCCACGGACACGCCGATGACGGCGCGTCTCAAGGCGAAAGGCGCATCCCTGGCGGCGGTCGACGACGTGGCGAAGCGGATCGTGGCCGCCGTTGAGGAGGGGCGGCCGGTCGTCTATGTGCCGTCCAAGTGGCGTCTCATCATGTGGATCATCCGCCATCTTCCGGCCCCACTGTTCAACAGACTGGACATCTGAATCGAGCGATGTCCGAGCTGCGTCCGGATCTACAGCCATCCATCGGGAGAAATCTCATGCCGCCAGGGATCACGTGGGCTCTCTTGTCGGCGGCGTTGATGCTCAGCGTGTGGGCATCGAGCGGTCCGATCCAATGGATGGACAACGGCGTGATGCTGCTGAATGCGGCGCAGGGACGCTATTTCCCCGTGAATGTGGGCGCCACGGCTCATCCGCTCTATTACTCGCTGAACGCGGTGCTGTTCCAGTGGCTCGGAGTCTATGCGGTGGCCTATCTCAACAGCTTCTTACTCGTCCCTCTGGCATACATGGCCTACAAGGTGAGCCGGACCTTGAACGTCAGCCGTCCCTATGCGGCATTGGCGGCTCTCGGTGTGGTTCTTTTGCACAGCGTCTTTTGGGTGAGTACGAAGATGGAAGTGTATGCCCTTCACTTATTGCTCGTGCTGATCTCGTATTGGCTCATGTTCGATGAAGAGCTCAGTCTGCCGAGCACTTGGAAGATCTTTGCATTGGGCCTGCTCACCGGGCTTGGAGCGGCCACGCATCAACTGACGTTTATTGTGCTGTTCCCACTCTATCTCTATGTGCTTCACGCTTTCGGGTGGCGACTCATTGTCCTGGCGATTCCCGGCTTTTTTCTTGGAATGTTCCCCTGCTATCCCCCTTTGGTTCATAAGTTGCTCGCGGGGGAATCTCTGCTGACCTTGATGCGCATGTTTTTGACGGATTCGGACGGGGGGTCGTCGGTCGGTTGGGAAGGGGCATTGCTGCGGTTCGATAGGATATGGAATGGGAAGTCGTACATGTTGTTGGTCCTGATCTCGATGGTTGGGGTCGGACTGTTCGGGTTTCTTGTCCCGCGGGGAAGGAAAGAAGGGGTCCTGTGGTGGGCTGCCACGCTGAATCTGCTCTTTGCCGTCAGCTATGACGTCAGCGATCGGTTCACGTTCTTTCTTCCCGGTGGAGCGTTCTATGTGATTTTGGGGATTGCGTACATCGAGAAGCACTACGGCCGCTATGCCTCGACGCCCTATGCGACAGTAGGCGGCATCCTGGCGCATCCCGCCTGTCTCGTCGTGATTGCGGCGCTCGTGGGTCACGGCATCGTCACCCTTCCGAGTCGATCCTCATCGCTGCCCTATCGCGACGAGATCCGGTATTTCCTGGCGCCCTATATTCAAGACACATCTGCGGAACGATTTGCCTTGGCCTATGACCAACAGGTCCCACGCGGAGCCGTGATCCTCGCGGACTATTCCCCGATGGGCGCCCTGCAGGCCGCGCAGGTCACGGGACGTTTCGCGGACAACAGGATCATCTCCTGCGAAGAGCAGACGACCTCCTTGCCGGCGACGGTGTATCTCGTCCGAACCGACAACTGCGAGCGGATGATCCAGCACTACAGCTTGGAGGCGGCGTCAATGGGATGGAAGCTCAGGAAGCACAATGCGAACGGCGCGACGGACGACAGCGTGCGTGTCCTTTCCTCCGGCGGTGGTTAGGAAGGTGGGCTGTCGATCAACCGATTCAACGGCAGGGAAGGATCGAGCAGCGCGTGGGCCTGTTCTCTCCCGAGCGCGGGCACCATCCTGGGATCCAATAAGCCGATTTGGATCAAGAGGGAGGCTTGGTCCCAGTAAATGTGTTCATGGGCGATCTTCCCGTTCTCGAACTTCATCACCACCACGACGGGCAGTTCGACGTGCTTTCCGGTGGGCGCCACGCCCGGCAGCATGAATGCCGGGGGCGTATCGTGCGTAAACCTCAGAAGCAACTCATCGACGACTTGATCGGATCCCACCGTACGTGAAATTTGGGACACCGTCGTATCCGACGGCCATTTCCCGATGAAATGCCGCTCATAGAAGGCGCGAATTTCACGACTTCCGGCCCCGCCTGTGAGGGTCGGCACGTGAAGCAGATAGGGCTCCGAAACCATCGTTCGCATCGTGGCGTCCACATCATGATCGATAAATTCATGCTTCACATGGGCGTCGAATACTGATCCGAGATCGGTATAAGTATCGGAGTGATGCGGCATGGTCGGTCTCCTGTCCTTCGGCAAGAGTGCGAGTTATCGAACCCAAACGGCTGGAATGGTCGGAAATTGTGAAGGAAGAAAGACTCGTGTTCAAGTCCTTCGGGAGTCACAGCAAACGCTTCAAACCGGCGCGCCAAGCCAGGCGCAGTTTTCGGGCGGGGACGAGGATTTGACATGGGCGAGGCATGGCCGTACGTTCCTAGCCAAGGGCGTCCCATTGAGAGCGTGGCGTTCAATTGAAAATCAGCGAGTGGTGATCATCAAGATGTTGAGGCTTCTCCCGATGCCTCCCGTTCAGTCCGGATCGAAGAACCGGTTCAGCATGACGGATACATGTATACCTACACGGTCCCGACCGAGTACGGCGTCTTCCTGGCTCACGGGGACGCGATGCTGCGGCGGTTGCGTCAAGAACTGAAAACCATCGCCGATTTGCGGCAACGCTACTCGACAGGCGTGGCGGCGGAGTCGGCGGTCAAGGTCCTCATCGAGCCGATTCAGGCTGTCGGCCGCCTGGCTTCGGAACCGAAAGACACACTGATCGGCATTCCCCGCGGGGCCTATCGTTTACTCGAGTCGGCTGCCGGCGCTGGTTCCCGTGATGCCGGTCCGTACGAGGACTCGTCGTTCAAGAACCTGATTCAGGTCTCCGCTTATAAGAGACGGATTGCAGCCTATTACCATGTAGATGTGTATTCGTCGAACCCGATTCTGCAACTCGAGTTGGATCGAGTCGCATGGGCCAGCCTCGCCGGGTACACGACGATGTTTGCCATGCTGCTTGTGCCAGTTCCCAATCCCTTGCCGTTGACACTCATCGGGCTGAACAGTGTGGAAGTGCTGAACCGGGCGATTGAAGAGCATGGGCCGGCCGATTTGCGCCTGTTCAATTTACGGCATCTCAAGTCGATGGGAATCCGCGAGGACCTCGCCAATAAATTTCTCGATCACCCGTTTTATTCGCCGCGGCATCAAACCATTATCGTATCCTGCTTGAAAGCGTTGCCTCATGCGAAACGCCGCGACCGGTTCATCACCGTCGCCTCGAATGCGTTGTCCGAAGAGGAGGCGTTGTTTTATCAGCAGGCCGCTGAATTGCTCCGGGCCTACAATGAACAGGTTCTGCCGATCGTGGAGATCACGACGCTGGGACGAATTGCTCTTGGACGGTCCAAAGAGCGGAGCCTGTTCGTTCCCGCGCCGATCGATTACGCCATTTGGATGCAGAAAACCGAAGCGTTGTTCGATCGCCTCTCGAACCAGCTTCGGCGGACGAAAGATCACGTCCGAGTTGAGCTCTGGGCGACTGGGACGGTCTCGCCTCGCGTTCGGCAGGAACTGCTCAATAGGGGAATCGTGGCACGCGAAGGCATGGATCGCGAGATTCAACTGGCCGATTGATGGTACGAGTGACGTGGGGCCGTCAACGAACCGATCTCTTTGATGGCCGTCTGCTCCATGCGAGGCCCATGTCGTTCAACCACGGTGTGACGATCGTCGTCAATCCGATGATCGCGATTCCGTTCGCGAACTGAACGGGAGTGACGACGCCTGAAGCCAGCAATAGGCCGAGGACCACAAAGCCGAATTCTCCGGCTTGCGCCAGGAGACAGGACACCCGTGCGGCCGGGCCATGTCCCATGCCAAAAGCGCGAGCCGACACATACAGCACCGCGATCTTGGCCGCCACGATCACCACGGCATGCATCATGATTTTTGCCGCATGGTCGCTCAATACGCTCACGTCCACCGACAGACCCACCGACACAAAGAACAGTCCCAGCAGCAAGTTCTTCAGCGGCATGACCTCTTCTTGAAGCTGATGCCGTTGTTCGGTTCCCGACAGAGCCACTCCCATGAGAAACGCGCCAAGCGCCATCGATAAGCCGACATGCGACGCGAGCCACGCACTTCCCAATACGGCAACAAAGATCGATGCCGTAAAGGTCTCTTTCATGTCACGAATGGCGGCGAGGCGAAGGACCCAAGGACAGACGTACCGGCCGATGACAAAGACGGCCGCCATGATGCCGATGGCCGGCGCGGCGTCCCACCAATGGCCCAGATCAGCCGGGCCGGTTCCGACGAAGAACGGAATCAATGCCATCAGCGGCACAACGGTCAAGTCCTGAAACAAGAGCACGGCGAAGGCCGCTTGCCCATGGTCCTCGTTGAGCTCGTGGTTCGCCTCCAGAATCCGAAAGACCAAGGCGGTGGATGAATTCGCAAGGACCAGTCCGAGAAGCAAAGCCAGCGACCACGAGGGGGTGAACAGGTGCCAGTACACCATCAGCACGACGCCGGTCGCCATGACTTGTACAGATCCCAGTCCCAACGCGTACCGCCGCAGAGACCAGGCTTTGCGAAGATCGAGTTCCAAACCGATGACGAAGAGAAAAAAGACGATCCCGAGTTCCGAGATCTCCCGCACGCGGTTGACCTGGGTCGGTCCGAGCCAGTGCGAAGATCCCAGTACGACGCCGGATAACAGGAGGCCTACTTCCGGTCCGATCCTCAGCAGGCGGGCAAGAGGAATCATCACGGCGCTGACGGCGAGCAGCACCGTGATGGCCAACACCATATCGGGCAACGGCAGGTAGGCGTTCATCCCGTTGGTCGCCCTCGCGACCCTGTCCTCACGGTTGCGCGGGGCGGAGAAGACTTCCTCTTAGTGAAAACTCGGCCACTGTACTCCAGCGAGACTGCATAACGCCAGGCTCTATTGGAAGCAACCGCCCGTGGAGCTTGATGCGGTGAGGCGACAGCAGCACCGACGTGCGGCGGCGTTGAAGTTCGAAGAGGGAAGGTGCTAGGCTCGCTTCCCCCGCGACGACGAGCGGGACGACGGGGTGGAAGATGGCCTACGACGTACGGATCATCCCCATTAGAGAATTCATGCGCTCCGATGTTTCCGGCACGGTGGATCTGAAGGCGAGCCGCGAACTGCTGAGGGCGCTGATGGCGGCATGTGCGAGCCGTCAGGTCGACCGTATTCTCATCGACAGTCGGGAAGCGAGCTCGAAAGCCAGCACGGTCGATGTCTGGACGTTGGCGAACGATCTTGGTTCTCTCGGCGTCAGCCGCGATCATCGCGTGGCGATCCTCAACAGACCCAAAGATGATTTCGATCGCGGCGCCTTTCTCGAGCTCTGTGCCACCAATCGCGGATACCATCTCCGGGCGTTCCGTGAGTTCGAAGAGGCCTTCACCTGGCTGACATCCGAGGAACTGGCCGCCGATTGACACGTCCGGCGGAGGGAACCGTGCTCGCGGCGTGTTCTACGGTTGTCAGCGAGGGATGAGGCCGTCGATAAGGCCGTACGCAACGGCGTAGCAGAAGAAGATGCCGGCACCTCCGCCGGCGCCTGCTTGCAGCGCAGTGACCCAATCGCCGCGTGCCACGCGCTTCGCAAGGAGGGCCAGTATGATGGCGATGCCGAATTCGCCGAGGATGATGTAGTACGGGGTATAGGAGACCATGCGGCAACCGGCATACTGCCACCAGTTGATGTGTCGTGCCATTTCCTCGTAGTACGGAATGTTGACCGCTCCCAATAGCCCGACGGCGATCAGTCCCCATCCGTCGAATCGACGCCGGAGCCACAGACCCACGGTCGCGAACTGAACGGCGACGACTTCCCATGCCAGCGGCATCCAGACCGGCGAGCGCCAGAGCATCGGCCCGCCGCCGGGTGAATAGTCCAGCGTGTGCGTGTAGTCCACGAGCCAGGCATCTGCTCCCAATTCGATCACCCCGACCGCCAAGCCGAAGGTCATGAATCGCGCGAGGATGGCATCGCGATGCTGCGCCATGTAGCCAAGGAGCATCGCGTTGTCCAACAGGTTCAGCGCGAGACCGGTTTTCCAGTCGGACCAGGGTGCGAAGGTCAGCAGAGCCACCACAATGATATTGATGACGATGGTCGCTGCGACCACAAGCAGGCGGCTTCTTGAAGGATCGGATTCCGGCTCCATGGTCTGACCTACGAGCGACTTGTCGATCCGGATGTTTCTATCAGACTCTATCCGCAGACTGCCCCGGACCGGGATTGTATTCCATGCCTGCGGTTGATGAAATAGAAGGAAACGGAGGTGGCGAATGAGACTGATGCCAGTCGATTCTGAGGGCGTTCGCGCGGTCGGCTATGAAGAAGAACGCAAAATCCTGTATATCCAATATCCGGAAAGGGCCATCTACGAATATTTCGACGTGCCGGTGAGTGAGTTTATCGATCTCATCCATGCCGAGTCCATCGGCTGGTTCGTAAACAAGCGGATCAAGCCCTATTACCATTACAGAAAGCTCGCGACCGCCTCATGATGGCGCTGCGATGGTCGCCGTTCATCATTTCCCTCGCGGAATGATCGAGATGCTGCCGCTGCTCTCCAAGACCGCGTATTTGATCTGATCCATGCGCTCCAATCCCGACGATCGGGCCGACGTCATGATGTCGTCCTCGTCCACTCGGGCTTTCTCCATGAGTGCGCTCAACGGGCGGCCGTTATCGACAATGACCATGGGAACTCCGTCGAGCCACCGCTCGAAGAACGTCGACCGGTGTTTGAGATACGAGAACACAATGTCCAGCCCGATCAACGTCAAGATCACCAAGAAGCCGTTGGTCACCGAGTAGTCGTTGCCGATCATGGCGTTTTGTGCGGCCTCGCTCACGATGAGCAACAGGACCAAATCGAAACTGGTCAATTGCATCATGGTTCGCCGACCGGCGATGCGGAACATCAGCATGAGAAACAGATAGACGGCGAACGCGTGTAGGACGGCATCCATAGAATCCTCCTCAGGTTGTGAATCAATTCGTGTTGTTTGGCATGACCCGGGAACGAAGCCCGGGAAGGGCGCGTCTGGGCGCACCGGGGTTGGGCGGGTGAGATAGTGCCGTTTTCAACATCTTCCTAAGGGTAGATCCACTGCGTAAAGGGAAGAGACCGGTCGGGCGCCAGGCCGAGTCTTCCCGAAAGCGCTCCTATCGCGTCCGCTTCAAGATGGATCGTGATCGTGCCGCCCGCGGCTCCTTCTGCGAGAGGGAACCGATAGGTCGAACCTTCGGACGAGACCAGCGTGAGGCGAGGCTCGGGCATCATGCGGACGATCCGCACTTGCTGCAGATAGTCCTGCGAGACCCAGACGGCCAGCTCATCACCGGAGTCCGGTCTCTGCTTGAGATGGATACGGAGCACGAGCGGGCTGTGGTGCCGGCCGAATCGATCGTAGACGAGCGTGAACGGCAGCGACGGATCGTCTGCGACGGCGCTGCTGAAGGGCCCCCCGCCGAAAAGGCCCAAGAGTGCTCCCACACCGACCGCCGCGAGGAGCCACCATGCGATGCGTTGGACAATCCAACTGCGCCGTTGAAAGGACAGGTCCTGATGAATATCGAGACTGCCGATCCGTTTGAGGCTGGAGGACACTCGTGGTTGACGGGCTAGATATCTTCCCGTTCCTCCTTGCGCTCCACCTGTTCCAGCGCTTCGAGCTTTTCCTGGCATGCGATGCAGCGGCGAGCGAAGGGGAGCGCATTCAAGCGCGCGTCACCGATCGGACCGCCGCATTCCTCGCAAATGCCGTAGGCGCCGGCATCCAGGCGGCGGAGCGCTTCGTCGAACTGGTCTCTCGTTCGATTTTTGGATTCGAGGAGCGCGAGCCGCTCGTCGCCCATGCTGCTTCGCAGGGACGAGTCTTCGGGATCGGGCACCGATTCATCCCGCATGCGCTCCTGCCCCATGCGATATCGCTGAAGCGATTCATCGATCTCTCGTTGAACGGCCTGACGTTGCTCGATCAACATCCGCCGCAAGGCCTCCGCACGCCGGTCGTCGGGTTGCATCTTCAGAACGTGCCCTTGTAGAGGGAACAGGAGCGGCAGATGTCAGGGGGCTCATCCGACTCCAACTGGCTGCGAAACGTCTCGTACTCCGCGCCGTACCACAGCGCGGTCGTATTCTTCCCCGCAACGCTGCCGAAGTTGAACCGATCCGGCGTGCCGATCATACAGCAGGGCATGGCGAGACCCTGATAACTCAAATACATGCCCCGCCACGGCCAATCGCAGCGTTGCCGTCCCGGAGTGCCAGGCGGATGGGGCGTGCGCCAGACACGCGGAAGACGAAGCCGGACGTTGAGAGCGTTCGCCGCGTCGCGCGCCTCGCCGAAGTATCGGGCGACCCGATCGGCGTCTTCCGCGACCAGAGTCTCCGTTTCGACGAACTCCTTCATCGACCGATACTGAACCGGCAAGGTGGCTTCTCCGTATTCATGACAGAGATGCTGCACGAAGACCTCGTCCAACCCCCATTGGCGCGCCAGGCGAACGAGTTCGGGAAGTTCGTGCAGGTTTTGTCGCATGACGACCATGACGAGCCCGACCGCCGGCGTCGGACTGTCGAGCCGGCTTCGCGCGGCAAGGAGCTGTTCCAGATGGCGGGCGACGCGGAGGAACGAGGCACCCGTGCGGATGCGTTCATACGTCGGGGCCGTCGCGCCGTCGAGTGACACGTGGAGATAGTGCAATCCGCTGCGAATGCACCGTTCCGAGAGGAGGGACGTCATCAGCGTCAAGTTGGTGTTCGTGGTCACGCGCATGCCTTTGGCCACGGCATAGGCCACGAGGTCGAAGAACCGCGGATGCATCAACGGTTCTCCGAGACCCTGCAAATGAAGCTCGGGCACGCCGGGAGCTTCGTCGATCAGTCGGCAGAATTCCTCATAAGGGAGAAATGCCGGCGGCCCATGCGGCGGTCCGTCCCGGCGAAATTGGATGGGGCACATCTGGCAGCGGAGATTGCATTGTCCGACCGGTTCGATCTGCAGGAAGCGGGGAGGGGGGACCGAACGAATGGCTTCTGTCCCGGTTAACGGCGGCGTTCCGACAAGAGTCGGCACCAAAGCCGGCGCAGGACCGGATCCTGTCTGCGTTTCGCCGGCCTGGTTGTGCATTGCCGTGCCTACGATCGTTCAGACTGCCCGATGGCATGCCGCAGACTATGCCGCCATCGAAGAAGCAAGGTCGCTGCGGCGTTTGATAATCTCCTCCCCGATTTGCTTGATGTCGAGCTTCAGTTTGGCTTCGGGGAACATGACTTCTTCTTCCTCACCGACGTGGTCGGTCACCGCCTCCCGCAGTTCGTCGAACAGGGTGCGGTATCGTTCCTCGGATGGGTCGAGTCCCTTCAATTCCTGAATCATGTCTTTCACAGCCTTGTGGTCTTCGTAGGCCAGCGTGATGAGGTCCTCGCCTTCCTCCTCCTCCGTTTCCTCCTCGGCGGTCACCTCCTCATCGTCCTCTTCCTCCTCGGTCTCGTCGCTTTCCTCGGAAAGGTCTTGACCGTCGACGACGTCCGCGGTTTCTTCGCCTTCGAGCTCGGCCAGTTCCTTCAAATCGCCGTGCTCGCGCAGCGCAGGATAGAAAATTTCTTCTTCAACGATCGAATGGATCTCCAGCTCATTGAAGATCTGCTTGGCGAGCGCGGCTTGTTCTTCCGGGGAAGCGGAGGCATGACGGCGAAACAGCGACATGACCGTCTCGTGATCGGCTTTCAAGATCTCGACCGCGTCCGCGCTCTTCTTGGCGGCGCTTTTTTTCCGCGGCGAGCCGCCGCCCGATTTCTTCTGCGATTGTCTTGGCATGGTCCCTCTCCTTGCGTGATGTCCGTATGTTCGTTGCGCTAGCCGTTGACGATCGTCCCGCCGTTTGGGTGCAACACTTGGCCGGTCATGTAGGAGGCGTCGTCCGACGCGAGAAACACATAGCTCGGCGCCATTTCTTCCGGTTCTCCCGGCCGCCCGAGAGGCACCTCGGCGCCGAAGGACCGGACCTTCTCCTCCGGAAACGTGGCGGGAATGAGCGGGGTCCAGATCGGACCCGGCGCGACCGCGTTCACACGGATCCGTTTCCCGGCCAGCGATTGCGAGAGCGAGCGTGTGAAGGAGACGATGGCGCCCTTGGTGGAGGAATAATCGAGCAAATGCGGACTGCCCTTGTAGGCCGTGACCGAGATCGTATTGACGATCGCGCTGTCCTCGTGCAGATGGGGGAGGGCGGCTTTCGTCATATAGAAATAGGAAAAGATGTTCGTGCGGAACGTGCGCTCCAATTGATCCACGGTAATCTTCTCAATCGATTCCTGCGGATGTTGTTCGGCGGCGTTGTTCACGAGGATATCCAGCCGGCCGAACTCCCGCACCGTCCGTTCGACCGATTCGGCACAGAAATGCTCGTCTCCCACGTCTCCCGCCATCGTCAAGCAACGGCGGCTTTCCTGCTGGACGAGGCGCTTGGTTTCCTCCGCGTCCTTATGCTCATTGAGATACAGCACCGCCACGTCGGCGCCTTCCTTTGCGAAGACGTGTGCCACGGCTCGCCCGATGCCGCTGTCTCCACCCGTGATGATCGCGACTTTCCCGGCCAGTTTGCCGCTACCCCGATACTGTCGATCGACCGCCTTGGGGCGGGGCGTCATCTCCGATTCGACGCCCGGTTGCCGGTCTTGGTGCTGCGGCGGCTTCTGCGGCCTGTTCGTCGACATGGTTGTCCCTCGATGGTGATCGGCGCTCGGTTTCAGTGGTGCAAAACATAGACCGATAGAACCAGGCCGGTTCCTGTCTCAATATGTCGGTGCTGCATTGTCAGAGAACCGGACATTGTGTCTTAGGCCGGACATCTGTTCCGCTCGACAGGATTCCATAGTCGCGCATGTCCGGTGGATGACTGAGCGCGAGAAACGTTCCGGGGAATGAGCGCCGTGCGCGGTATGGGGGCAGAGGCATTCGGTTTGCAGTACAGCGCCGAACTTTCACGGAGAGGACCGCAGCGTCACGATGAAACTGGTGCTTGCGACATACAACATTCATCGCTGCGTCGGGTGGGACCGGCGATACGATCCGGCCCGGGTGGCCGAGGTGCTGAAGGAGCTCGAGGCGGATGTCATTGCGTTGCAGGAGGTGGATTCGCCGACGCATCGGGGCTTGCAGTTGCTGCACTGGTTTTCGGAAGAGACCAAGATGCGGGCGATCGCGGGTCCGACGCTGGTCGAGCACAAGGGCCCTTACGGCAATGCCGTCTTGACGACGTGCGCCGCCCATGAAGTCCGGCTGATCGATTTGTCGTTCGGCGCGCGGGAGCCGCGGGGAGCCATCGACGTTGATCTGCGCTGCAACGGCGGACCCATGCAATTGATCGCCACCCATCTCGGGCTCCGACCGGCCGAGCGCCGGTTCCAGGTCGAGCGGCTGCTCACGCGGTTCGGCACCCAGCATTGTCTTTTGATGGGGGATTTGAACGAATGGTTCCTCTGGGGAAAGCCCCTCCGGCTCATCAAAAAGATTTTCGGTCATGCGCCCGCGCTTCCGACGTTTCCCGCGTTTTCACCTGTCTTTGCCCTGGACCGTATCTGGGTGCGCCCGCCCGGCATGTTGGTTCGCCTCTCCGTTCACCGGACGAAACGTTCGCTTCGGGCTTCGGACCATCTCCCGCTGAAAGCGGTCGTGGAATGGTAGCGGCGCGTCGGACTTCCGACTCAACAGGGCCGGCTCGGTACGACCCGCCGCTTTTCTCGGGGATTGGTGACCCGGGCATTCGCCTGTTCCGTTTCTTTCAGCACGTTCTCCAACGTGCTCGCTACATCGCTCTTCCTGCTACTCTCCTGTTTGCGCCGCTGTTTACGAGGTTGCGCACTCGATCGTCGATTCGCCATGTCTCTTTCTTTACCTGTGTCGGCCGCGACTAGGCCGCCTTTGCCTGGCCGCTGTTCGATCCGGATTGTGCTTGTCGCCGGTGATCTGTCGTCTGCCCGCCGATGTCGGCGCTGCTTCCTTCGATCGGAATTTCCCTGCGCCGCTTCGTCGTCTCCGGCAGCGGAACCGTGACCGTCAACAGACCGTTCTCGAAGGTCGCTTTGGCTTGATCCATGTCGGCGTCGTCGGGAACGGGGATGGTCCTGAAGAAGGAACCGTAGCTCCGTTCGGAACGGTAGATCCCTCCCTTCTCCTCTTCCTGTTCCCGCTTCCGCTCGCCCCGGATCGTCAGCCCGTCCTGAGTCAGTTCCACTTTGACGTCCTCCTTTCGAAGACCCGGCAATTCGGCGCAGACGGTGAATTGCCCGTCTTTTTCCGCAATCTCGACCGGAGGAGACCACAGGCTCATGGCCGAGGGGCCCCATCCCTGCCCGGTGCCTTCGAACCACCGGTCCATGTCTTCCGTAAATCGGCGCATCAGTTCAAACGGGCTGGCGGAAAAGAAATCCCGCGGGGTCAGGGAAAACAGAGACGGCGTGCCTCGACGCACACGCTCCGTTCCTCTCTTTGCTCCATCGGCTGTTTCGAACCCGATGTCCGAGTGGTTTCCGATTCTTTTTCCTGTTTGTTGATGGACACGTCGGTCATGAATCCACCTCCTGCTGAACGCGAACAGCCTCTGGCATATGGCCGAGCGAGAACCGCGGCTCGTCTCTGCCATACGCCGTCGGCTACAGGCCATCAGCTCTTATTATTGTTATCGTTTCGGTTCGCTGGGCTGCGAGACGTCGTGGAGGACTTCTCCGCTCAGATGCTGGTCCTGTCCATGGACCGCGAGGTCGCCGAGCGACAGGATGCCGACGAGGTCGCGCTGCCGATTGAGCACCGGCAGCCGTCGAATCTGTTTGTCCGCCATCAACATCGCGGCTTCTTGGACGTCCTGATCCTCGAATCCATAGACGATGTCCGGCGTCATCACTTCCCCGACGAGGACGCCTTTCGGGTCTCGGTGAGCGCCCATGACACGAACGACGAGATCGCGGTCGGTGAGCATCCCGACGAGCCCCTGTTCATCGCGAACCGGAATGACTCCGATATTCAGTTGCTTCATACGGTCCGCGGCGTCTTCCGCCGTGGCGTCCGGCGAAATGACTTCTACTTGAGGCGTCATGACGTCTCGGATGAGAGGCATGGGATACTCCTTTCTGCCGTACTCCGACGCGCCGGGTTCTCCGGCCGGCCGGCGACCGCGTGTCAGTTCTTCGTTGATGCGCTGAGCTTTCTCGCGCAATCGCATCAGGCGCAGACGTTCTGCTTGCGTCAAACCCTTCACAGTCGATCCAAGCGGTCCTAGGCTGTCTTCGGTAAGATGGAACATCGCCTCGTTGTCGTATGGATTCTCGGCCGTTCCCGGTGCCGCCGACGGGCCTGTCGCCCGTGGAGCCCGGCGAACCAGCGGCCTCAACTCTGGAGCGGTCAGGGCATCTTCGTAGACCGAAAGTTGATCGCTCACGCCTTCCACGCCGTCCAAGCGGCGCAGCAGCCGGATGAGATATTCCCTCTCGTCCGCCAGCACCGGACCTTTGAGCGTCACCGATCCCCGCCGTGCGGCGACACGGATGGCGTCCGGATAGCGGACGAGCATGCGGAGCTTGTCGCGGACACGCCGCTCGATTTCGAGGTCGGGCACAATGGAATGCCGTACGGCCCAGAACGTCATGGCCCGACACGCCGCTACATCGTATGGGCGCCCGCCATGTCCCGACACTGACGTGCGCAGCGCCGGCACTCCTCTGCGCAAGGTCCGCACAAGGCATGATGCGGCGCATGCTGCTCGCAGACCTCGGCGCAGGCATCACAGACTTCGGCGCAGAGCCGGCACAACGGCTCCGCAAGCGGTGAAAGCCGACTCATCCAATTCGCCGCAAGCGAGCAGATGTCGGCGCATTCCCGGCAGAGCCTGATGCACCGCGCCATCAATTCATGATCGCCGTGCGACGGCATCCCGATCATGTCGTCCGAGCAGGTATTGCAAATCCCGGCACAGGATCGGCAGGCGGCAATGCAGGCCTTGTACTGCTCCAAAGATTTTCCACCTTCGTGATGCATAACGATTCCTCCGCTGGTTTCACTCCACAGGGTCATGGTGCAAAGACCGGACCGATGGTCGGCCGAAGAGAGGAGCAGGAGGCAGATGGCTGATGGCTGATGGCGCGAAAAATACTGGAAACTCTGTCGCAATTGAAATGGAGGAAGAAGAAGCGAACGGGAGGTACCTGTCTGGCTGTCACATATTGTGCCGAGACGGACAGGATGTCCGTTATGGCAGATAGCCTGATAGCCGATGGAAAGGATAAGGGCCGACTGTCTACATTCGTCTTCTATCGGCCATCAGCTATTGGCTATCAGCTGTTACGTTACGCCGCTTCCAACTTTTGGATTTCGGACTCGACATCGGGAGGAACAACCTTGCGGCGTCGTACGATCCAGGGCAACTCCGCCAGCGTGGCGGTCAGCATGGAAATCCGTTCGGAAGTGGGAAGCGTGCGCTTCAACAGACGGAATGTCAGCCGGATGGCGCTCGAGAAAGGTCTTCTGAGCCACGCGACCCAAATGGCATTGCGGAGTAGGAGATGCCGTCGTCTGGCCGAATCGCGGACTATCGACGGATGGTGGTGAACGATCAAGTCGGGGACGTACGCCATGTGCCATCCGGCTGCGGCGAGATCCATGGCCACGAGAGCTTCCTCTCCTCCAATGAAGAGGCGCGGCTCGAAACCGCCGACATTCAACACGGCGGACCGGCGGATCACCGAGGCACCGGCGAGAAATCCCAGGAGCGGTGTGCCGGGCAAGGGCTCTCCGGCCTGCAACGGGCTGTGCGCCATTTCCAATGAAGTCGGATCTTCCCGTCCCTCCGGGCCGATGAGGACCTTGGCGGTCAGCACGGCGACGCGCGGGTATCGGTCCAGCAAATCCGCCGCCTGCCTCAAGGACCCGCTCTCCCACCACGTGTCGTCATCGCACAACGCCACATAGGGCGTGCGGGCGAACAGAATGCCGGAGTTCCTGGCCGCCGCGCCGATATTGTGACCGAAGCGGATGAGATCGACTTCCGGAAATGAGCGCGAGACGGCTTCCGCCGTGCCGTCCTCAGAGCCGTTGTCCACGACGACGACCGCGGGTCGCTCCGGCAGGGACTGCAACCGGTGCAGCGTGCGCAAGATTTCGTTGGCCCGGTTATAGGTCAGCACGACGGCGGTGATTCGCGGATCACCGCTTGCTTCTCCGCCTACTTGAGCCTGACATCGGTCGGTCATACGGCACGTGTCATTCGCCAGTATCGCTCCGGCGAGACGGCATCGAGATAACCAGGACGTCCCCTTGTCGTTAGCGCGCAAAGCTGAGAACGATAGCGCTGTACGGCCTGCATTTTCCGTTCCGATGGATCGCGGCTTGGAAACGACACGGGAGTCACGGAGAACCCGGCGTCCGCGAGCGCGGTCAACCGTTGCTCCACGAGTCCTGGAATGCGGCGATACAGCGCATCTTCATACAGAAACGAGGCCAGAGATCGGTGGACCAGAGAGACCTTCACTGCCGCGTCATGCACCGCCCGATGATCGGAATGGAAGAGTCCCAGCGGAATGAACAGGGCATGGGGCCGGATGGCGCGGACAAGGCCGTCAATGGCGCGTTGCAGGTCACGGGGCTCATGAGCGGGCTCATACTGCCGGTCGCGAAAATCGAGCCAGACCGGCGAGGCGCCGAGCAGCGAGAGGGCTGCCAGATCTTCGGCCCGCCGCGCAGCCATGACATCGTCATGCGGGCCGAAGCCGGCCGCGGCGTCCCACTCGGTGACGGCGTCGCCTGTTCTCGGCCGTCCCGCGCACACCGTCGCGACCACGGAGCCGGGGTGAGATTCCAGGACGCAACCGCAGGCCAACACGGCGTCGTCGCAATGAGGGGAGAGAAACAGCAGATGACGAAGCGGGCCGGGGACCATAAGGACAGTGTGACCAGTGACACTCACGAGTGACGCGTGACCGGTGACGGGTGACGAACGGCCGTCCCGGCTTCTCTTACCGAACGGCTTCCACGAAGAAACTTTCGCGCTCGCGGTTGTCCAATAGGACGATCTCCTCATCGCGGCTGAAGGTCTGCTTGAACGAGCAACGACGGATCTCCCGAAAGCCGGCACGCGTCAACAGCTCGTAGACAAAGCCGTATGTCATCGGCGTTCGGACAGATCCGTACCAGGTGATTTGCGTGATGAGTTTGGTGCCGATATCCTGCGCGTCGCGATCCGGGACATAAAAGTAACGATGGTCTCTGCGCACGTAGGCGTCGATGGCCTTGTCGAGATCCGGAAGGCCGAGGCGGAGAACGCCGCCCGATTGGAGGGTCCGGCGCAGTTCGACCAGGGCGGAATGGAGATCTCCGAACGAAAGATCCTGCAGGACATGCATGGCGACAATGTATCGAATCGTTCGGCCGGCGAGCGGGATGCCATGCCGAATGTCGCAGGCGAGGTCGATGCCGGGACCAGCCTGCCGGTCGACGTTGATCCAACCCGGCATGATGCTGGGGCCGCAGCCGATATTCAGGCGGGCATGGGCAGGAGGCGAGGGGCGAGGGACGGGCGAAGCGCTTTTTTGTGCTCTCGCCTCTCGTCTCTGACCTCGAGCCTGCTTTTCAAAAGAATGCCACACGATACTTGACCGCTCCCTTGAGGCGCCAATAGACCGCCACCGGCGGAATCAGGATGGACGTCACCGCCATCTCCGCGACATGGGCCGCTCGACGCGATGTATGCCGCAGGCGATGCCCACAGAATCGACCGACTTCCAGGACCCAAATAGTCAAGGCCGCAGCGAGCAGGGACGACCATTCCAACGCCAAGCCCGCCGTCGCTCCGAGCAGGGCGACGACGTTGACGTAGTAATGCCAGGGCGGCGACGGTTGGATGAATTGCCGGTACAACGCCGGATGTTTTTTGAAGAGCAATGCGTTGAACAGATTGTTCCGCTGCTGGCGGACGCTCACACCCCAGGGCGCGGGCCGCACCGGATGCTCCACGACGGCATCGGGTGCCGGGACCAGCTTGTAGCCCTGTTCGATGAATGAAAACTGCAGATCGCTGTCTTCGCGCCACGCCGTCGTAAACCGTTCGTCGAAACCACCGACGACCGACAAGGCGGATTGCCGGTAGAAGCAATTGGCGGTTGCGAATGGAGCCCGCTCCAGCCCCGCGGTATTGCGCTCGTAGTCGGTCGGCTCGTCCGAAAGCGGAACGACAATGCTCCCCCAAGCTCCGGACACCTGCTCGTCGTCGAACACCGGCATCGCCGCCGCCAACCAATCCGGTCGCGGCCGGCAATCGTCGTCGGTAAAGGCCACGATTCTGCCACGCGCCGCGTTCCAGCCGATGTTGCGTGCGACCGCGGGGCCGCTGCCGAACGCGTGACTCGTCAGGTAGCGAATGGACGGAGCAGTCCGGACGCGGGCACAGGATTCGACGACCCGTTCAGTGGCCCGATCTACCCCGTCATCCACCACGACGATTTCGTAGCGATCCTTGTCGAGCGTTTGCGTACAAAGCGCGCTAAGACAGCGGAGCAACAGATGCGGCCTCCGGTAGGTCGGGATGACGACCGAGCAGAGCAGGTGGTTCGTACTCACTGGAGCCCTCTACCGGTCTTTCTCCAACAGGAACGATCCGATGACCAACGCATCCAACGGCGAGGTAAAGAAGGCCTCGACCGCGTCGCGGGGCGTGCAGACGATGGGCTCGCTCCTGGTATTGAACGACGTGTTTACGAGCACGGGGACGCCGGTACGCCGCCCGAATGCCTGCAGGACGTCGTAATAGCGGGGATGCTGCTCCCTGCGTATCGTCTGGACGCGGGCCGTCCCGTCGACATGCCGGACGGCGGGAATTCGATGGGCTTGATGCGGCAGGACGTCCGACACGAACAACATGAACGGAGACGGACCGTGATCGGTAAACCAGTCGGACGCCCGTTCTTCGAGGACGACGGGGGCCACGGGCCGGAAATCCTCACGATCCTTGAGGTCGTTCATCCGTTCCTGCATGCCGGGCGACAAGGGCGAGGCCAGGATCGATCGTGCGCCGAGCGCTCGGGGGCCGAATTCCATGCGGCCTTGGAACCATCCCACGATACGGTCGCGAGCCAGAATGTCGGCGGTTTCGTGCGCGACATCGATCATGGGCCGATGGCGGATCTTCGCGCGGCGGAGGAATTCCGAGATCTCGGCATCGTCGTAGTGCGGACCGAGAAACACATGGTCCATGACGTAGCGCCGCTCGGTCGGGAAGTCCCTCATGCGGCCATCGATCCAGAGCGCGGCGCCGAGCGATGTTCCGGCATCGCCGGCCGCGGGCTGCACCCAGATATGGCGGAAGAGGCCCTTGTCGCGAAGACGGCCGTTCATGACGCAGTTCAGCGCCACGCCTCCGGCCAGACAGAGATCCGTCGTCCGGGTGGTGTCACGCAACCACTGAGCGAGCTGAATCACGGTATCTTCCAGCACGGTCTGCACCGAGCGCGCGAGGTCGTAATGGCGTTGCTCGAACGGAGACCCGGCCGGACGCGGGGGCCCGAATCGTCCCTCCCAATCGATCGAGGCGATCCGGTATCGGCCCTCTCCCTCATAGCGAACGAGATCTCGAACGGCGTCGAGATAGGCCGGCTTGCCGAACGAGGCGAGCGCCATGACTTTGTATTCGTCCGATGAGTGCAGGAAGCCCAAGTGCCGCGTCAGACCTTCATAGAGCAGTCCCAGCGAATGGGGCATCTCGACCGCGCCGAGCGGAGTGAGTCGATGGTCCTGGCCCAGCCAGTACGTCGTCGTCGCTTTCTCGCCGCGCCCGTCGAGCGTCATGACGGCGGCGCGCGTGAACGGCGACGGATGGAAGGCGCTCGCCGCGTGCGCCAAATGATGCGGGATGAAATGCCAGCGGTACGGGCCGTCGGATGAGGCACTCCGAAATCGAACCTGAAGATGGTGCGGGACGCCGCCGGCAAGATGCCGCGGTGCATTCACGATGTGCGCGAGGAAGAGGGGGTCCCACGGCGTTTCCCATTCTTGGTCCGGCGGTCCTGCGCTGGGCTCGAGCGGCAGCGTGACCGCTGCGCGCTTTTGATGACCGAGTTTGATGTAGGGATCGAAGGAATAGGCCACGTGATCGACGTCCGTCAGCACGATCCCCGCTGCGGAGAGGCAATAATCGATGGCATGGAAGGGAAGCTCATACGCGCTGAAGGGAATCGGCCGCTTGCCGTGCTTGATGCGGGTAAAGCGCTCTTCTTCGGCGGCGGCGACGACCATCCCATCCTGGACCAGGCAGGCGGAAGGATCGTGGAACGCGGCGTTAATTCCGAGGGTGTACAAGCGGAAGCTCCGTTCGTGGTCGGATGTCCCGGCGCTCGTCGAGCATTTCGCAGGCGGCCTGCACCACGCGATGCGGAGAGACCAACCGGAGGCAATCATGGTGCCCTTCAGGACAAAGGCTCTTATAGCAAAATTTGCACGGCACATCGTGAAAGAGCACCCGCCGGGGGACCATCCACGGCGTATGCTGCGGATTGGTCAGCGCGTACAGATCGACGACCGGTGTTCCCACCGCCGCGGCGACATGGATCGTCCCGGTGTTGTTGGAGACCAACAGCGGCGCGCGCGAGAGGAGAGTTGCCAACGTGCCGAGCGACAGATTGCCGGCCAAGGAATGGGAAGCGGCGTGCATGGTGTCTTGGATGCGGGCGATCAGACCCCGTTCGGATGCCGTGCCGGTGAACACAATTTGGCAGCCGAATTCGCGTGCCAAACGTCCGGCGACTACCGCGAAATGCTCCGGCGGATATCGGCGCGACGGGGCGCTGGCGCCTGGATGCATTACGAGCCATGGTTTTTGGCGGTCAACGCTTGGCTCGAGGAGCGCGTCGATCTCGTCAAACGCTTCGCTCGGCAGCGAGAGAGACAGGCGGCGGTCCCACGTCCGCGCTCCCACGCAGGCGACCAAGTCGAGTTGCCGTTGAACCTCATGCCGGACGAAGACGTGAGGCTCCTGTTCTTCGATCCAGTCGGTCAGGAGCTGATAGGGATTTTCACGGCAATGTGCAAGACGACGCGGAATGCCCGCTTGATAGCAGAGGAGAGCGGCCGGCAACGGATTCTGACTATAGACCGTAAAGATGACGGCGGCGTCGAACCGGCTGTCCCGCAAGGACTGCACGAACGACAGATCAATGTCCGGTTCTGTTCGGCGAGGGGTGCTTTTCATCCACGGCGCTTCATACACCAGGACCTCGTCGACGCCGGGAAGCAGGCGGCCGGCTTCCGCGCCTGCCGGCGAGGTCAGCAGCGTGATGCGCCGTTGCGGTGCCGACTCCTTCAGCGCACGCATGGCGGGCCCCGTCATTAGGACGTCGCCTAGCGTATCGAGGCGGATACACAGGATATGCCGCGCCTTCCACCATGCCCCTAGGGGCCCGGCAGCCCGTGTCCCGGCTGCGGCGCTAGCAGGCTGTTGAACAACCATTGTGATTACCTCTAACCAGAACCCGAATATCACCGAGAGGATCTAAAAATCCCTCAGGATGTTCAAAAAGGCCGTCCAGCGCGGCCGCAGCGAGCGAAGAGGGGAGGCGTACTCTTTTCGGTACGTTGAGCCTCTGAGCGATGCGAGAACAAAGCTGGCGGACTTTTTCAACATCCTGCCTAGCCATCTTCGGCCTCCTGCGATGCGGACAACCGCGACGAAGGCGACGGTGACGACTCGAGAATCAACCGGGCAGCCTGAAGCATGCCGTTTGCCAGGTAATCGGGCCAACGCATCTCACTCATCATCCATTCAGTTTCGTTGCGGTTATCGATGAGGATGGTGCGGCAGCCCGCCCACCGTCCCGCTTCAACGTCGTGGAGAATGTCACCGACCATCCATGACTGCTCCAAATTCACATGGAGGTCTTCTGCTGCTCGCATCAGCATGCCCGGATTCGGCTTCCGGCACGCGCATCGCACCGCGTACCGGCGGACAACTCCGGCCGGATGGTGGGGACAATAATAGAATCCGCTCAACGGAATGCGGAACGTCGAAAGGACCAAGCGCAAACTTCCTTCCATGTGCCTGACATGGTCTTCGGTGAACCGGCCTTCCGCCACGCCCGCCTGATTCGTGACGACGATCAGCAGAAAACCCGCGCGGTGAAGCAGGCGCAACCCTTCGGCGACACCGGGGAGAAGATGAATCGTCACGCCATCCGGTGTAAACGGCTGGTCTTTGATGACGGTGCCGTCTTTGTCGAGAAAGACGGCCGGTCGTTTGGGAATCGCGCTATGGGGCATCGAATGTTAGTCTCTCGTCGTTCGTCTCTCGTATCTCGCTCCGGAGTTTCGAGTTTAGCGTTTCGAATTTCGTGTTCCGAAATCTCGCCACTCGAAACCCGCAACTCGAAACGTTTGTGCTTCACGTTTTCAGGGCCATGAGGTCTCTCGCATGGGGATCACCATCACTTCCGGCACGACCGTTTCGGATGGAAGTTGCAGCAGGCAACGAACCGTATCGGCCACATTCCGCGGGTCCTGCAACAATCCGGGATCGAGGTCCGGAAACCGCTCGAGAAGGAACGGCGTCCGCATGCCGCCGCTGACGACGGCGAGTACCTTGACTTGGTGCGGGCGCGCTTCTACATGCAGGGCGTGGCTGTAGCCCAGGAGGCCCCACTTGCTGGCATGGTAGGCGGAGGCGTTGGCCCACGCCCGCTTGGATGCCGTCGAGACGATGTTGACGATGTGGCCCGAGCGCCGTTGCTTCATCAGCGGCAGCATCAGCTTGGAAAGCAGAAACGGACCGCGAAGGTTGGTGGCGAGGATACGGTCCCATTCCTCCACGTCCAATTCCTCGATCGCGACGGTCCGATCGATCGCGGCGTTGTTGATCAGGATGTCGATTCGGCCATACGCATCGAGAACCCGTTGCACCGCCTCTCGATCCTGTCTCGGGTCCGTCACGTCGCAGGAAACCGGCAGGCAGTCGACCGACTCCTGCCGGAGTTTGCCGGCGAGGGCGGCGGCGCGATCTTTATGGATATCGACGACAGCAATGCGGGCACCGGCTTCTCCCAATGAGCGGCACAACGCTTCGCCCAGCCCTTGAGCGCCTCCGGTGATGAATGCGACGGCGTCGGTGAGTGCCTGGTGCATGCGGTTACTTTCTGGCGCCGCGCGTCAGCGTCATACGTGGGCGGCGACCCGCAGAAGATTTGTTGCGCGGAGGCGCTTCCCAGAGGGTGCGCACCGCACCCGGCCGCGACGGCAATTCCGCAATCCCTTCCAGTTGACGATCGACGAGGGCGAGAAGGAGGTGTGACACGAGCAGATGCAACTCCACGATGGATTGCCGTTGGTCGCTGGGAATGGGCAGGGTCACGTCGGCTACCGTACCGGCGTCTCCATCGCGGCCTTGCATCAGGATCGTCCGTAGATTCCGTTCGCGGGCGACCCTCAGGGCGTGAACCAGGGAATCCGACGGCTCGTCGGCGCTGATCGCGATCAATATGTCCCCGGCTTGACCGAAGAGGTGCACCCGCTGCGCCATCTCATAGGACGAATCGGGATCGTTCACTCTCTGAGTGGGATTGATGGAGAAGGCCGGAAGCCCGTGACGGTCTGACGTTCTAAATGACCGGATGAACGAGGCAGCCAGATATTCCGCCGCCGTGGCACTGTCGCCGGTCCCGCAGACCAGGACTTTGCCGCCTTGTCCGAAGCAGTCCATGAGGAGTCGCGCTGCATCCATCAAGGGCCCTCGCAGTCGCCGTCTCGATTCTTCCAACACGGCGAGCGCCGCATCGAACCGGCGGTCGATGTAGGCCAAATGGGTTGGCTCTGCTGCGGGCTCAGGCCGGTTGGCGGCGAGCACTTGCTCATAGAGCGCCGCCAAACCCTTGGCGACTTTCGTCCAGGTGAAGAGATCGTTCACGCGCTGCACGGCTTGACGGCCAAAGACGCCGAGGAGTTTGGGATTGGCATAGAGATGGGCCAGCTTGTCGGCCAATGCCTCGGGATCTTTGGGAGGGACCAGATAGCCTGTTTCACCGTCCCTGACGGTGAATTTGATGCCGCCGACGTTCGAGCCGATGACCGGCGTCCCGCACGCCATCGATTCCAATGGAGTGATGCCGAACGGCTCGTACCACGGCGTCGTGACGAACATGTCGGCGGCACTGTAGTAATACTTCAACTGATCGCGGCCGCGCCGTCCGACGAAGGTGACCAGTTGAGCCATGCCCTCGGTTTCACCGATGTGCTGCAGCCGACCGATTTCCGGCGTGAAACTGGGATCGGGATCGTCCGATTCGCCGCCGACGATCAAGAGTTTTGCCGCCGTTTGATGACGGCGTACGAGTCCGGCAAAGCCCCGGATGATCGTATCGATACCCTTCCGGGGCACCAAGCGACCGACATGGAGAATGATCCGCTCCTCCGGCAGGAGGCCGAGCGAAATGCGGGCGAGCGGTTTGCTGATCGGCCATAACTCGTTCGGATCGAATCCGCAGGGGACGATCGTGATCTTCGCCGGGTCGGCGTTGTAGAGTCGGATCAGGTCTTCTTCGTCTTGTGGAGCTTCGGCAATGAGGTGGTCGGCATCGGCGACAATGCGGTCTTCGACGGCGAATCGGTCATCGGGGAATTCATCGGCATGCCGTTGATGCAGGCGCCGGACCCGCCCCAGTGCATGAAACGTGATGACGAACGGCGTACCCAGGATCCGTTTGACCTCCGCCGCCACGAGGCCGGACATCCAGAAATTCGCATGGACGATGTCGTAGGCTTTGCGCTGGCAGCGACAGAAGCGCACGACGTAGTCCGTAAAATTTTCCATGTAAGGGAGGAGGTCTTCTTTGCGGACGAAACGCGGGGGACCGGCCGGGACATGAATGATTCGGACTCCGTCCACCCACTCCGCGGTTTCGGGCAGCACCTCGCTGTCGCGGCGTGTAAATACGTCGACGTCGTATCCCAGACCGGCCAGCGCCTTGGCGACTTGTCCCACGTACAGATTTTGGCCTCCGCAATCGACGCCGCCGAGCCGGCTCAACGGTGAAGCATGTTCGCTGATCAATGCGATCTGCCGGTTCATGAAGCGACCCCTGCGTGCGCGTTCTCTGCGTTCGACGGGAAATGACACGTTCTTGTACGGCGTTCGACAAACTCCATGAAGACGGCATCCCAGTCGCGGGCGAATCGCTCGATCCCGAAACGAGCTTGCGCCACTTGTCGCGCGCCGGCTCCGATGCGCCGGGCTTCTTGCTGAGACGAGAGCAAGACCTGCATCCAGCCGATGAGGCGGTCCACGTCCGTCTCGACGTAACCGGAGACGTTATGCCGAATGACGGTGGACGCTTCCGTCGTGGCGAGCGCGACGGGTGGAATGCCGAGCGCCATGGCTTCGCAGAGCGCCAGCCCAAGACTGGTGTAGCGGATGGGATGGAAGACGAAGCGATAGCGGCACATCAGTTCCGGCAACCGATCGTGGCCGATCTCTCCCAGGCCTCCCGCCGCGATCGAATCCATGCCGACCAGGTCGAGCGGCACGCGGGACCGCACATAATCATAGAGATCGGCGCCGAGACGCCGACCGCGCCGTTGGAGATGATTCACGACGACGAGGCCCTTTTCGATGTCGCCGCGATAGGTCAACCCCGGCGGCGTCACGACTCCATGTTCGACGACGCAGGTGGGGGTCCGGCGGCTGTTCCACATCAGACGGTTGAAGTGCGTGACGTGCACGAGCAGCGTATCGGGATCGTCCACGGGATGGACGGTGTCGGTGGGATGCTCTTGCGGTGGATCGTGCTCCAGATAGATCCGGGGAAGGGCGCGCTGCGCTTCGGTGAGAATCTCGTATTGGTCGACGAAGTAGTGGATTCTCGATTGGAACAGGATGCAATCGAAGTGTCGATGGCGAACGTCGCCGACCGGCACTTCGTGCACATTGGACGGCCAAGGGAATCCCTCGGCGCATCCTGCGTAGCCAGGCTGCTGGCGTCCGACCGGAAGAAAGAAGTCGTGAGGCGTGCGGCTGAGGTAGTAGAGGTAGTTGCCGTGGACGTGCCAGGTCAGGATGCGCAGACGACGAGACTTGCCGGAATCCGTTCCCGACGAAGGTTCCCCGACGGCTTGGCCGACGACGCGGCTATGAGTCGGCTGCAACACCGCCCGAGCTTCCTCGCAGACGCGTTCGGTCGGTGTCTCTCTCCCCGTGAGTACGCGATGGCGTTGCCGATTCAGCGGGCTCCATCGGATGGGATCCGAGCCGATGCACACGATGACGCTCGGAACGTCCAGAGCCGCCGCCATGTGCGAGAGGCCCGTATCGTTCGAGACCAAGAGGCGGGCGCGGCTGAGCAGGACGCCCAAGGTTCCGAGCGTGGTGCGGCCGATCATGTTCACCGGCTTGCTGTTCGTGGAAGCCCGTACCGCCTCGCCCAATTCTTGCTCGGAAGAGGTGCCGGTCAGTACGATGCGAAATCCCTCGGCGGCGAGTTGGTCCGCGACACGGGCAAATCGCTCCGGTGCCCAGCGATGGGTCCTGTGTCTTCCGCCGGGGTGAATGCAGACGTACGATTGCGGCCGGAGGGAGTCCGCTTCATCGAGGCGCCGGAATGCGGTCTCGTCCTTCTCGGTCAGCGGAAACTCCAGGTCTTCGTTCAACGCGGGGATCCCGAGAAACTTCATCAGCCGCAGATGCCGCCGCACTTCGGGGATGCCGTCCGGGTACGGCATGAAACGGCGGGGATCGGGACAAAAATCCGGCGCTTGAAAGTATCCTGCCAACCGCTGCGCGCCGCATAAGAAAGCGAACTCGTTGACGTAATGTCCGCTTCCCTGCATCTGGACCAGCGCGTCGAACCGGCGACTCTGCATGCCCGAGAAAAACGATGGGATCCGCTGGATCGCAGGCTCCCGTTCCGGCAGACCGGGATAGCCGGGAAATTCGATGAATTCATCAAAGTACCGGTGAAACCGTTCGACGAACTCCTTGGCCCACGGAAGTCCGATCAACGTGATGCGCGCCTGAGGATACGCCCCTCGCAATGCCCGCCAGGCCGGCACGGCACAGAGCAGATCGCCCAATTGCAACGCGCGCAGCACCGCGATGGTCCGCAGTTCGCTGCCGAGCCTGTTGTCTTCCGGATGCACGTCAGTCGTCACCGTGTGTACGCTTTCGGTGAGTCGGGGACGAAACGTCGTCCTCTCACGATGTCTGCTTGTGGCGATGCGACAGTGCGCCGACGTGGACGTCAGCCTCACGAACGGCGCGACCGGGATTTCTTGCTGCGTGCCTTGCCGGTCTGTTCCCGCTGCGAGCGAGCGTGCTCCCTCGAGGGAGGCGATGCGGGATGCGTGTCGCTTGCGCGAATGTCGTAGTCTTCGGAAGAAGCGGGATCCAGCTCCCAACGCCGCTCGTCGCGCTGAGGCACTTTTTCGCCGAACTTGAGCGGTTCGTCGTCCTGATAAGTCACCCCGACGGCCCGGCCGACGTCCTCGACGATGTCTTGATCCGGGGTCGGATTCGAGCCTCCTACCGTTTCGGTTCCGACGTCCGCTTGGTCCCACGCGGCATCCATATCGCCGCCGGAAAGTTCCGGTGCATGAGACGCCGACTCGTTCCGGCTGTTGTGAACCTCGGACACCGGTTCGGTTTTATCGTCCCGAAAAGAACCTTGGGTATCGCCCTCGTAATAGTCTCGGATCACGGCGTCCGCGTCGCGAACGTGCTGTTGTTTCTTGCGCGGCATGGGCGGCCCTCTTTGGAAATTTCATTGGAGAAGCGTCGTCTGCCGTTTGTGCAAAGGATGGACCGCTCGCGTGATCGGAAGGAACGTGGCGGCGAAACGAGAAAGTCGCGGTTTCCGGATGAGGACAGAATGCGCTGCGATGCAGGGACGGACACGGTGTCCGAGCACAGACAAGGTGTCTGAATGAGCGGGCCGGGAGAAATCCCCGGTTTAGGCGCTAGACAAGGCGCCGCGGATCAAGGGTCAGAAGAAAGAGAACGCGGCGCATGTCGCCGGGCGGGATGGCGGAGGACACGGCGCTGAAGACGAAGTCTAGGAAATGAGCGGAGCACCCCACCAGCACAACGGTGGTTCAGTACAACGGTGGTTGAGGACCCCAATGAAGTCCCGCCAAATCCGGGTCCTCTCCCTCCGGGGCCTGGCTTCGCGAGTTTTTTTCGGCCTTGCGCAACGCTCGCTTGGCTTCTTTTTCCTTGCGATGCATCTGCAACGCTTTTTCACGGTCCCGCTTGGCGAGAGTCGTTTTACCTGCTCGTCCGATGGCGTCCTCCCTGCGCGTGCTATGCGCGTGAGAAGTTCATCTGCCTGTTGTCATGAAATGACCATTACTGGGTCGTCCCACGGCGTTTCGCGTTGCTTGTGCTCGGGCGATTCCCCCCGCGTCCGTTGCCGGTCTCTGCCGAACGAACCAGCGTGCCGAGTCCGAATCCGCGACTGGCAAGGGTTGAGACCTCTTTCCTGATGGCCTCCATCGATTCTTCCGCCGGACTCATATCGGGATCGGAGAGCCCGAGCAATTCCCAGCGGATCTTGGGCTTGTACGCCGGTCTGGTCTTTTTTTTCGCGGTCTTGTTGCCTTTCCAGACGCTCGACATGCTGTTTTCACCTTTTCTTGGTCTTCCGGTTGTTTTCTGTCAGGTCACGCGGCGATGCAGCGAGGCCCGACACATACTCGACGCACAAACGGCGGCACAAGCGAGAAAGCGATTACGTAGACTGACACACGGAAATGCGGGAAACGTGAGGCACCGAAAACAGAGCTCGCACGAATTGACCACTGTAACACGGTCCCAACCGAGAGGTCAAACGACAGATGCGGCGGTCCGCCCGCAACGAACGGCAAGCGAGGGTTATCTGATGATGGTCTATTGAGCTCGTATGACCGCGAGACCGCTGCCTCCCATCGACACATAGAGCGCTCTGGGAGTCACCGTGGTATCCATGACGATCCGCCGAACGTTCGATACACCGGGCCATATCTGCACCGTGGAGGTCGATGGATTGAAGCGGAGGAGACGGCCTGCGGCGTCGGCCAACCACAGCGTGCCGTCCGGGTCCGCGGCCAAGTCCATCAGACCGGAAGTCGGTAACCCGGTCACGTCGGTGTAGGTCCGAATGAGATCCAAGTTTCCGCGCGCGACGCCGTTGTTATAGCTCGCGAGGCCTTGAGAGAGACTGATGAACCATGCGGTGCCGTCGGGGGTCACGGCGGCCCCACGGTTGTCTTCGCGATAGCCTGCCGGCACGACCAGATCATGCGTTCCCTTGTTGTACGGTTCGGCCGGTCCGTACGTCGTGAATGCCCAGACGAATGGCCCCATGACCCAGGCCTTCGGATCAGCGTTCCAGGTTTGTGTCCCGACGCCGTATGCCGAGCCGGTCAGCAAATCTCCGTTGGGGAAGAGCGCCAATCCATATTGATCGCCCTGCTTGGTGACGGTGCTGCCGTCGGGAAACTCCCACACCGTTTCCACATGAATGTGATCGCCCCACGTGTCGTTGAACACGTGAGTCACGCCATGATCGAATCCGATGAAGAGGTGGCCTGCGGCGGTTCCGCTGTGTCCAAAGATCATGCGCCGCGCGGATCGTTCTTCCCAGCAATTGGTCGTGACGTCGCAAAGAAATTCATATCGGCGCACCTGGATCGTGCCGTCCGAATTCAGCGTGACCTTGTCCGCTTGGCCCAAATGCCATCTGGGATCGCTGAAATCCGCATGGGGCACGCAACAGGGCGGGGGCGCCGGAGGCGGAATTTCTTGTTCATAACCCAGATATCCGACGAACACCTCGCCGGCCTGTCCACCCGCCATCGCGGTGATGGTGCTCACCGTTTGCTGGCCCGACGAGGGATCGGTGTACGTCTGCACGTGCAATCCATTGGCCGCCGTGAACGGTTTGGCACTCGGTTGTCCGGGCTGAAGCAGATACAGTGTATCGGGCGTGACCATCCAGATATTTTGCGCGTCGTCCGGGCCTGCATCGATGATTTCTCCCGCGACTCCCTGTCCCGCGCCGTAGACGGTTAGATCGGTGACAGGCCAAGGTCCCGCTGCATTGACGACCGGAGGCTGGGACGGCGGAACGGGGGACGGTTGGGACGGTGGGATGGGGGGTGGAATGACAGGCGGCTGACTCGGTGAAGGCGATGGATTTTGTTGTTGGTTGGGAGGAGTCGACGTCTGTGGCTGGTTGGCTGCTGGAGGAGAGCTGTCCGAACCGCCGCAAGCGGCCAAAAGAACAATCAGACCATAACAGGCGACGCGCCAACACATGTGAGACTCCGTGCACCATCCTGTTGATTAGATCTCTTACATCGGACTGGGGAAATCCCTTTACTGGGAAAGGCCCGTGTCGGCAGGCGTAACGATCCCTAGTGGCGGCCAATCTGCCGGCGCTTGACCGGGGGCATCTTGGGGCGTAATTTGAAGTTTCCTTGCTGATATCGTTCGCTTAGGTGACTGATGGTCCTCCGTGGAATCACGATCCGACGGAACGGACCTGCCGGGTGTGATCAGTCTCCTGCCTTCCGATCAACAGTGTTACACAACTCCGTTCCGGATCGATCCCAGACACTGTATACCGTCCGAACCTCGAAAGGAGGTTGCTATGCTGTACCGCTACAATACTATCGACGTCGTCGTGGGAGTTGGAATGTGCGCCGTGATATTCGGGGCGCTGTTGTTCCTTTTCGCAGCGAGCGGGGCCCTCATGGTGCCGTCGTCCTCGATGTTGGTCGAGCCTTCGGGCATGTCGGGCGGCTCGGCGCTGCTCCAGCAGGCACTCGGAGAAGCCGTCGTCGAGCGGATTCTTTTGCAGAGGCAAACCGATCACATCACATCGGCTGCCGCGGCGGAATGGGAACGTGCCTTCCAATCGTTCCGCGGCCTACAGGCTGTATCGGCTCGTCCATTCTTCGCAATCGAGCGGCAGGCGGAGACGATTCCCGCCGAACATGAGGCCCGTGTTCAAGCTGTGATGGGACGCCACATCGTGAATTTCACGGGGCGCGGATTGAGGAGCGGGGTCTTCTCCGCTGACCAATATGTATCGGATTACAATAACCGCATGATCGATGCGACCGAATCCATGGGACAGCGGCTCCACCGCGACTTTGTCGCGACGTGGCAACCGCGCCTCGGACAGTGGATCGTCGAAGCGGTGCGTGATTACGCCGGGCGCGAACGGACCATCCAAGAGCAGCTCGGTGCGGCGATCGTGCATCTGGCTCAGGCCAAGACGATGCTGAACGACGCCTGGGCCGGCAATCAGTATCAAATAGGCAGTCTGATGGCGGCCGCGGAGCGAAGCGGCATCGCGCAGGAACGGTTCGCGTCCACGGCCAGGCCCGGTTCTCCAGTGTCCCCGGTGTCGACAGGCGGTCGCCTCCTTGATCGGCCCGAGCGAATGGACATTCCAATGAGCTATTTGATTGCCGCGGCGTTGGGGCTTTGCGTGCTCTTCTTTGGAGGCTTGGTGGCAGCAGGGTCGGCGCGAGAAGCCAAAGCGATCATGGAATCAAAACGCGAATCGTCACGTTGGGTCTACCGTATGGCGGCGTAAGGGAACGGGTGAGATAAGCCGTGGTCGGCGCCGTTTGGGGTCTTCCGGCGGTGCCGATCCTCGGCCTCATTCGGCGTCCGCAGGATCGATTGCATTCGGGAACGGATAATGGCGATCGGCAGTCCGGTGGTTATTCGCACCGGCAGTTGGCTTTGTACTCCGTGCACATGGGGCCAAACGACTTCGCGCAGTCGCAACTGCATTTCGGTGTTTTGCCGGAGGGACAGGTAATTTTGCACGTGTCTTTGAGCCCCATTCCACAGGACACGATCTCGCAGGAGTTGGATCCTTCAGCCGTGAGCGAAGGAAGATTGTCGCCGTGAGGGCTTTGGGTCATGTCCGCCGGTGGAGGCTCGTCCAAAACGGCCGGCTGAACGACCGGAACGTCGGCTGCCGCGAGGGCTCCTGTCGTAGCGCTGAATCCCGCGAGAGCCACGACCAGGGCGAAGGATCCAATTCTCACTGTCTGCGTCATGGGAAGAGCTCCTAGAGGATTTTCATAGGATAGAAAGGGAAGGAGATAAAATCAACAGGAGAGAAGGGCTTTTTTCCAGAGGATAACCAGTGCCTCGTCGATTCAGCGTTTACTTCAACGATATTTTGACGCTGATCGCTCCGCCCAGGTCCCCTTCCTTCGCTCCCTCTTTGGGATAGCCGGAGATATCCCGTTCCCCTTTCGGTTCGCCGTGGCATCCCAGGCAGGACTTGCCGTAAAACAGCGGCAAGAGAAGCCGAATGGTCCGTCCGCCTTCCATGACTTCGCTGATGATGCCGTTGGAACTCGACTCGCTCGGTCGTGCAGCGATCCGCGTCAAGACATCGGCTTCATAGGTGTCCGGGGCGTTGTTCGGATTGCGGACAAGGCGTTGAGGAGCGGTTTGCTTCAGATACACGCCCGACCACTTCTGAAAGCGTTGGGCAGTCTCTGTGCCGAACGTAGCCGGGATCAATCCCTTATAGCGTACGCCTGGAATATTGATGACCACCTGATGGTATGCGATCGTTTTCTTGCTTTCTTCGAGCAACTTACCGAGCAACGGTCTGGCCATGGGCGGGACGGCCTCAGTCTGCATGCCTGCGAGGGTCACTCCCGTCCGCTCACGAAATTCTTGGTCGAGTTGTGCCTCGAATACTTCCGGGGTGAACCCTTTGTCACCTTTGGCCGGGTCGTTGATGAGGTCCTGATTCCTGGCAACGGTCAGACGGCCGGCGTCCAGGAGCAAGGCCAATAAACGAGCTGTTTCGACGGCTTCCTGCGACTCGCTGGTCAAGGAGCCCGAGGGAACGACCGAGGCATAGAGCAGGGAGATGCCCGTAAAGACCCCGAGTAGCCGCAACGGTAAGCCGGTTGGAATGGCGATGCCCTCCTCACGACAGGTGAATGGTCGGAGGACGACACGCTATCGCGGCGCCGTTCTCGCTCGCTACTCCCCAAAAGGAGGGGGACGGGAGAGGGGTTAGACGGGGTGCAGGTAAATTTTGAAGACGACCCGGCGGCTCTGTCCCCGGTCGACCAGACCGTCCTCATCGACGATCAAGTCCTGTTCTCCGCGCCCGTTGGCCGAGGTCTTTTTCTGAAAACAATCGTAAGCCGACGGAAGCTGGACACGGATGATTTCAAGCGCCTTCACCATGACCGCAAAGGATCGCTCCTGGCTCAATTTGAGATTATGGAGATCGTCACCGCGGTCGTCCGTATGGCCTTCGATCACGAAAGACGCGACGTTTTTCCCTTCGGCTCCGCAGATCATCGCGGCATAGTCCGGCATGGTCTCGGAAAGGAACGTTTCACCGGAAGGCAACAAGACGCTCTTCCCGAATTCGAAATTCAGCATCGTGTCCGGTACGACGATGTTCAGCACGTCGGGGTCCGAGGATTGAACAGCGACAGCCGGGCGATGAGGCGGCAACTGTTTTTGCAAGGCCATCACGGATTGATTGGCAGAAGGAATGTTGGGTGGCCGCGGCGTCTCTTCTCTCGTGACGTATGCGGCGAGGAGGAGAATGAAGATCACCGCAAGCGAAGTCATGAGATCGGTTATCCCGTGGGCGGAGGACTCACCCTCATGATCGAACCCGGGAAAGGTCGGCTGATTCATGAGATCGATTCTCCACGGGAGACGGGCTTCTGCCATAGGGCTCGCATTCGGCCCTGGCGAGTGAGGAGGCTTCGCGGGACCGTGTCTTGGCCCTCGCTTTGTCGTTCGGCTCCCTGCTTGAGGTGTTCCAGCAGTCGTTCGATGTCCCCGTGTGCCAGCGGTGCATGGCTTGTGGTCCGCTCCACGGCGCGGGTTAACTCTTCGATGGCGCCCTGAAGAGGAGCCAGCAGCGGCCGGAACTCTTCCTGAATCGCCCGTCCGAGATGGGACGCAAGCTGCTCGCGGCTCGAGGTCTGGTCGTTGAGCTTGAGTCCGGTGAGCGATCCGGAAAGATCGGATAGGGCGGTTACTATGACGGCCAGGCGTTGATTCATGGATTCCTCGACGTGTACGAGCGTGTCGTTCCTGATTCCGGACGGCGAAAGGGAATGCAGGTAAGAACGGGCATCAGCCGAGCTGCTGCGGTCGCGTACGCGCTGGGGGAACATTTCGTCCAACGACGAGATCAATCGTCGGTGAGCCGCGCTCAAACGGAAGAACAAGGACTTTTCCATGAACCCAAAAGCATTGGCGCAGGCCAGCGCGACGATCGACGTCAGGAATTTTCCGGCGAGGCCGTTGATGAGCCCCTGAATTCCGTCAATGTGTGATCCGTCCGCATGCAACTTGCTGAGGCCGAGCAGGATAGCCAGAAACGTGAACGTGAGTCCGATGCCGGTCATCAATGCCGGAAGCGAATGATAAAAGCGAATATCGAGACGGCCGACACAAAGCGTCTCCAACGGAAAGAATTCGATCGAAGAACGATCGGTGTGGACTGTGGGTTCAATGAACCATGAGGGTTGTTCGACGGAAAATGTTTTCCGGTACGAGAGCCACGCGGCTGCAAAGGCCGGTTCCGCCCGCAACAACCGGTCCAACTCCTGGAGATCGTCCAGGTCGCGCCGGCTGCTCTCTACCGGCGGGGGAGCGGACATTTTTCTCAGCCCCGGTATGGTAATCCATTCGGCATTGACCGTGTGGCGCGCGCGGAGCAGCCGTGCCACCGACGCGTTGATGCGCGAGAAGGCCCTTCGGATGTGGAGGAAACCCGCGAAGAGCCAGGCGCCGTGCCAGAGACAGAACGTCAGGATCGCGCCCGCTCCGATCCAACTGAGGAGGGGACTCTGAAAGCCGGAAAAGAGCCCCGTATCCTGATTGAGAAGTTGCCAGACGGTCTGCAGCGGTGCCATCGGTCCTCTAGTGACGATGATTGTGTTCGCCCAAGCGCGATTTCACCGATCGACATGATCAGTCAACATCCGTGCCGCGAATGCGATGTGGCGCGCTCGCGCAATGTCTTCACATTACGAAGAGCCTTCTGACGAACCGGGCAGATATTGCCGCCGGCAGGCATTCCGTGCCCGGCCATTCGTGGTGCTGTCGGCGATCCGGCCGCGTTTGCGCCATGACAGGGACGTATGGACGAATGACGGCTGCAAGCCGATGTTCGATCGCGTCTGCAGGCGGCGATTCGGTGCGCGATTCTCCGAATTCGTTTTTTGGCGGAGCGGTCTTTGTGTACAGTAGCCCTAGGGAGGAGCAGGTGGCCGAACAGGAGGAACAGCGGTGCACGCAACTGAATCGCTTCCGCCGGCATCCGAGAGTGCGTATCCCTGCGCCATTCACGTGCGCGCTCTCGCCGTTACGGTCGCGACGTTGGACTCGAAGGCGCGTGCTCGGTCTCGGCTTGGTGTACGATCTGTCCATCAGAGGCGCGCGGGTGAGTACCGAGGCGGCCATCCGACCGGGAGATGAAGTGGCGTTGAGCCTCAGATTACCGAAACAGATCAAAACTGCGGAGATCACGATCGCGACGGTCCGCTGGGCGAAAGATCACTTTGTCGGCCTCGCCTTCACCAGGTTGCCGGCTTCGTCATACAGTCGTCTGAAAAAATATGTCGCCATCGCGTTGGCCGGCGTAGCGCTTTAGCTGCGACGCGCGACGGGCCGGCGAAGAAGTCTTCGTGGAAGCGATGTCTTGGAGGATGTTCTTTGGACGGTGAGAACAACACCGTTCGCTTCGAGCGGGGTCGGGCGGAAGCGGACTTGCGCCGAACTCCGCGCGTTCGCGTCCCCGTTCCGTTCCCCTGTTCCTTTGCTCGAACGGGCCTCGGACGTTGGCGAGCCGACGAGAAGAGCGGCTACGGCGTGGTCTACGACGTGTCGTTGAAGGGGGCACGGGTCATGAGCGCGGTTGCGATGACCCCGGGCGACGAAGTGGCGTTCACCTTGCGATTGCCGAACCATCCATTGGCTATGAACGTGCACGCGACGGTCCGATGGCAAAATGGGCAGGTCTTTGGGGTGGAGTTCGGTATGATCTCTCATACCGCCGAGGCGCGGCTGCGCAAGTATCTCGCGCAGGCTTGATCGACCGTCATAGACCGATATCAATCAACAATCGAATGGTTTCAGGAGGAGGATCCAGCCGGGATCTGTCGGTTGCGCGTCCTGAACGGACGGCGGACGTTACTTGATGGCGACGGCTTTGACTTCCTTGAACGTCGTGTGGCCGAGCAGACATTTCTGAATGCCGTCCTGCATGAGCGTGGTCATGCCTTCTTCGATCGCGACTTTGAGCATTTCTTCCGTTTTGGCTTTGGTCTGGATGAGACGTTTCATGCTATCGGTTCCCAGTAGAAGTTCGTGCAGGGCGACCCGGCCTTTGAACCCCGAACGGTTGCAATTCTCGCAGCCTTTTCCTCTCGCCAGCCGGAACGCACTGTCTTGAGCAATGCCAAGCTTGTCCCACATCTCGGGACCGTAGCCCTGGCGGATCTCGTCATATTCTTCCTTGGTCCCCACGTACTGCTCCTTGCAATCCTTGCAGACGCGCCGGGCGAGCCGTTGCGCCAGTACGCCGAGCATGGCGTCCGCGAAGCTGAACGAATCGCACCCCATGTCGAGCAGGCGCGTCACGGTCTCGACCGCGCTGTTGGTGTGGAGGGTGCTGAGCACCAGGTGACCGGTGAGCGATGCCTCGATCCCGATCTCCGCCGTTTCCTTATCGCGCATTTCTCCCACCATGATCACGTCCGGATCGGCGCGGAGGAACGCGCGCATCGCCTTGGCGAACGTAAAATCGATTTTCGGCTGCACTTGCACCTGGCGAAGACCGTACTGCGTGATTTCGACCGGGTCTTCCGCCGTCCAGATCTTGATATCGGGCGTGTTGATGTAGCCGAGCACCGAGTGGAGCGTCGTCGTTTTGCCCGAGCCGGTCGGCCCGACGCAGAGAATAATGCCGTAGGGCTTCTCGGCGATGTCCTTGATCCCTTTGAGGTTGCGGTCGGAAAACCCCATCTTGTCGAGGGGCAGAGGCTCGCTGGCGGCCAGGATGCGCATGACCACGTCTTCGTTGTATCCGGCCGTCGGAATTGTCGCGACGCGCAGCTCGATTTCCTTGGTTTCGCTCAACTTGAATTTAATCTTGCCGTCCTGGGGCTTGCGCCGTTCGGCGATGTCCAGGCTTGCCATGATCTTGAGGCGGGACACGATCGCTCGCCGATAGCTCTGCGGAATCTTCATGTATTCGAAGCAATCGCCGTCCACGCGGAACCGCACGAGCGTTTCACGTTTTTCGCCGTACGGTTCGATATGGATATCCGAAGCGTTTTGCCGATAGGCATCCGCGATGATCTGATTGGCGAGGCGGACGATGGCGCTGTCGTTCTCGTCCAGACCGCCGCCGAGTCCCGATTCCTCCATCGCCTCGGCCTGGGCCTCGGTGACGAGTTCGCCGAGGATGTCCGAGACGTTTTCATCGAGCTTCCGGGTGCTGGTGTCCGGTCCGGCGGTGGCGCTGCCCAGGAACTGCGCGATGTCGCGCCGGAGGCTGACGGCGAAGCGGATGTTCAATCCTGGGAACGTGCGCTTGATGTCCGCCACTCGGTCTAGATCGCCCGGGTCGTCCGTCAGGATTTCGATCGCGGTCCGGTCCCGTTTGAGCGGCATCCAATGATTCTTCTTGAGGTAATCGACGTTGAGATTCTTCAAAAGCTCGACATCGACCAAGGTCCGCTCACTGTACTCGATATACGGACACTTATAGAATTGGGCCAGCGACTTGCCGATGTCGATTTTCGGGACCTTGAATTTTTCAATCAGGATGCTTTCGAGGTCCGATGTGCCTTTGCGGGATTCGGCGATGGCATTGTCGAGCTCGTTCTGCGAAATGCGGTTGTTGGTGACGAGCAGATCGAACTTGGTCGGGTTCTTTTTGGCGGTGACCTTCCGGAGGTTGAAAAACGCGATGCCGAGAGCCTTGGCGATTTCCGCAACCGATTCTTCGTCCTTCCGGGTGAAGCGGTTTCCGCTCTTCTTGTTGAGGAGTTGAAGCACGCCCATCAGGTACTTGTTGTCGGCGACGATCGGGTAGGTCAGCACCTGTTTCGTCCTGAACCCTGTGCGCTTGTCGTAAGCGGTGTCGTGCAGCAGAGAAGGATGGATGCTCTGGAGCTCCGCCACGTTATACGCGTCGGCGATGTTCACGGGACGAAGATATTTGGCGCAGAACCCGGCCAGGCTTTGTTCGGTGATGGTGATGCGGACTTCTTCGACGGAATCGATATGAGGCACTTTCGAGAAAATTTCCTTCTTTTCGGAATCGAAGGCGAAGAGCGTCAAATCTTCCGCGTCAAATAGGCTCAGGATTTCCTTGTGGAGATCGAGGAGGATGTGATCGAGATTGCTGGCTGCATGAATCTGTGAGGTGATCCGCTTGACGTGTTCCGCGAACTCGACTTTTTGCTGCAATTCTTGAAGGTTCTGAGGCATGGCTTTCGGCTGCATTCGTTCTCGGTCCGTCCCGCCTCCGAAAAGAGTTGCGCGGGTTGGGGCCGCGCTCGCCCGATGTGTTGTGGAGGGTCAAGGGTCAGTCTAGCCGAACACAGGTGGAAGGCAAGGAAAAGGTCGTTTTACGTGCAGGTAAAGTTCGAGTCGAATGCGGTGAAAGGCAGAACGGAGGCGGTTAAGAATCGGCGGCTCGCGAGGAAGCGGAGAGCTTGGACAATGTTTCCGGCACATCAACGGGCGCGACCTTTAGCTTTTCCCCCGTCTTTCGGATCTTCACCTCGATCGTACCGTCGGCCAGTCCTTTGTCCCCGACGATCAATTGATAGGGGGCGCCGATCAAATCGGCGTCATTGAATTTCACACCGGCCCGCTCGTCTCGATCGTCCCAGAGCGCTTCGAAACCGGCTGCGTGAACCGCGTCGTAGAGACGCTCAGTGGCTCCGGTGACGCCGGCCGACTGTCCCAAGGGAAGAAGATGGACGTGGAACGGGGCGATGGGGAACGGCCAGATGATGCCCTTCTCGTCGTGGTTCTGTTCGACCGCCGCGGCGGCCGTACGGCCCACGCCGATGCCGTAGCAACCCATGACAGCCAGGCATTCCTTGCCGTTGGGGTCCAGGTAGACCGCGTTCATGAGCTCGCTATATTTGGTACCCAGCATGAACACATGTCCGACCTCGATGCCCTTCGTGGCCTTGAGAATACCGTCCTTCCGCGGCGAGGGGTCTCCTTCCCGGGCATTTCGCAGGTCTGCAAATTGATCTACCTGAAAATCGCGCTCCCAGTTGACATCCACGTAGTGCTGGTCGGCCCGATTGGCGCCGACGATCACGTTCCGCGCCGTCTTGACCGCATGGTCGGCCACGATGCGGACATCTTTCAACCCGACGGGACCGGCGAAGCCGACCGGTGCTCCGGTCGCCTTTTCCACGGTCGCGGGACCGGCCAACTCGATATCGGCGATACCGAGAAGGCGTTTGATTTTGATTTCGTTCGCTTCGTGATCGCCTCTGATGAGGACGGCGACCGTTTCTTTGCCGGTATTGTAGAGAAGCGTCTTGACCAAGCGGCTCGGGTCGACCTTCAAAAACTTCGTCACGTCCTCGATGGTGCGGCGGTTGGGTGTGTCCACAGGACGCATGGGGCGACGCGCCTCCGCGTTCGATTCTTCCGGAGGCAGCACTTCGGCGCGTTCGACGTTGGCCGCATAGGTGCCGGTCTCGCTGTAGACAATGGTCTCTTCCCCCGTATCCGCAAGGACCATGAACTCATGCGACGAGGTGCCCCCGATCAGTCCGGTGTCCGCCTCGACCGCGCGAAATCGAAGGCCGCAGCGCGTGAAAATCCGCTGGTACGCGTCATACATCTTCTGATAGCTCACGCGGGCTCCGGCCTCATCACGGTCGAAGCTGTAGGCATCCTTCATGATGAATTCGCGGCCACGCATGAGACCGAACCGGGGCCGAATCTCGTCGCGGAATTTCGTTTGGATTTGGTAGAAGTTGAGCGGCAGTTGGCGGTAAGACCGCACCTCGCGCCGGAACAAATCGGTGATGACTTCCTCGTGCGTCGGTCCCAGGCAAAAGTCCCGCTCGTGCCGGTCCTTGAACCTGAACAATTCCTTCCCATAGTAGTTCCAGCGTCCCGTCTCCTTCCAGAGCTCCGCCGGTGAGGCGATGGGCATCAGCAGCTCTTGCGCGCCGGCGCGATTCATTTCTTCTCGAATGATATGTTCGACTTTGCGGATGATGCGGAGTCCCAGCGGCAGGTAGGTATAGATGCCCGCGGCCACTTTACGAATCAGCCCGGATCGCAGCATCAACCTGTGGCTGACGGTTTCGGCTTCCCCCGGGTCTTCCCGCAGGGTGGGGAGAAGAAGTTGAGAAGTCCGCATGTGGCGTCAGTGAGAGAAGAAAATCCGTTCGAGGTCGTTCCAGAAGGCAAAAATCATCACGCCGACGAGGAGGACCAGTCCGACCTGCTGCGCCACCTCGCGCTGTCGTTCGCCGAGCGGCTTCCGGAGGATGCCTTCGATCAAGAAGAAAAGCAAGTGACCTCCGTCCAAGATCGGGATGGGGAGAAGATTGAGGACGCCAAGATTGATGCTCAGAATGGCGATGAGAAAGACGACGCTGGACGCTCCTTGCGATGCCGCTTCTCCGGAAATGTTGGCAATCGTCAGTGGGCCCCCGATGTTCTTGCTCGAAATATCTCCAACGACCATTTTATAGAGACCGACGACGGTCAGCTCGGTCCAACCCCAGGTCGCTTCCAGGCCGTTATAGAGCGACAGCAGGGCGTTGCTCGATCGCATCACGGATCGGCCCGGTCCCGAGATGCCGATTTTCCCGACCTCGGCCGCCTTCCCGTTGACCGTGGATTTTTCGGCCGACGGGGTGACGGTCAGGGGCACACGGCGGCTGTCACGAAGCACTTCGAAGCGAAGCGGCTGGTTGGGGTGTTCTTTCACAATGCCGGTCATTTGCGACCAGGTATAAATCGGCTGCTCATCGATGGTTAGCACGCGATCGCCGGCCTGCAATCCGGCCTGTGAGGCGGGGGAGCCGTGCATGACCGACGTAACCAAGGCCGGAGTCTCCTCGATGCCAAGATAATAGGCGGGCTCCTCCGTCGTCGAAGATTGTCCCGGGGCCAGGGTCGGGGTAAGGGTCAATTGTTTGATCTGGCCCTCGCGCTGAACTTCGAGCGTCAAGGGCTTGCCGGCGCTCTTGCTGACGGCATCGAACAGCTCCGTCCTGGTCGAAATATCGCGTCCATTTACTTTGGTGATGTGGTCGCCGAGCTGCATGCCCGCTTGGGCCGCGGGCGAGCCGGGAACCATGGCTTCGACATCGGCGCTCAGGTCTTTGAACGTCGGGACGAACAATGGAGAGCCGGTGGCGAGCCATGCGGCGAAAATCAAATACGCCAGGATGAAGTTGAACCCCGGTCCTGCTGCGACGATCAGGACCTTTCCCCACAAATCTTGGTGAGCAAAGGAGCGTTTCCGATCCTCCGCCGTGATCGCTTCCGTTTCATCTTCCCCGAAGAGCTTCACATAACCGCCCAAGGGGACCGCCGACACGAGATATTCGGTTTCTCCTACCTGCCGGCCAAAGATCTTTGGACCGAAGCCGAGTGAAAACTTCAACACTTTGACGCCGATCCATCGAGCGGCGAGGAAGTGTCCGAGCTCGTGAAACGCCACGAGGACGCCCAGCACGACCAGGAACCACCAAGCTTTTTGCAGCAGCAGCCAGATGCTATCGGGGGACCAGGTTAAGGCGTGAAACATAATGTTCAATGTTGAGTTTTTTAGTGTTTAGTATGGGAAGTTAACTTAACACTCACAACGAAAAATTCAAAACTGGAATTACCTCGCGAGTGATCCGACCAGCGACTCGGCTTTCTGCCTGGCCCAGCGATCGGTATCCAAGGCCGTCTCGATGGCATCGACTTCTCGGGGCCGATGGGCGTCCATCGTGCTGCGAATGATATCTGCGATCGCGGAAAATTTGATGCCGCCGTTCAGAAAGGCGTCGACTGCCACTTCGTTTGCCGCATTCATCGCCGCCGGCATCGTGCCGCCGATGCGGAGGGATTCATAGCCGAGGCGCAGACAGGGAAAGCGGTCATGGTCCGGCTTGCAGAACGACAGTCGGCCTACCTCCGTCAAGTCGAGCGACGGAAGGTCCAAGGGCAGACGTTCAGGATAGCGCATCGCGTAAGAGATCGGGGTCCGCATGTCCGGCAATCCGAGTTGCGCGATCATCGACCGGTCTTCGTATTCTACCAGAGAATGGACGATGCTTTCGCGATGGATCAGCACATCGATCCGGGACTCGGGGATGTCGAACAGCCACCGCGCTTCGACCACTTCCAAGCCCTTGTTCATCAGCGTGGCGGAATCGATCGTGATCTTGGCCCCCATCTTCCAATTGGGATGCTGAAGCGCTCGTTCCGGCGTGACGTCCTCGAGTTCCTCCTTCGTGAGAGTCCAGAGCGCCCCTCCGGACGCGGTCAGAATCAAGCGGCGGACATCCTCGATCCGGTGCCCTTCGAGCGATTGAAAGATGGCGCTATGTTCGCTGTCGACGGGAAAGATTTTTACACCGTGGCGGCGCGCTTCTTCCTGCATCAGCTTGCCGGCCATGACCATCGGCTCTTTGTTCGCCAACGCGACGTGCTTCTTGCTCCGGATAGCGGCCAGCGTGGGCACGAGCCCGGCTCCGCCGACGATCGCTGAGACGACGAGTTCGGCTTCGGGGAGTGAGGCAACCTGGGTCAGTCCGTCCTGTCCGGACAGGATTTCCACCGGCATCCCGGCGCAGCGCCGGCGCAACTTGACGGCGGCCGCATCATTGCACAGCGCCACGACACGCGGGTTGAAACGCCGGATCTGTTCTTCCAGCATCTCGTCGTTGCCGCCCGCCGTCAAACCGGCCACACGGAACTCGTCGGAAAACCGGCTGACGATATCGAGCGTGTTCGTTCCGATCGATCCGGTAGAGCCGAGGATGACGAGGGTTTTCATAATGACTCCGTGAATGGCGTGAAACCAAAGGCGTCAGGCGTCACGTGAGATTCTCGATGCCATGGCTCCAAGGCGGACTCTTTACGTCTTGAGAAGCGTGACATAGTAGTAGAAGGCCGGAGCGGTGAACAGCAGGCTGTCGAGACGATCGAGCATGCCGCCATGTCCCGGGAGGACGCCTCCCGAATCCTTGACGCCGACGCTTCGCTTCAACGCCGATTCGGCCAGGTCTCCCCACAGCCCGACTCCGGTCAGCAGCACGGCCAGTATGGCGCAATCGAAGACGGAAAGCATCGGCAAAAACCACCAGCGCGCGACGTATGCCGCGATCATCGCACCGACGATCCCTCCCGCCAAGCCTTCGGCGGATTTCTTCGGACTGATACGAGGGGCTATGCGATGACGGCCCCATAGAGTGCCCGCGTAGTACGCTCCGGTATCCGCAGCCCAGGTGACGAGCAGCAGAAAAAAAATCAGCCATTCCCCCTCCGGGAGGAGTCTGGTTGACACGAGAAAACTGAGTGTGGCGCCGAGATACAACAGCCCGAAAAGCGTCACGGCCACATCCTGTAACCCGCGATCCAGGGACGACGGGAAGAAGAGCGGGACCGACAGGGCCGCGAGCAGAGCGAGAAGCAGTCCGGGAAGAACCAGCGGCGGCGCATGCGGGCCGAATATGAGCACGGCACAGCCCAGGAGTCCAATGGTCGTAAACCGACGGTCGAGCGACGTCGAGAGACCCAGACGGAAAAATTCCATCAGCGCGATGCTTCCCGTGCCCAGGACAAGACTGGTGAAGGCCAGCGGAGGCAGGTAGCGGATCGCGGCATACAGTAATGGAGCGAGTACCAGGACCGTATAGATACGGCGGGCATCGAACCGGACCGTCGTCGGAATGGAGGATGGCCGGATCATTGAAGGACAGTCCAGCATGTCTCGGTTTACGGCCGGAACCCATACGGGCGCATGGCGGTGGTCCTCGGGCAAATGGGCTAAGACGTGAGGCTGCTGAATACCCGGCCGAAACGCCGTTCCCGACGCTGGAATTCGAGCAGGGCGAGTAAGAGTTCACGTCGTCGGAAATCGGGCCATAACGTGGGCGTGAAGTAGAGTTCCGTGTAGGCCGATTGCCACAGCAGGAAGTTGCTGATGCGGGTCTCTCCGCTGGTTCGAATCAAAAGGTCCGGATCCGGCAGGTCGTAGGTATACAGAAATTGTTGAACCAACGATTCGTCGATATCGTCTGCCGCGAGTTTCTTGTCTTGAGCCTCCCGGACGATCGCACGGATGGCGTCGACGATCTCGGCGCGTCCGCCGTAACTGAGCGCGACCGTCAAATGGAGCTTGGTGAGGTCGGCCGTTTCGTGCTCGGCCGCCCGAACCCACTGGAGCGCGGAGGTCGGCAGCAGCTCAGCTCGGCCGATTGTCCGGAATCGCACCCCCTGTTCAATGAGCTTGTTGCGCTCGGTGGAAAGGTAGTGTTCGAGCAGCCCCATCAAGGCGTCGATTTCCTGCGCCGGACGATTCCAGTTCTCCTGCGAAAAAGCGTAAATGGTCAAGGCCTGTATGCCGAGCTCCAGGCAGGTGGTAATGGTTTCGCGGACGGATTTAATTCCCTCGCGGTGGCCGGCGATGCGGGGAAGGCTCCGAGCCTCGGCCCAGCGACCGTTGCCATCCATGATGATCGCGACGTGTTTTGGGAGAAGATCAGGGTCGAGCTTGGCAGCCAATTCTTCATCGGAAGGGCCGTTAGCGCCAGCGGATAGTCCGGTGTTCATAGGATCTGATTTACGAATGGTCCTTTCTCTGAAGTTGGTGTTGGCAGGTAGGCAAAGTCTACTGAGCAGCAAAGGGAATGTCAAACGGTATTTCCCAAATTCCTTGGAAAAGCCGCGGGTTGGAAGTTGTTCCGTTGCGCCGCTCAAAAGCGATCAGTTATACTTCGACTTCCACACGGCTTCTCCATTACCCGAGAGAACATCAATGGCTCAATTGATTCCGATCGATTCGTTTGGCATCACGGAACGCGAAGTCTCCGACGCCCTTGGGCGGGTCAAGGTCCACGACGTCGACTATGCCGACCTGTATTTCGAATCGTGCGTGACGGAATCGGTCTCCATGGAAGAGTCGTTGGTGAAACGAGCGGCGAAAAGCGTGTCCCAAGGGGTCGGAGTGCGAGCGACGTCGGGAGAGAAAACCGGATTCGCGTATTCGGACGAACTCACGAAACGCGACTTGGAACTCGCCGCCGACACTGCCCGGTACATTGCCAACAGTCCGATGGGGGATCGGCCGGTCCCTGCTCCGGTCCATGCCAGACCGATGCGCGATCTGTATCCCGTTTCCCAATCCTCCGTGGAGATGGCGACGGCGGATCGCGTGTCTCTCCTGAACGAGATCGATGTCGAAGCCCGCAAGTTCGACTCGAGAATCAAGAACGTCATGGCCTCCTTCAACACCGAATACAAGATCGTGATGGTGGCCACGACGGAAGGGACCATGATCGGCGATGTACAGCCTCTCTCACGATTACAAGTAACCTGTATCGCCGAGGAGAACGGCAATCGCCAAGTTGGGTCATTCGGGGGAGGGGGACGGAATGGATTTGAGTTTTACCGTGAGGGTGACCGGCATCTCCGGTATGCGAGAGAGGCGGCTCGGATCGCGATTCTGAATTTGTCGGCTATCGATGCGCCGGCCGGCGTGATGCCGGTGGTGTTGGGTGGAGGCTGGCCCGGGATCCTACTCCACGAGGCGATCGGTCACGGATTGGAAGCCGATTTCAACCGGAAAAAGACATCCGCCTTCTCCAATCTTCTCGGCAAGCGCGTCGCATCCGACGTCTGCACGATCGTCGACGACGGCACGTTGCCGGGACGGCGCGGTTCGCTCAACATGGACGACGAAGGGACGCCCACGAGCCGGACCGTGCTGATCGAGCGCGGCATTCTCAAAGGCTATATCACCGACAAGCTCAACGCCCGATTGATGGGCATTCCGCTGACCGGCAACGGCCGACGCGAAAGCTACCAAAGCGTCGTCCTGCCTCGGATGACGAATACGTTCATGCTGGCCGGGGAATCGGAGCCGCAGGACATCATCCGATCCATCGACCGGGGTCTCTACGCCGTGTCCTTCGGCGGTGGACAGGTCGATATCACCAACGGCAAGTTCGTGTTCAGCGCGAGCGAGGCGTATCTGATCGAGGGCGGGCACATCACCAAACCGGTCAAGGGCGCGACGCTCATCGGCAGCGGGCCGGAAATTTTGACCAAGGTCTCCATGGTGGGACACGATTTGAAACTCGACGAAGGGATCGGGACCTGTGGAAAGGAAGGCCAGTCGGTTCCAGTCGGGGTCGGGCTTCCGACGATCCGGATCGACGAGATTACCGTGGGCGGCACGCAAGGATAGTGATCGGTGGGTGACGAGTGACAAGTGACAAGTGACAAGAATGAATGCGTGCTGAGTGCTGAATTATGAGTGCTGAGTTGAGCAAAGCAGAGGGTCGATCACTGAGCGAAGCGAGCCGCAGTTTTACGGATCTCGCCGTCGATCTCCTGGGCAAGGCCAAGCGGAACGGCGCGACGGAAGCGGACGTTGTCATCGCCGACGGGGACAATCTTTCGGTCCAGGTCCGCCTCGGCGCCGTCGATCGGCTCACGAAGGCGCGAGAGAAGCGTCTCGGGCTCCGAGTCTTCGTCGGGAAGCGGTCGGCCTGCACGTCGACGTCGGACTTTTCCACCGCTTCGCTGGAGCAGTTGGTGACGCAGACCTGCACCCTGGCCAAAGCCGTCGTCGAGGATCCCGTGTCCGGTTTGGCGTCCCCTGAAGACATGGCCACAGAGCAGCCCGACCTGGATCTCTACGATTCGACCAGGCTCGAGACCGACGAGCAGATCGACTTGGCGAAGCGAGCGGAATCCGCGGCGCTGAAGGCCGATGAGCGGATTACCAATTCGGAAGGCGCCGACTTCGATTCATCATCGGGCAAGGTGGTGCTCGCGAACAGCCACGGTTTCATCGGAGAATACCGGAGCAGCAGTTATTCGCTGTCGGTGTCGCCGGTGGCAACTGACCCTCAATCCGGCTCGATGCAACGCGATGCCTGGTATGCCGTCCAGCGGAAATTCAAGCAGCTCGACCAGCCGGAGGCCGTCGGAATGGAAGCGGCGCGGCGAACGGTGAGGCGGTTGGGCGCAAGAAAGGTGGGGACCAAACGCGTTCCGGTTGTCTTCGATCAGGAGACGGCAGGCAGCCTGTTGGCGAATCTGTGCAGCGCGGTCTCGGGCTATTCCCTCTATAAAGGTGCATCCTTCCTGGTCGATCAATTGGAGAAGCAGTTGGCCCCTGAACATGTCACCATTTGCGATGACGGCCGCATGGTCGGGGGACTGGGATCAAGGCCGTTCGACGGCGAAGGAGTCGCCACGAGAAAGACGACGGTCGTCGAAAAGGGATGGCTGAAGAGCTATCTGCTCGATACCTATTCGGGCAAGAAGCTGGGCCTTCGCTCCACCGGCAATGCCTCGCGCAGCGTGGGAGAAAGTCCCTCGGTCGGACCGACCAATTTTTATCTCCTTCCGGGAAGCAAGACGGCGGAAGACATCATTCGGACGGTGAAAGACGGGCTCTATGTCACCGAATTGATCGGCTTCGGCATCAACATGGTGACGGGCGATTATTCGCGCGGAGCGGCGGGGTTCTGGATCGAAAACGGCGAATTGACCTATCCGGTCGAAGAGATCACGATCGCCGGCAATCTCAAGCGGATGTTCATGGACATTGAACTCGTGGGGAGCGATCTGGTGTTCCGGGGACGAATCGCCAGCCCGACCCTGAAGATTGCCGACATGATGGTGGCAGGAAACTGACGGATCGCATGAGCACAGCGTATGGGACATGCTTTCAACCGTCAGCGGTGGCACGGATAAGCCGGCCGATTCAGTACGGACTCGTCGCAGCGGTGCTGTCGGTAGCGCTGACGGCAACGATCCTATCGGCTCGCGAGGAGGGCAAGATGCGAATCACCTCGTCGGCATTCACCAATCAGGGCGCGATTCCGGTTCAGTACACGTGCGAGGGCAAGGATATCTCGCCGCCGCTGGCCTGGACGGACGTCCCATCCGGCGCCAAGAGCCTCGCGCTGATTGTCGATGATCCGGACGCGCCGGACCCGGCGGCGCCGAAAATGACGTGGGTGCATTGGGTGCTCTATAATCTTCCGCCGACCGGCGGGGGACTTCCGGAAGGCGTGAAGGCCTTGCCTGATGGGACGAAGGAAGGCGTGAACGATTGGAGACGGACCGGCTATGGGGGACCGTGCCCGCCCATCGGCCGGCACCGGTACTTCCATAAGCTCTATGCCTTGGATACGATGTTGCCGGATCTGAAGCAGCCGACGAAGGCCAAGCTTGAAGATGCCATGAAGGGGCACGTCATCGGAGAGGCTCAGTTGATGGGGACCTACCAGAAGGGCAAGTGAGATCGCGTCGGGAATTCTGAAGATCGACTCAGGAGAAACACCATGCCGCTTGATGCCGAACTGGGAAAGAAAATGCTCCAACTCGTGACGTCGCGTTATGACGACCGGCATTGGCGCAAGAAGATCGAGAAGATTTTGAGTTTGCCTCAGTCCGGCGTCGGCGATCCCGTCCAGCAGCAGATCTTCATGTACCTCAAGATCGGGTTGAAGGCATACAAGTCCCGGCGGGCCGATCCGGACTCCTGGATCGTGGGAGGTTATGCGACCAAGGAGGTCATCGAGCGCGCGAAGCATCAGCCGCATCTCGTGGACTCATCAGTGACGAAAGACGACGTGGCGTTCCTCGGGAGCGACCCGGGCACGGAGGTGGACGAAGCCTGGTGGGAAGAGATGCTGGTGCAGTGGTTCGATGTGCCGGAGGAAGAGAAGCCCGCTGAAGTTGAGGGAGAAGAGCAGTCCGCCGAATCGACGTCTGCCCCGGCGTCGGAAGAGAAATCGGCGAAAACATAGAGGACTGGGAGCGCGGGTCCTGCCGTCGATCACCGCTCGTCCGCGCACCCCGCCCGATGTAGGGACCCCGCTGCGGGCGAGCGGTCGATCGACGGCACCCGCAAGAAAACTTAGCGTAAGGTTTCCTGCTGGTCTCACTCAAACCTGTAAACTCGCC
>DATFDJ010000018.1:0-4768 GCA_035252115.1 Nitrospira sp. | reverse complement strand
CGTATCCGGGCAGATCCGGCCTCCGAAGGAAAGCGAGCGATACTTTGCCCTTCTTAAGGTCGAAAAGGTGAATTATGAGGATCCGGAAGTCGCGCGCGACAAGATCCTGTTCGACAACCTGACTCCCCTGTATCCGGAAGAGCGCATCAACCTCGAATTCGATCGTGAAGAGTACTGCACGCGCGTCATGGATCTCATCACCCCGATCGGAAAAGGGCAACGTGGACTGATCGTCGCGGCGCCGCGGACGGGTAAGACGATGCTTCTCCAAGCCATCGCGCGCGCCATTCTCAAGAATCACAAGGAAGTGACCCTTATCGTCCTCTTGATCGATGAACGACCGGAAGAAGTGACGGATTGGCAACGACAGGTGAAAGCGGAGGTGATCAGTTCGACCTTCGATGAACCTGCCCAACGCCATGCACAGGTGGCGGAGATGGTCCTCGAAAAGGCCAAGCGATTGGTCGAGCACAAGAAAGACGTCGTCATTCTTCTGGACAGCATCACTCGCCTGGCGCGGGCGTACAACACCATCGCTCCTCCGAGCGGCAAGGTGCTCTCCGGCGGTCTGGATTCCAATGCGCTCCAGCGGCCCAAGCGGTTCTTCGGCGCCGCCAGAAATATCGAAAACGGCGGCAGCTTGACCATTATGGCGACGGCGCTGGTGGATACCGGCAGCCGTATGGACGACGTGATATTCGAAGAATTTAAGGGCACCGGTAACATGGAAGTCCATCTCGATCGGCGTCTCGCCGACAAGCGCATCTTCCCGGCTATCGACATCAGCCAGTCCGGGACCCGCAAGGAAGAACTGCTCGTGGACAAGGATCGACTCAACAAGATGTGGATCTTGCGTAAGGTCTTGAGCCCGCTCGGCACGATGGAAGCGATGGAGTTTCTGATGGATAAGGTACAAGGAACCAAGACCAATCAGGAATTCTTGCAGTCGATGAACCGGTAGTGCCAACTTGAATCTCGATGCCGGGCGAGGTACATTGGCGGGTCTTTCGGTGAGGAAGTTGATCGGCAAGTAGGAGTGAAACATGAAGAAAGGCATTCATCCCTTGTACCGGGAAGCGACGGTGCATTGCGCCTGCGGGAATAAATACAAGACCAGATCGACGGTGGGCGACATCAATGTCGACATCTGCTCGAATTGCCATCCGTTCTTCACGGGCACGCAGAAGATCGTCGACACGGAAGGCCGCGTCGAGCGTTTCAAAAAGAAGTACGCGAAGAAGGGCAAGTAGCGATTCTCGGAAACATAGAAGAGACCCTGCTTCGCTTGGGGCAGGGTCTCTTCTTTTTTTGTGTCGAATCGGCGAAGGAAGTGGGCGGTTCTGCGCCATGGATTCCACGTTGCTGAAAAAATGGGAGGCGGTTGCGAGCCGCTATGATGAGTTGACGACTCAATTGATGGACCCGTCCGTGATCAGTCAGCCCCCGGTGCTCGTCAAGATGAGTAAAGAGCGCACGGAAATCGAAGCTCTGGCCGAACTGTTCCACCGCCATCAGGACATCGGCAAACAGCTCGCTGAGGCCGCGCATCTACTGGCCGATCCTTCCGGAGGAGCGGAGATCCATTCGCTGGCGGCGGAAGAGTCCGCCCGGTTGGAGGCTGAACGGGCGGACCTGGAAGCTCGGGTCCTGGAATATCTCACTCCCAAGGACCCGCGCGACGAAAAAAACCTGTTTCTCGAAATCCGAGCCGGAACCGGCGGAGATGAGGCGGCACTGTTCGGCGGAGATCTCTTTCGGATGTACGTCAAATTCGCCGAACGCCATGGCTTGAAAGTCGAAATGGTCGAAGCGTCCGAGACCGGAAGAGGCGGCTACAAAACCGTCATCGCCCTGATAGAAGGAAAGGGAGGATACGGCCTGTTCAAGTATGAAAGCGGCGTTCATCGGGTGCAAAGGGTTCCCGTTACCGAAGCGGCCGGCCGGATCCATACGTCCACAGTGACGGTGGCCGTGATGCCGGAAGTCGATGAAGTCGACGTACAGATCGATCCAAAAGACCTCCGGATCGATACGTTCTGTTCGTCGGGCGCCGGAGGACAGAGCGTCAATACGACGTATTCGGCGGTCCGCATCATCCACATTCCCACCGGAATCGTCGTGTCATGCCAGGATGAACGGTCGCAACTCAAAAACCGCACGAAAGCGATGCGGACCCTGCGCGCCCGGATCGTTGAAGCCGAACGGGAAAAGCAGGAAGCGGAAATCGCGCAAAGCCGAAAGGCTCAAGTCGGGACCGGCGATCGAAGCGAAAAAATTCGGACGTACAATTTTCCACAAAACCGCGTGACCGACCATCGTATCGGTTTGACGCTGCACAAACTCGAGCAAGTCCTTGCCGGAGACATGGATGAGCTGGTGGAAGCGTTACGTGCACAACGCGCCCACGTGGCCGTGGCGGAGGCGTCATGACGCCCGGGGGAAGCCTGCAAGCTCCCGAACATTCCATGACGATCGATTCCGTGCTCGGCGAAATGCGCGACGAATTGCGCGCAGCGGGAATCGAATCAGCCGATCAGGAAGCGGTCTGGCTGTTGGCCCACGCAACAGGCATCTCTCCATTAGTCCAAACGGTTAATCGGGAGCGGGTGTTATTCGGTGAAGAAGTGAGCCGGGTACGACAATTGATTGCCAGGCGAACGGCTCGCGAACCGTTGCAGTACATTCTGGGGAATCAAGAATTTTGCGGGCTGGACTTTGAAGTGAATCGTTCCGTGCTCATCCCGCGGCCGGAGACCGAACTATTGCCTCAAGCGGTGGCGCGCCGGCTGAGTGCCGACAATGCTCCATTCATCGTCGACGTGGGAACGGGATCCGGCTGTTTGGGCGTGGTGCTGGCCCGTATGTTTCCTCGGGGCAAGGTGTGGGCGATCGATCTCTCCTCATCGGCGATCGAGACCGGAAAGAGGAATGCCGAGCGGCACGGTGTATCGAACGTTACGTGGTTGCAAGGCGATCTACTGGCGCCGCTGTCCGCTCTCGCGTTGGAACGCCGAATATCGGCCATTGTGACAAACCCACCCTATATTTCGACAGCCGATTGGATGGGACTCCAGCCGGAGGTCCGGCTCTATGAGCCTTACGGCGCGCTGGTATCCGGACCCCGCGGCACAGAGTTGCACGAACGACTGGTTGAAACAGCAGTTCCGTATTTGGCGCCGGGCGGAATTCTCATCATGGAACTGGGACAGGGGCAAAGTGAATCGCTGGTCGATCTGGTCAATGCGAACTGGGCCTACCGATCCGTGGAAACTCTTTGCGATGACAATGGAATCGAACGAGTATTGATCGCGGAACGGACCACAACCGACGGCCACAATGGATAAGATCGTCATCAACGGCGGCAAATCATTACGGGGCAAGGTCAAGATCAGCGGAGCGAAGAATTCGGCACTGCCGATTCTCGCCTCGACGATCCTTGGCGGAGCAGAGTGCATGATTACGAACCTGCCGCGCGTCGTCGACGTCGTGACGATGGGAAAGTTGCTGAGTATTCTCGGCGCGACCGTTAGGCACGAAGGCAATCAAGCCGTCATTCGAACGGACGTCATCAACTCCACTCAAGCCCCCTATGAGCTCGTCAAAACGATGCGGGCGTCCGTGTTGGTGCTGGGACCTTTGCTTGCCCGCTGGGGAGAGGCGACCGTTTCCTTGCCCGGGGGATGTGCGATCGGTTCCCGTCCGGTGAACGTACACTTGGCGGGGCTTGCCAAGCTGGGCGCAGAGGTTTCCATCGAGCATGGGTACATTCGTGCGAGAGCCAAGCGCCTCAGGGGCGCATCCATCTATTGCGACGTGCCGACCGTGACAGGAACGGAGAATTTGATGATGGCGGCGTCTCTGGCCCATGGAACAACGGTCATTGAGAACGCGGCCAAAGAGCCGGAGATCATCGATCTTGCCAATTTCCTGATCAAGCGGGGAGCCCGGATCGCCGGGGCCGGCACCGATATTATGACGATCGAAGGGGTGCGCGAGTTGCGCGGGAGCGACCACGAAGTTATTCCAGATCGTATCGAAGCCGGCACATATCTTGTGGCCGGGGCAATCACCAAAGGATGCGTCTCGGTGCATCACTGTTGTCCGGACCATCTGGAGCCGCTCTTGACCAAGCTCCGCGAAGCGGGGACGGACATCCGGGTGGAAAAGGAAACGGTTCATCTGGATGCGACCACATCGGGGCGGCTCAAGGGCGTCGATGTGCGCACACTTCCGTTCCCCGGCTTTCCTACGGATATGCAGGCACAAATGGCCGCTCTCATGTCAATGGCTCAAGGGACGAGCGTGATCACGGAGACCATCTTCGAAAGCCGGTTCATGCATGTCGAAGAGTTGAGACGAATGGGAGCGGATATTCGTGTGGAGGGAAATCGTCTCGTGATTACGGGGCGCGAGCGGCTCACCGGCGCTCCCGTCATGGCGTCCGACCTCCGGGCCAGCGCCGGCTTGGTCCTCGCCGGGTTGGCTGCGGAAGGGACCACGGAGATCTTGCGGGTTTACCATCTGGATCGGGGGTACGAGCGTCTCGAAGCGAAGTTGCAGGATATCGGAGCGGCGATTGAGCGGCGCAAACAATAAACTGCACACAACGATGTTGACCATCGCGCTCTGCAAGGGAAAACTCATTGAACCGGCGCTGGAACTGTTTCAGCGCGCCGGGTATCGGGAAGCGCGCCTCGCCACCGAAAGCCGCCGGTTGGTTTTCACCTGTTCGGACATTGGGATGACCTTCTTGATCGTCAGACCGAGC
>DATFDJ010000017.1:0-5785 GCA_035252115.1 Nitrospira sp. | reverse complement strand
CGGTACCGAGGCGCCCCACCGGTAATGATTCTTGGCCGCGACTTCGGTGATCTGATCGAATGCGCAGGAGATAAAATCGGCAAACTGCATCTCGACGATCGGACGCATCCCCATCATGGCGGCGCCGATCGCCGCACCGACGAAACCGGACTCGGCCAGCGGGGTATCGAGAACCCGCCATTCGCCGTATTTCTGGAGAAATCCTTCCGTGATCTTGAACGCGCCGCCATACTGACCGATATCCTCGCCCATGAGGAACACTCGCTCGTCGCGTGCCATCTCCTCGTCCAGAGCTTGCGAAATCGCGTCGAGATACGTCACTTCACCGGCGGCGAGCGTGGTAGTCATCATCGATGCTCCTTCAAAGCATAAACGGCTTTTTTAATGATCGTCAGCCCTGTCCGCAAACACACCTTCCAGCACTTCCGGTCCTTCCGGCAGTGGGCTCTGCTCCGCAAATTCCACGCCGGCTTCGATCTCCTTCTTGGCTCGCTCCCCGATCTCTTGAAAGAAGGTCTGGTCTCCATAGCCGAGCTGCGCGATCAGGTGTTCGGCTTTCACAATGGGATCTTTCGCCTTCCATTCTTCCAACAGTTCCCGCGGCACGTACTTGGCTGGATCGTGTTCGGAATGGCCGTGCATGCGCATGGTCTTGAACTCGAGAAACGTCGGCCCGTCGCCTGCACGCGCTCTGGCAATGGCCCGTTTTGCCGCCAGATAAACGGCCGCGACATCGTTCCCATCCACGATTTCACCCGGCATCCCATAGGCCCGTGCCCGGTCGACCACGTCGGGAATCGCCATCTGCAGCCGCAGCGGCGTCGAATAGGCATATTGGTTGTTGGTACAGAACAACACTACCGGCAGCTTTCGCACCGCGGCAAAATTCATCGCTTCGTGGAAGTCGCCGCGGCTGGTCCCGCCGTCGCCCGTACCCGCGACCACGACTCGACGCTCCCCTCGGATCTTGAATGCGAGCGCCGCGCCGGTGGCCACCGGAAGATTGTCGGCCAAGTGGCTCACAAAACCGATGATCCCGCGCTTCAGATCTCCCATGTGAACGTTGCCGTCTTTGCCCTTGGTCGGGCCGGTTCGCTTGCCCAGATATTGAGCGAGGACTTCGCCGGGCGTGATGCCGCGGATCAAGAAGGCGCCCATGTCGCGGTGAAAGGGCGCGATGACGTCGTCTCGCTCGAGCGCGGAAGCGTAGCCCACCGCAATGGCTTCCATTCCATGACTGGTGTAACAGCCGCCGACGATGCGTCCCTGCCGATAGAGCGCGGTGATCCGGTCCTCCAATGCTCTGGTGAGCCGGAGGTGGTAGTACGTCTGCAGCAGATCGGCTCGTTTGATCTCCTTGGCGGCAACGGCGACATCCATGACCACCTCCAATGCCAACGGGCTGTTCAAAGTTCCGGGACGTCCTTCCACGACAGCAAAGGCTTGTTGCTCCGGCACAGAGGGCACTGGCTCGCTTCCCACTGCGGCATATCGAGATCGGTCGCGTAGTAGAACGGATAGCGCGCCGTGAGCTCGTTCATCAGCGGAAACTGACCGCTGTCGCGACGGGCAAAGACCATCATGCCGGCCAGAATGCCCCCATGGTCGGTGACGACTGTGCCGAGTTTGTCGACGCAATTGCCGCGCGTCGTCACATCGTTGAGCGCGAGAAACCGTTCGCCAGGCCGGATGCCGCCGGCCATGATCTCCGTTCCGATCTTTCCCGTTTCACAACTGTACGGGGTCAAGGCCGCTCGGAATCCCATGTCCCGAAGCTGCTCTGCCATTCCCTCGGCCAGCAGCTTGGCGGCGGAGTTGGTCGCAATGAGACCCGTCAACGGGTCGTGCTGAAACGTGCGCCTGACCCAATCGGCCATGTCGCGGGCCAAGAGTGCGACGAATTCGGGGTATCGGGCGATTGAGTCGAATCGCAGATAAGTGGCGGTATGATGTCCCGACACGACTTCGACGTGGGTGTCGAAGAAGACCGACCGGGACGTCCGGAGCATATGCAGAATGTCCCATTCGGTCAGCTTGGTATGGGATCCTGCACGGATGATCGTTTCGAGTCTCGCGTCGATGGCAGGCTGCTCATACAGACCACGATGCCGGTTTACCAGGTCGGTGAGAGCCTGTTCAGCCGTTGTGGTTGTCATGACAGCGTCCCGTCAGGTTGAAGCCAGGATTTGTGTCCTCAGGATGCCGATCGGTTGGATTTCCAGCTCCACCACGTCTCCCGGTTTCAAGTAGCGGTCCAATTCCAACCCGCATCCGCCTCCAACAGTCCCGGAGCCGAAGACGTCTCCCGGGTAAATGGTTTCACCGCGGGAGACATGCGCGATCATCTGGGGGAACGACCAATGGATCGTCCCGAACCGTCCCCGCGACCACTCCTCTCCGTTCACTCTGGCGATCATCGTCAATGAGCCAAGGTCGGCGATTTCGTCGGGAGTCAACAGGCACGGTCCCAACGCAGTGGCGAAATCTTTGCCCTTGGCCGGTCCGAGGCGGCAGGCCATTTCCTGGAACTGAATATCGCGCGCGCTGAAGTCGTTCATGATCGTATAGCCGGCAATGTAGTCTTCAGCATCCCGCTCGGACACGTCTTGCCCTTGACGCCCGATGATACAGGCCAGCTCCAGCTCATAGTCCAACTTCGTCGTCTCCAACGGCCACCGGAGCGGCTCATCCGGCCCGATGATCGTGCGGTGATTCCCTTTATAGTAGACCGGAAACTTGTACCATTCTGGCGGAATCGGCTGGCCGCGCCGTTTCGACGTCGCCGCGATGTGCTCTTCAAACGCGATGAAATCGCGGAGGGCCGGCGGATTGGGAAGTGGAGCGGCGAGTTGCACACCGTCCGCGGGATAAAAGATCGTCTCACCGGACGGGCCGCGTACGGACGAACCGCGACCGACCACGTAGTCGAACGCTCGACGCGCCGCCGCCATCGTCGAAGGTCCCCCTTCCAGGAACTCCAACATCGTTGCGGGGACTTGAACGTTCGCCAAGCGGTACGGCTGCGCCTCACGTTGATCGGCCAACCAGCGGACATAACTCATATTGAGATCCACGATGCTGTGGCCGTGCAGCGCGCCGACTCTCGTGTAGGTACCGATCGAGGCCACAATGCGGACACTGACGAGTTTCATCGGTCGCTCCAGCTCTGTGCGTAATCCATGAGCTCCACCGCCCCCATTTCCGGCTCGACGGTGAAGGGGTGTCTGGATTCGACCATCACGGCGATCTCGCTCGTGTGCGTTTTCGCCTTGCTGGCTTGAACGGCATGCGGCTGCGGGCCGTGATGAATGCCTTGCGGATGCAAGGTCAGCATGCCGGGCCGAATCCCGGCACGGCTGAAGAATTCGCCTTCGTGGTAGAAGAGCACTTCATCGTAGTCCATATTGCGATGATAAAACGGAACGCGCAGCGCCTCGGGATCGCTTTCCAGCGGCCGAGGCGCGAAGGTGGAGACGAGACAGCCGCCGGCTCGAAACGTGACGTGCACACTCGGCGGCAGATGGTAGCGGGGGCTGGTGACCGGCCTGAAATCGCGCACGTTCAGCTTCGCCGCCCACAGATCGCCTTTCCATCCGACGACATCCATCGGATAGAACGGATAGGTGACCGTCGTCCAGATTCCCTGCCGCCTGATGCGAACTTCCCATTCCCGTCCGTGGGCGTCCGGCGGCTCGACCATGCTCAGTTCCGGGGCGACGAGCACACCCTTGTCGAACAACGCGTGCTGTCCAAGCGGACCTCGATCCGGCACAGTCACCGGTTCAGGGGTTTCAACGATGAAAAACGCCACGGGACCGGCGTCGATGTGAAAGCGATAGGTCGTACCTCGCGGGATCGTCACATAGTCACCCGGTTCATACGTCACGGTTCCATAGTCCGTCTCGAATCTTCCCGTCCCCTGATGGACAAAGTAGATTTCATCTCCATCGGCATTGCGGACGAAATACGGCAACGCGCCGGTAGGGCGTGAGCAATACAACCTCACGTCCTGACTCTGCATCATGAGAACCGGTTCTGTGCCGATGGAAGACTGGAGGCACGCGAAGGCTCGCGGCTTCAGCGGTCCGTCGATCTTAATCCAGCCGGTGGGAGGATGTGTCCGGTACAGGTGAGAGACGGGTCCGGCAAAGCCGTCCCGTCCATGTTCCTCTTCGTAGAGCCCCTCGGGAATGCCGACGTGAGCCTGATTGGGTACTTTGCCTTTCCTGTTGAGATACATCGCCGATCTCCTCAAGAGTCAGGCGTGGCTCATGATGCTTTCTTCAGCGGTTTCGTCGTCGAGCGCGTCGGAGATGAATCGTAGTCGATGATGGTTTGTTCCACGCCGGTGGACTGATCCCGTTCGATGTCCTTGTACAAGGATTCCACCGTGCTCCGGACAAACGTCTTCGCACGCTCTTCCCCGTGTTCCCGTTGAGTCAGTTCGATGAAGAGTCCGCCGCTCGGAAACAGCGGATAGGTAAATCGCTGCTTCAGCGGACCAAACCCGTCCCGTCCTTCTTTAATCGGTCCGCTGAATTTCACGCCGTGCGCTTCCCATTCACGGCAGACTGCTTCGATATCGTCGACCTCGATCGCGAAGTGCTGCACGCCCTGACCATGCCGTTCGATGAAGTCGCTGATCTGCGACTTCATGGACTTGTCGCGGCCCTGCATGAGCGCGATCCTGGCTCCTCCGCACTGGACGACAACCGTGTCCATGGACGATTTGTCCGTCCCGACATCCCGAGCCGACCAGATCACCTCAAACCCGAGAATTTTGGTAAACAGAAATTCCGCCGCATCCAAGTTTTCCACGCAGAGGGTGATGTGATCGATGCCGACCGGATGATTCATGATGGCGCCTCCTCCTCTGTGCGAGACGGCTCTCTTCCCGCCTGGATGTGCCGCCCCTTGGCAACTCACTTATTGCATCAGTTGATAGGATACTACTATTATTTGCACGAGATGACAAGAGCTATCTCGCAGGCACCTCGTGATGGCATGAGTCGGTCTCTTCTTCTGGAGCGACAGCCAGTGCCGGAAGTCGATATTGCTATACTAATATAAAAAGTATATTATTGGACTTGGCTGGATAGGAGCGGTCTCTACGGAACTTCAAGAGGGTACCACGCGACAGCCGGAGGTGGTCTATGACCTTCCATCAAGACATGCGGCAACTCGTGCTCGGGCATGGCGCCATCAATAATCCGTACCTCGACCGCTTTCAAACCGGAGATCTGACCGACGAAGAATTCAAGGAGTTCGCCGTCGAGTTCTACAACTTCGCGCGGTTTTTTCCGCAAATTCTTGTCGCGCAACTCGTCAATACCGAGGATGAACAGGTCGCAGACGAGCTGACCAAAGTGCTGTATTCCGAGCTGGGAGACGGCCACAGCCGGCACCGCCACGAGCTGCTCTACCGGGACTTCCTTCGATCGATCGGGATCGATATTCATGAGGCCATGACTCGCGCCATGCTGCCCTCGACGCGGGCGTACATCGAAGGGATGGAGCACCTCTACCGGGACGGGAACCATGCGAAGGCGCTGGGGGCGTCGTTCGGTCTGGAGAACATGGCGATTACGATGTGGGATCACTTGATACCGGGGCTCACCCATTTGAAACACACCCGCTATCCTCATCTCGACGTCACCTACTTCACGTTTCATCGCCAGCTCGAATCCACTCACGAGGAGGCCATGGAACATGCGGTGGAGGCCGCACAGAGCATGAATCCGGCCGGCATGTCCGATCGGGACAAGGAAGATTTTCGTGTGGGGGT
>DATFDJ010000016.1:0-2230 GCA_035252115.1 Nitrospira sp. | reverse complement strand
CCGAACGTTGCGTCCGCACCCGCAAACGCCGGTACCGCCATGATCACCATGCTGGCGAAGAGCACCATCGCAATCACGCCCAGAACCGCTGTCATCTTCTTCACGAGCTTACGCATATGAGATCCCTCCACGTTGTCTCCTCAGGAACAGTGAGAACCGAAGCCCCCGATTGCAGCCATGCCGAACGAAGTCGCAAGACAGACGCGCCTTAGTGATTCACCGGGTCACCCATCCTTTCTCGTTCACAACCGCCGGCCCAATCGATTGCATGCCGATCGCCGCGTCAGTCTCGGTACAGGGCACGGCTCCCTCCGCCAATTCGTCTCATCTCCCTTGATCCGTCCGTCGCCCCACGCCTGGTCCGGACTCGAAGCGCACCGTCCCATGATGAAGATCCGTTCCTGCTCGACGCTCACCGAGTGAACCCGCATTGCTGATCGTGGCGGCCGGACTGCCGGACGGTTCTTTCGGCAACACTACAGGCAGGGACCGGACCGTCTTCAACAGCGACGACAGCGCTTCTGGAGCCGGATCGAGGATCCGAGCCGGTGGGAGAGGCGAGAGCAGATCCGCTTCCAGACAGCTCATCGCCGTCCCAAGCACATACTGAACAGTCTCTGGCACCGTCACGACTGCGCCAGGAAGCTGGTACTTCCGTTCACACAGCTTCACGACCGATGCCGCATGGACGGCGACCGAGGACCAGGCAAGCATGCCCGCCAGGAGACTCATCGTTCCCCATCGCATCAACCACTCCTTCTGCGCCAGCAGGGTCTCGCAGCGGCGTCACTCTAGAAGGCACGACGCTCCGCCACCCTGACGATTCCACCGAGAGTATTACCGACTGAGGGCGAGCGCGAAGGAGAGTGCGGCAGCGCTCTAACGCAGAGACAGTGGCCGGTGCGAGACGGACGAGGAGAGCGATGAAGTATGATGCTGAAATAACCGGCTATGGCGAACGGACGCGTGATCCCGTTTCAATGCCGTGTAAAAGGCCTGAGGACTTCCGATGTAGACCAGATGCTTCTGCGCCCGGGTCACCGCGGTATACAACACTTCCCGTGTCAGCATCGGGTAGTGGCTCGAGTGCATCACCACCACAGTGCAGGGAAATTCCGATCCCTGGGCCTTATGCACAGTCATGCAATAGGCCAGGGCTAGCTCATCCCACTCCGTTTCGGCATAACAAATCTGACGGTCCGGATAGGCGACCTGGAGCACGCGCTCCGTTTCTGACACCTCCGTGATCGATCCGATCTCACCGTTGAACACCTGCTTCTTGTAGTCGTTGTCCAAATGGATCACTCGATCCCCGACGCGAAAGGGAAAGCCATCGACCGAGGTCCCGGGATTCATGACGTCCTGCAGCACTCGATTCAGCTCCACCGTCCCCAACGGCCCCCTTTTCATCGGCGCCAGGACCTGAATCTCCTGTGGTCGAAACGGCAGCCTTGGAAGGACATCCCGCAGCGCCGCGAGCACTTCTTCCGGCTCGTTCCGCAGGTGAAACTCGCGTTCGCCCAGCGAGCCTGAGCGCAGAGACGGCACGGCCCCGAAGTGGATGTCGTGAGCCAGACGAACAATCTGCGACCCGGCCGTCTGGCGCTGGATCTCGACGAGCTCCGTGACCGGACAGATGTTGGCCGCGATGACATCGCGGAGAACCTGTCCCGCTCCCACCGCAGGCAGTTGATGGATGTCGCCGACGAACACCAGCCTGGTCCTCGCCGGATCCAGCGCATTGACCATCGCGGCCGCCATTTCAAGATCCATCATCGGCGCTTCATCCACCACCAGCAGATCGATCCGCAGCGGCCGTCGCCGATTGAACCGACAGCCGTCCCGGGGGTGCCATTCCAGCAACCGATGGATGGTCATGCCGTCCAGGCCGGTTCCCTCCCCCGCCCGCTTCGCCGCTTTCCCGGTTGGAGCCGCGAGCGCCACCTTCAATCCCAGCCGCACCGTCTGGCGCAACAGATATCCCACGGCCATCGTCTTTCCCGTCCCAGGCAATCCTGTCATCACCGACAGACCATGATTCAGTGCCCGCGCGACCGCCTCTCGCTGCACCGGCGTCAGCGCCAGGCGTTCCACGGCCCCCAACTCAATCCGGGAGGGGAGAAAGGTCTGGCTTGCCAGGTCCCACAACCCCGCCTCAAGGTCTCGCTCCGCGCGATAGAGCCGAGGCAGGTACAGGGCGTGCTCCCACTCCTGCAGTGTCCCACGCTCG
>DATFDJ010000015.1:0-14367 GCA_035252115.1 Nitrospira sp. | reverse complement strand
TGGCGGCGGGACGAGCCCTTTCCCACCGGCCGGCAAGCGAACACCGATCTCATAATCGTTTTGATACGAGTGCCTTCATCAAAACCGAGTTGCGGCAAACGCGACGACCGATTCGGAAAAGACATTGACCAGAACCTGATGCACTTGTAAGGTGATCGTAATAGGTCGATGACCTATGAGACTCCGCCTCTCTCTTTGTGTGATTCAAAGCGTAAGACCTAAGAAAGGAACCGATATGTCGGCAAACCCTGGAAAATCATGGACGCGAATTCCGAATGGGACGAAAGTGCGTCTGTTAGAAGGCGGACAGGAAGGAGTAATCGACGGCTTGACCGAGTTCGTGATGGGGGCGGGTCGCAATCCAGACGGACGAACTCAATACCGGATCAACGTCGGTGAACCGGTTCGTCTGCTGATGGCGCAAGACGGCTTAATCGTTCTGACCGACACAGATGGAGTCGTTATCCTGGGGAAAGAAAATATCAGTTATCGCCATATCGTGACGGAACAATTGCGAGCGGAACTTCCGGCAGATCGCTTTGCTGTTCAAGCATGACGCACACCTTGGCGACGAGCGACTCTGTATAGTCCTCAGCCAAGGTGATGGTAGGGTATTGACGTGCCAAACTCGAGAGGAGCCTCGAAGAGACCCCTCTCTCTTACCAGTTGGGCTTAGAAGCGATTTCCGCCCCTTCCGCCGCCGAAGCGCCCTCCGCCTCCGGATCGTCCTCCCCCGCCGAAACGAGGCTCTTGCGGCTTCGCCTCGTTCACGGTCAGCGACCGGCCGTCCATTTGCGACCCATTCAACGCCGCAATGGCGGCTTGAGCCTCTTCAGGTTTGGACATTTCCACGAAGCCGAAGCCTCGAGATTGCCCGGTAAACTTGTCTGCAATCACACGGGCCGATTCAACGGTGCCGTGCGCGGCGAACAGAGTGGTGAGTTGTGCTTCGGTCGCCGCATACGGCAAACCGCCTACATATAGTTTAGAACCCATGAGGGTCCTCCCTTCAGAAATGTGACATTGTTCGAAACACCGGAGCGACATTATGAGAGGAAGGAGAGGGCCGAAGACGCAATCAGTAGGCGGCTTAGGTCAGGCTTCCGATCAGGTTCTCGGTGACAACAATATCGGTCACGGGCCGTTTTGGTTGATGGTTTCACACGGGGCCCACCGTCCGAAACCGTTCAAGTATTAGCACAGCCGGACAGATCTTTGCAATCACATCTCGGGAGAGGGATACTGAAAATAAGAATACGCAGTTCACAATCGTTGTATTTGCCGTACGACGCCTCTTCAGCGAATTGATCGTGTCCCTCGTGAGCCATTGCTGTACGAATCACGATTCAGCCCCTTCTACATGAGGCGTGCTACAAGCTCTCCTCGCCCCAGAATGGCAAACCGACATTGGAAATACATGAACAACTTTTTCTTCTTGATGGGCCTCGGTGTCTACCTCATCGCTGTAGGTTGCCAGAAACCATTAGAGATGAAGGACTCCACGTGTTCGATGATGAACAATCCGCTAGAGATCAAACCGAGCGCCGAAGTGTCATTCCTCTTCGGGACCGATGCTATACGGGCCGCGCTTGATCGCATGTTGAGCCGCCTCAGAGAAGAAAGTGCGATTTCTGACCAGACGTTGATCGATTCAGGCGCTGATTCAGCCATCAAGAGCGCGACCGTAAACGGCAGACAGCCGACAGCCAATGATGTATCCATGCTCAAGTCGTATTTGAGCCAAGAGGTGGTCCCTGTAATTCACCAGCATCCTATGTGTGACTTCCTTGTAAATATTGTCGGGAAGCCAAATGTTGCCATTGAACGGGTTATCATGAAATCCATTGGGGCGCACCTTCTCCCTCAGGTGATGATACAGAATACTGGGCAAGTTGATGCGCAATGCCACGTCTTCATCAAGCAGTTTCTCAGAGACGTGGAGCATTCCAGCGGCTCGATCGATTTTCGACTTGGGCCCGATCAGCGAAAAGGACTATCAATGCGTGATATGCCTCTACCCATTGCTGAAATTGAATCCGGAACATCTAAAATGCTGCTCGTCGTGTCGATTTGGTACTCGCCCGAAATGACCGGCCCGAAAGTTTTTCACAAGGAAACATGGCAATATGATGCGCCAAGCCGGGTATTTGTCCTGGTCAGTTCACACTGAGAGTGAATAACACCGGCAGTACAACAACCCTTCGAAGTCTTCCCCAGTCGTATCCTAAGCTTAATCATCAGCGTGCTCACAGATCCGTATGACAGTTCGTGGAACAGCTGCATGCAGAGGGCCGCATTTCGGAGGAGAAAGTCCAGAACCTGCCGGAGTCATTGAAGAATCAGATACCGGAGTTGTCCAAATTGATCACATCCACCGATCGTAGCGATTCTGGGTCGAGAACCGATTGTTGACAGCATCCCGTGACTCTTGTAGGGTAAACCACGAAGACGTACTGAGCCACGCCGACTGTCCCATCTCTCGCGCTCTAGTGCCTTTCCTTCTGCGCGTCTGATTCCCCAGTCTCCGCCGCTTTGTGCTCTGACTCGTTGTTGGTCGAGAGCGTCATGGCCTGCTGCTGGAGTGAGGATTTCATCCACGATTCAGGGAAATTCTTCAACCCATGCGTGTATCCCATAGGGAGTACGCCATGCTCACTACCCGGATGTTGAATGTGGGATCCTGAAATTGCAATGACCGTGCTCGCACGGAATCATCCTCGTCTATTGGACCTCGCGATGGAGCATGCATCATGATGCAACGGCTCAGCGGAAAAACCGTGACAGTTTCCGCGATCGTCTTGCTCATCGTTTACCTCGGCTACCGAATCTATGAGAGCAAAAGCGACGCCGCTGCGTCGCAGACGAAGACGCTCGAAGACGCCATTCCCACGGTGACTGTCGTCGCTCCTACACCGGTGCCACCGACCGAGTCGCTCACCCTTCCCGGTAACATCGTGGGGTGGTACGAAGCGCCGATCTACGCCCGCGTCACGGGCTACGTGAAGATGTGGTACAAGGATTACGGTGCGCTGGTGAAGAACGGCGATATCCTGGCCGAAATCAATGCGCCGGATCTCGACGCGGAATATCAACAAGCCAAGGCGGATTTAGAATCAGAGCGCGCCAAATATCGGCTCGCCGAAATCACGGCGAAGCGTTGGACGGCGCTTCGCTCGGGTCATTCCGTCTCCGAGCAATCGATCACAGTGCAGGAACAAAACATGCGAGTTCAGTCCGCGCTGGTCAAGGCCGCGGAGCAAAAAGTCGGGAACGTCGAGGCGTTCATTCGGTTCAAAACCCTCGTCGCGCCCTTTGATGGGATCGTGACCCAGCGCAATATCAACGTCGGTGATTTGGTCAGCAAGGAAGGCAATCTCAGTACCCCCAATGCGAAAAGCAACCTCTTTACGGTCGCCGATGTGCATGTGATGCGTCTCTTTGTGAGCTTACCGGCAACTTTCGGACCTTTCCTCCAGCCAGGCCTGACGGCGGACGTCACGGTCCCGCAATTGCCCAATCGTCATTTCACCGGTAAATTCCTGGCCGTCGCCCGTGGGTTCGATGTCAGCACACGCACGGCCGTCACCGTCTTCACGATCGACAATGACGACCACGCGCTCTGGCCCGGGTCATATGGCGAAGTGCATCTGACGGCGCCGGTCGATCGGCAGGCTTTCACGTTGCCGTCCACCGCATTGGTGTTCCAGGAGCACGGCACGCAAGTGGCTTTGGTCGCGGAGGACGACCGAGTACACCTGCAACCGATCACCGTGAGCAAGTTGATGGACACCATCATCGAGGTGACCGAGGGGCTTTCCGTGAACGACCGTGTCGTGAACAATCCGAGCGTCGCATTGCTCAACGGCGACAAGGTGCGGATCGTTACGCCGGCACCGGCAGCCGCCTTCTCAATACAGAATCGTTGAGCTTGCAAGTACGGTTGGAAAAGGCAGGATCCGCCGTTCACTCTTCTATTTGATTTTCTGCCTACTAATGACCCGCAGTGCACGTATTGATATCACCGATGACCGACGTTCACGACAAAGCAGTTGTCGCCGGCGGCGTAGCAAATACCTATTTCAAGGCATGGGTATAACAACATGCGACTTTTCAGCCGGGAGGTGGGGCGGCCGGCTATGCTCCCGCTTATGTTCCTGGGATTTGTAATGATGATTGCAGGATCGGCGTATGCCGGGTGGGAACCATTGGCCGTCAGTGAGACTGGCATGACCGTTTATATCGATCGCGCAACCATTCAGCGAGAGACGTCTGTTGTGACTATGTCGGTGCTTCATGATTATGAAATTCCCGAACACCTTTCGTCCGGCTCCTTTTTATCCTTCACGGCGGAGCAGCAGTACGATTGTGGAGGACTGCGGTCTCGGACTATCAGCGCTGTTGTATATACAGAGCACATGGGCAACGGAACAGTATTGTTTACTGGAATAGGTAACGCTGCGTGGCACCCCGTGACGCCGATGAGTATCAGCCATGCACTCTGGCAAGCAGCGTGTCCGGAAGGATCATTCACGGAGCTGGCAAGGCTCTTCAAGAGTCGGCCTCGACATCATCGCTGGTTCTCGGCAAGGCCACTCGAACGCTCAAGTGAGGTATCCGATGTCCTCTTTGTGTATCAACCAGGCATGTAATTATTATTGTGTGCGCTGTCATCGAAACGGTTGGTGGGAGCATGTCATGAGCTGGTTCGGATGGTACCCTTGGCGGTGCGGGGGATGTCAAATTCGCTTCTATGCCCGCCGATCCCGGTAGGGTCTTGCAGATCAGGTGCTTCAAAACCTATGAAAGCGTCGCGAGGAAAGGCATTATCTATGTTGCATTAGGCCAGTCAATGACAACTGACGGATACCGTCCACGATTGTTTGTTACACCATGTCTTGCCAGCTTTTTGGCCCTTGGCTAAGGCCGAGAGGGGGTATATGAGCCGCCTCAATCTGGATCCTCTGATCACATTTCCCGATGGTTCGCAACTCGTAATCAGTACGCAGTGTTCCAAAGACGGCGACTTCTCCTGTGCACTGTATACGGCGGTCCTGGGCGCCGACGATAGTGCGGCATTTCGGATCATCTCGAGCCATCTTCAAGCATCCACGTGTCTCGGCGCCCAACAATATGCCTACGGCCACGCTGTGCACCTGTACCCCCGGGCGGTCAATGGCATGAAAAAGCCGCCGTACCTGATATGGCCGGGGCCGCGGGCTTGAGAATTCGCTTTAAACGTGCGTGCCCTGGAATTGCATTCGGCCCGCCGCTTTTCCTACCGAAGCAGCACCGCACTGGGCAAGATGCCGACCGGTGTCTTCTGTCATTCCCGTGCTGAGTTTCGGTAATCGAAGCGATCCTCGAAGTGAACCGGCTCCTTGCTGGGCTCGGTAAACCCCATTGTCCTCGAGGAGACGCTCGCGATATGCGCCGGGACAAACGGCGCTCCCATGTCGTAGTCGGTCTTCAACCTGGAGAAACTGCTGACCACCTCGCGATGATCGAAGAAGATGTCGATGTCATACCGAGTATCGTACAGTCCGATGCCGTTGAAGAACAGGCCGTATAACAGGAGATACTCGATCGGATTGATGACGGCAGACGCATAACTATACGACCACCACTGTCTCGCCGCACCGCCGCTCTCGATCACGCGCTTGCCGTCGGGATCGCCCAGAAGGATCGCCACCTGTTGCGCAGTCGTCTCCCCGACCGTGATCTGCGCCATCGTCTGGTCGTCGGCCAACCGAGCATTCCCAACCGACACGCAACCGGCAAGCGACAGGCAGAGGAGGCCAAGCCACCTTGCTCGTGTCATGGACTGTTCAGCTCTTCCGGCTCGTCTTGGCGGTGACGGTGGCGATCAGTTGTTCCATCCGCTTGCCGCTGCAGCTCGGACAAGAGACAGGGCCACGCTCCCGATCTTTCATGCTTAACCACAACGTCGCGACGTGACCGCAATCCAAACACTTGTATTCATACGTCGGCATGGCAAACCTCCATCAGCCGGATCAAAAAATTTCGGAGGTCGATGAACCAACGTCTACGTTAGCGCCATGCCATCGGCAAGGTCAATCCGGATCTTCTCTTCACCTTGTGCTTCTTCAGATGCGAGCGCCTTTCGCAATGCGGTCATGGTTGGTAGATGAACCATCGTGCGCTTCGCCGTGGACAACGGATAGCCGGTCCGTGCAAATTCCTCATCGTAGGCTAGGGATATCCCGAATTCTTCGGCGGCGTAACGCGGACACGTCTTGACTACGGAGCCAAAGGCCTGTTACGAAAAAATACAGTGTGATCGCGAGGGAGTGAGTGCTGTGGAAAACTCCCGGTTGACACGCCGTCGCATTCAGAATCCTCCCGTCTGGAAGGAACACGAGACGTTCATTCCCGGCAACAATCGCCCGGCATTCGACACGTCCGCACTCTCCCGCAGGCATTTCTTGAGTCTCGTTCCGTTCTTCACCCTGGCCTCGCAAGCTCCTTCGCTTATCCTGCCTCCCGCCATGCAGGCCCAGCCGGCTTCGAACCAGCCCCCACAAGACATCCTGCGTCTACAGGGAATGGAGCCGATCCGTGCGCGGACGTTCGGCAATGCCGTCGTATTGAAGGATGGGAATCTCTTCTTGATCACGGACGACGATGGAACCGTTCCGTTCGAGGATGAACACGGCTTTGGCCTGTACTACCAAGACTGCCGTCTCCTCAACGGCTATGAGATGCGTTTGTCGGGACGTCCTCCACTCGTCCTCGGATCCAGCGCGCCAACAGGCGTAATGGCAAAATTTCAGTTCACGAATCCGCCCCTCATCGGCGTGGATGGCCAGACGATTGCCAGACAAAAGCTTGCCGTCCAATCACTCCGGATGATCGAAGGAGACCCACCGATACTGTACGAGCGGCTCACCGTCCAAAACTTCTCGAATAAGCCGGTTGAGTTTCTTCTCTCATTGAACTTTCGAAGTGGTTTTGAAGATGTGCAGGCCATCCGGGGCGTCCCGCAAGATCCAGGGCGGGTGTACGGCCCCGTGTGGGCGCGCGAGGTTGTCCATCTCCTCTACGAAGGACGGGACGGTTGGTACCGCAGCCTGGCGATTCACCTGGATCCCCCGCCGGACTTCACCGATGCGGCAACGGCCTACTTCCGTATCCGGTTGGCACCTCGTGCCCTCAGCACGTTGCATGTCTCAGCCTCCCCGAACATATCCCCGTACCGGGCCGCACCTGTGGTCACGAATGGCGGCGCTCAGCGCTTCTCGCAGATGATGACCGAGCTCACCGAGATGCCGGCCGCATGGTTGCGGTCGATCACCCGCGTGCAAAGCTCCGATGTCCTGCTCGAAAAGGTGTTGACTCGTTCGTTGATGGACTTACGCCTGCTCCAGACGAGAATCGACAACCTGGTATTCTATGCCGCCGGGACGCCGTGGTTCACCACGCTGTTCGGCCGGGATAGTTTGATCTCCGCGCTGCAGACCCTGGCCTTCGATCCGGTGCCCGCCGAAGAGACACTTCGCCTGCTCGGCAAATATCAGGGACAGCGGCATGATGATTGGCGAGATGAAGAACCGGGCAAAATTCTGCACGAGATCCGCATCGGGGAATTAGCTCGTCTTGGTGTGGTTCCACAACCGTATTACGGCACCATTGATGCGACGCCTCTGTTCCTGATTCTCATCGCACGACACGCGGCATGGACAGGCACATTGGCCCTCTTCAACGACTTGCACGATGCCGTCGAAGGGGCGCTGGAATGGATCGCGCGATATGAGCAAAGCCATCCCAAGGGCTATGTGGCGTATCGCAGTCGCTCACAGCTTGAAAATCATGGCTGGAAGGATTCAGGCGATGCAATCGTCAATGAGGACGGCTCCTTGGCCATTCCTCCCATCGCCCTCGTCGAGGTCCAAGGGTATGTCTATGAGGCCAAGCGACTGATCGCGGAACTCTATGCTCGGCAAGGCAATACCGCGCGGGCCGCTCAGCTCACCGCCGAGGCTGCACGTCTGCAAGAACGTTTCAACCGCGACTTCTGGATAGAGAAGACCGGCTTCTTTGCGCTCGCCCTCCAAGGAGACGGCCGGCCGGTGACGGCTATCACCTCAAATCCCGGCCAGGCTCTTTGGAGCGGCATCGCCCATGTAGACAAAGCGAGATCCACAGTCACCCGCATGATGGCGGACGATATGTTTAGTGGTTGGGGTATTCGAACGCTCTCAGACCGCGAACCCGCTTACGACCCGCTCGGTTACCACGTGGGGACAGTCTGGCCTCATGATAATTCACTGATCGCCGTCGGTTTTCGGCGATATGGATGTGATCAGGCCGCCGGCAAAGTCTTCACCGCTCTTTTCAACGCAGCGCTGTTGTTCAAGGACTATCGTCTTCCTGAACTCTTTGCCGGAACGAGGCGGGACGAATACCTGAGGCCTGTATCGTATCCGTCGGCCAACCCGCCGCAAGCCTGGGCCGCCGGGGCAGTGCCCTGTATGCTCGAGAGCTTCTTAGGATTCGTCACGGAAGCTTTCGAGAGACGATTACGCATCGTGAGGCCCATGCTCCCCGATTTCGTCGACGAGCTCGAGGTACATGGGCTGCGGGTTGGCACGGCGGAAGTCAATTTGCGCTTCACCACGGGGTCGAACCAAAAGACCGATGTCGAGGTATTGCGGGTCGAAGGACCACTCGACGTACAGGTGGAGCTGGCGTGATTGAAGTGGCAATGGACTAGGTGCTCAGCCGAGCAAATGCGAAGCATAGTAGGGTTGAGCGGAGGCATCGGAGCGCGGAGTGGGTCCCTTCCCTCCTGGTGTTCCGGCTCCGCTCGCCCCTTCACTGACGGTTGACCCAATGTTCCGATCGGCGTAGCATACAATTCCTGACGTTCCAGTGAAGGTTGCCGCGTGCCGAATGTTGGCCCGCAGTCCCTTTCACTCCCACGCCAGATGCATTTCTGAGTGCATCGCCCTTCAGATGCGGACCTTCGGAACGAGGTCCTCATGGAATCGGTCGGCAGCCGCAGTTTCCCTCTTCTCTCGCCACTGATCGTTCTGTCGGTCATCTATCCTGCTTACGATTTCGCGGCGTACGAACGGGAACTGAATTGTATTCACAATGCGACCAGTCGTGGAGATCACTGGGGCGCCAAACGCGAGATGGGTCTGTTTCTCCGGACGCCGGCCAGTCATGCCGGCATTATCTATCCGGGCTCGGAGCCCCAGCCGTAAACCGAACGGATTTCGGAGGAGGAATCAACATGGCCTCACCAAAACCGGTGACCGAGCGCATTCTTGGAGCAGTCAAGCACAGGCACGGTTGCGATCTGGATACGCTGGCCGAGAGTCTCCCCGAGCTCACCTGGAATCAGGTGTTTCTCGAAGTCGATCGACTGAGCCGGAAGGGGGAGATCCTGGTGACGTTCGCCACCGGAGGACGTTACATGATTCAACTGCCGGAACATCGAAAGGGTCCCAAGACTCACCACATCCGGCCCTGATGATCGCGTTACGAAGTCGTTGTTCTCCCATCGGATACCTCGCGCAATTCCTGCGCCTGTGAGATCCCGCCTGAATTTCTTTTGAAATCCACGCCCAAGTCGTGCTTCAAGAGTAGCTCGTAAGAGAGAGATAGTAACGTGGGATGCGCCGCAACGGCTGGTCACGTAACCGACGACACCAGCATCTGCTCGACCGAGCCGGGCAACGCATGCAGCTCAGTCCGGGAAAATCCCGCGGTGCGAAACATCCGCTCGTATTCCTTCAGCGTATAGGCATCGCCGTCCGGCGTCGTGGCCAGCATGATCAAGCTGAATTCCGCGACCGGCTCCGGCGTGACCCGATCGTCGTTGGGCACGAATTCCAGCGTCACAACACGGCCGCCGGGGGCCAGGCTTCGCTGGACTTTCCGAAGCAGCGTCTCGCAGGCGGCGGGAGAGAAATGATGGAGAAAGTTGGTGAGCAGCACGAGGTCGTAGCCTTCGCCGAAGTCCTGTCGAAACGCATCGCCGGCCAGGAGCCGGTACCGCGACTGGACGCCGGCTCTGCCCGCCAGTTCCTGCGCCACCGTTAGGACATTCGGCCAGTCCAGCGCCGTAATCTGCGCCGCCGGGCAGCGCTTCGCAATCTCGATCCCGAACAGACCATGGCCCGCTGCGATATCCAACACATTTTTGACCGCCGGTTGGGTTCGGCTCACGAAGAGGGCGATTTCCTCCGCCGGTTTGGCCATCATCGGCACCATGGACTTGGCAAAATCGACCCAGATCGGATTTTCAGGAGCGACGGTTCCGAGCTCGCCGGCCGCCGTGCCGCCTTTTTTGACCGAAGCGGTCAGATGCTGGAACGATTCGGTGAATCTCGGGGCGTGGAGAAAGCCGAGGGCCAAGCCCATATAGGCCGGAGATCGGCGATCCAAGAATACGGCCGAATCCTGCGTCAGCCGGTAGCGATCGTCCGCCTTGATCAGCAAACCTTGGATCGTCAGGTAGTCCGCTAAAATCCGCACGCCGCGCGCCGCCGCATGACAACGTTGCGCCAGCGCCTCCACCGTGTCCTTCCCTTCCCCGATCGCCGTGAAGAGGTCCAGATCGACTGCCGCCTTCAACGCCTGTGACTGCTGATAGGCGTTCGCCATCCGGAAAAACAGCGCAGGCGTCGGGCCGCCTGCTTGATTCTGCATCGTCATGTTCTCTCCCTCTGCATGATGGTCTTGACCCAGTCGTCGTGCGCTCGCGCGTCTTGCGACGCTGAGGCGAGAACGTGGGCTTGATTTCCGTTCCGCACCGATCTCATGGCTTAGTTTCTTTTTCCACCGCACAGGAGGGCATGAACGACTCCTCTGCCAGCAACTTCTTGTCATCCAACAGTTTCATGATGATCTTCGCGGCCTGGAAGAGATCGTCCTGCTCCTCCTTGGCGATCCAAAACTTTGTCTTGATCCGTGTCACGCGTTCGCCCAATCCGGTCTCCTCGTCCCCCGCATACATCAGATGCCGGAGCGCGATGTGACGTACCTCACAGCCGCATTGACGAAGATCGTTGACGGGGAGGCGTCCGCGCATGTCTTGGTCCTGTCTCTCGGCTGGAATACTCATCCTCGACAACAGAGACCGGCGCGATTCCACGAGCATGGCATCCATCGCGTCGAGCGCATTGGTGTCCACGAAGTAGTCGATGAACGAACGGCTGGATTCTTCCGTGTCGAGCTCCGGATGCTCGCTTGCCGGCGTGGCATCGATCACGAAAATCACACAGCCGTTTGGAAACAGCCGATCGAGCGAGGTCCCCAGAATATTTCTGTTCAGGTACTCGGCAATCGCCTGCACGCCCAAGTTGTCGATGGGACCGCCGTCGTACAGATGCACGTACTGTGGAGGCTCCACGTACTTCTGCAGCGTGACGTCCTGAAAGGCGCCGGGGAAGGCGGACGAGGCGTTCACGGCGTTGGCGACGTGGTAGGACGCGAGCACCGAATGCAGCATGGCGAACCGGTCGTCCGTGAACGTGAACCGCGTGTGGTCGTTATGGACGGTCGAATTGAGCAGCATCTTGGGACGCAGGTGCAGATCGGCGAAGCTGGCCTTGTGGTACAGACGGTTGTTGAAGACTTGCACCATGATATCCGAGCGGGTGAAATCGGAGAACCAGTAGCGAAAGATGTTGTGAGGAAGAAACCAGCGGCGGATCCAACTGCTCTGAAAATCATAGCCCAGCGCCTCGCGAACGGCTGGATCCGTAAAGGCGCCCGCCTTCTCGCCGAGCCCATAGTACACGGCGGGCAGCGTCCCGCCGGAGACGCCGGAAATCACGTCCACCTGTTCAAGGAGACCGCGTTCCGGTACGTGAAGCTCCAACATGACGGCGGCGCCGAAGTTTGCCGCCCGGCTTCCGCCGCCGGAAATTGCGAGCGCGACGAACCGACCGTCTTTTCGTTCGAGGTCGGTCAATCTCCACGAGCCCGCTGTATCGGGCACCGGCTTTCCGGCCGGCCACTGCTCATTCCACCCCGGTCGCCAATGACCGGGAAGAATGTGACAGCCCCCGATCGTGAGCAGCAAACACACCACGATCACGCCGGCCGGAGTTTTTCGCCTTAGATGAGGAACCGGTCGCCCACATGGAGAACGATGATGTGCCATGGCGAACACGATTCTAAGAACGAGCGCGTACGCACGCAAGCGGTATTGCAGGCGGGGTGGGGAACTACGGATATGTTATTACTCGTTCACAACGAAGGCGAACGCTCCGTCCTGTGGTAAGCTGTACCTCAGAAGACGGGAGACCTTGATGCCGAGCCGGACCCTCGCATTGTTGATGCTCTTCTCCTTGTGGACCTGCATCTTGCTTATTTCCGCCTCGCCCGGTTCCGCCACCACCCAGATCTATACCTACACGGACGATTCCGGCACGCAGACCTTCACGACCGATCCCGGTTCGGTCCCGGACAAATATCAAAACCGCCTTATCCCTCTCAATCTCGGACCTTCCTCTCCTCCGCCGATCGTGCCGGCCGCTCAACGACCGCCTTCCGGCAACGTCCGAGTGGTCACCGCCAGCGGAGAATACCGCATGGGAGATCACGATACCAGGAACGATGCCGTTCGGTTGGCCGTCGAAGCCGCGAAACGGGACGCGCTCGAGCAGGTGGCGACCTATCTGGAAAGTGTCATCGAGGTGAAAAACCTCGACGTGACGCGAGACGACATCCGAACCTATACGGCGGGTATCGTCATGGTCTTGGATCAGAAGATCACGACCCGGCTGGAAGGCGATACCGTGGTGATCCATGCCGATCTCACGGCGCAGGTGGATCCCGACGAAGTGGCTCAGGCCATCACCACCCTTCGTGAAAACGAGAGCGCGAAGCATGAACTGGTCGCTCTGAAAGCGGAAACGGATCAGTTGCGCCAACAACTCGATGCCGCCAATGCCGCCTTGGCCAACGCCACCTCGCCGGAGCAGGTTCAGGCGCTCAACCAGCAGCGCCAGGACTTACTGAACCAACTTCAGGCCAATGCGCTGGTGTCGCAAGCCTGGACCGACTGGGTCTATGTGACGCCGGTCGTCTACCCATATCCCTGGGTCGGAGTCCGGCAAGTCAACGGTTTGTTGCTTCAGGCGCAACACTTGTACCCGCGCAATCACCACATCCCGATCGTCCAAAACATCGTCACAACACAATCCGCCTCGCTTCCGCCTCCGGCGCCCGGAGTTCCTCCGCCGATGCAGCCGCACCCCTCGTTGCTGGTTCCGCCGTCCCCTTCATTCAGCAGCCCTGCACCCCAGATCCCGCTTCCCGGCTCCGCGAATGCACAGGCCCGCGCCAATGCGCTGGGCGGACCCACGGCAGTCCCGCCTCAGACACTGCTTCCCGGATCGGCCAATGCCACCGTCCATGCCAATGCGCTGCACGGAGCGGCTGCCGTGCCGGGACAACCGTTCTCGACCCCTTTGCCTCCGACGCTCCAGCAAGTTCATCCTTCCCATCTCGCGCAACCAAACCCTCCGGTGTCGCGTGCGCCCTACTCGGTTCCTCACTACGCTCCGTCGGTGCCGCACCATGTCGGCGGCGGATATGGCGGCGGGCATATGGGAGGGGGACACGGGGGCGGCGGACACCACGGCCGCTGAATCCCGCCCCGGAACCTATTCGATCGTTACGTTTCCTTTGATCCCTGCTTCTTTGCCCGCTTTTCCCGCCCCCTTCTTCATTATATAAGGATACGTCCCGCGGTCGGCGAAACAGAGACTGGCATATTCATGTCCGTGTACGGTCGCGACGATGAGGTATTCCGGTTCCTGCGAGATGCCGGGAAACAAATAACCCCATCCTGTGGACACGAACCCTTTTTGACAGGACACGAGACCCGCGCGCATTTCGAAAAACGAGACGTCCACGGTGTCGCTGCCGGTGTTGACCCACCTCACCTCGTCGCCTTGTTTGGCAGTCACATCTTGAGGGCTCAGCGATTCTCCGATCTGGACTTCAACGACTCTTCCGGTGAGAGAGGATTGGGGAAACGATTGATGGCTCGCGCACCCCAGCAGGGCCGTTCCCGCGAGCCATCCGAACGTCATACACATGCGCACCAGCTTCATTGTTTCGCTCCTTGTCCATCGGCACTCTACCGTTCCGCCGTCCGTGGGACGTGCTTCCATAGCTTGCGGTCAAGATGGCGCCACACAGGCTACGTTTGCCCGGTCGCGGTGTCAATAATGGACCGCTCCACATGTCCACCCACTTTAGAAATGTCCGCTTCTTGCCACAATAGAAATGTCCGGTTAGAGGATCGCCTCTGGAGGCCGCCGGTGCGCGAAGGTGCCGAACCGATTCCACGGGTGCGTCGCCGCTGGTTTGACTAAGGGTCGT
>DATFDJ010000014.1:0-5545 GCA_035252115.1 Nitrospira sp. | reverse complement strand
CACGGCGCCGAGTCGTGGTTGTCACACTGGGACTGCTCCTCCTGCTGGATCTCGGCCGATCGATCTATGCGCGGATGGGATATAGTCAGCCCTTTGAAAACTGGCAGCCGGACCTGGCGGTCTACGCGGAAATCACCTGGCCGCCGGGAGCCGACTTGCCCGCTGATACGCCGACCGGCAAGCGAGTCTTTGCTCAGCGTTGCGCGGTCTGTCACGGCCCTGATGGTCGCGGCAACGGGCCGGCGGCCCCGTCATTAATTCCCCGCCCGCGTGATTTCACCCAAGGCCAATTCAAATACAAGTCCACGCCGGCCGGTCAGCCACCGAGCGATGCCGACCTCATCAAGACGGTTTCCTTCGGCCTCGGGGCCAGCGCGATGCCCTATTGGAAGGATATCCTGAGCGTGGAGGAGATCCGCCAAGTCGTTGCCCACGTCAAGAGCCTGTCGAATGTCTTTGCCGGTCCCCCTCCAACCGCTCTCACGATCCCGCCGAGGGTTCCGCCTGATGCGGCCAGCATCGGCCGTGGCAAGGCGCTCTTCGCGTCGAAAATTTGCATCACCTGCCATGGACCAGAAGGCCGTGGCGGGGTACGGTTGAGCGACGCGAAGGGCTATCCGGTCATCTCACGCGACCTGACCGCGCCTTGGACCTTTCGAGGCGGGAGCGAGCCGGAACAAATCTGGCTTCGGATCACCACCGGTCTCCCTCCCAGTCCCATGCCCTCGTTTGCAAACCTGACCACTGCGACTGAGCGGTGGGATCTGGTGAACTATGTCCTCTCGTTATCACGGACTCCTCCCTGGGAACCAGGCGGCACATTCGGCGGGCCGGGTCAACAGACAGATTTGGTGAAGCGCGGCGAGTATCTGGTACGAGCTGAAATGTGCGGGCTCTGCCATACGCAGGCGACCAGAGGAGGCATCTATCGGGACGATTTTTATCTTGCTGGCGGACAACGGGTGGACGTCTGGCCGCACGGGGTCCTCGTGTCGCGCAATCTGACCTCTGATCCTGACACGGGGCTGGGCCGCTGGACGCCGGAACAGATTGTCGAAGCCATGCGCAATGGGCGCACGCCCGATCGCCATCTGAACGTCTTCGACATGCCTTGGCATTTTTTGCATGCCCTCAAAGACGACGATGTGCAGGCGATCGCCGGCTATCTGAAAACCCTGACTCCTGTGCGCAACGCCGTGCCTCCGCCGCTTCGCTACGGGATTGTGGAAACAGTCGTGGGGAAACTGACACGCCCGCTTCCCGCTGCCCTTCCCGAAACAATTACATTCCTGGACGGCAATTTCGGCCAATCCACCTCCGAGCCGATCCGGCGCCATCTGCCGCAACAGATCCTCATCGTTGCGCAATGGCTGGTGTTGGGCTTGGGCGCCGTCGCGTTCATCTTCGCCGGTCCACGTGATCGAAGGTGGCCGCGGCGACCGACCGGCTGGATGCTTCTCATGTTGGCGGTCGCGGCAATCGGAGGCCTCGCCCTGGCGATGCGAATCCTGTACGAGATGCCGGCTTCCTCGTTCGTCCCGCCTGACGTCGTAGCGAATCCGGTCTTGGCGACCATTCATGAGCCGGACCCTGGGACGCTCGGGAGTGTCGAGCATGCGGCGATGGTCAGCCGAGGAAAATATCTGTTTACGATCGCCTCCTGCGCCATGTGCCATCAGGGCAACGGGGAAGGAGCCAGGAAAACCAGTTGGGCTCCGGCCGGCACCAGGTGGTCGCGCAATATTTCCTCCCATCCGACGAACGGAATCGGCGCCTGGTCCGATGCGGCCATCGCCCGTGCTATTCGGAGCGGAGTCTCCGCGAACGGTCGGGCGCTGCATTGGCAAGGGATGATCTGGGACCATGCCTCAAACTGGGATGAAGAGGACATCCGTTCCTTGGTCGCCTACATCCGTACGCTGCCGCCGGTTGACCGGAAGGTACCCGACCCTCGGCCGCCAAGTGTAGAGGATTGCGAGAAGGCGACTGTCTGGGTGGGAGAGAATGACCTACCCGGGTGCCGGTAGCAGACAAATAAGGCCTTTGGACTCACCGGCACCGAGGTTTTCGAGCGGACGGAAAACCCAAACGTCGAGGGCAGGATCGGGCGTCTGCGCTATGGACACAGCTCGCGGGAAGGGCTAGCCTTCTTGCTCTTGCGCGTATCCGGCCAGACAGTCGGGGACAAAGGGTCGCCCATCCTGAAGGTCAATATCCGCACCGACCCCTCGGTCTGGACGAGCAAGAGGTAGGCGATGCCTGAAAACCGTTGGACTGACATCGGGGCCGTGGAGGACCTCAAGGCCAAACCCCTGCAGGAAGTGACGTGCGGGACGACTCCGATCGCACTCTCGTACAAGGACGGCGCCTTTGCGGCAATCTCCGGTGTCTGCAACCACGTTGGCGGTCCGCTCGGGGAGGGCAAGCTGGAGGACGAGTACATCGTCTGCCCTTGGCACTACTGGAAGTTTCACCGCAAGACTGGCCACGGAGAACCGGGATACGAACAGGACCAGGTCCCGGCCTATGCGACCAAAGTAGACAACGGCCGGCTCTACGTCGATCTGACATCCGCTACCCAACGGAAGAAGCAGTCGCACCAACCCCATCCGTTGGCCCGTCCGATCGTCCGACAGCAGGGCCCGATTCGCGTCGTCGGGATCTCGACGACCGCGATGACACCGGACCACCCGCGCTACAGCGCCTCCGATGCACTGCTGGAGACGGCGCTGGACTATGCGCGAACCACGCTTGAGCTGGAGACGCGGTGTATCAAGCTCCGCGAGTTGCGCTTTCGCCCCTGTGAAGGGTTCTATTCGAAATCAGCCCAGGCCTGTACCTGGCCCTGCTCGATCACGCAGATGGATCCGACCGACCAGCTCGATCGGGTGTACGAGGCGCTCGTTCATTGGGCCGATGTGATTCTGGTTTCAACCCCCATTCGCTGGGGCAACGCCAGCAGTTTGTATTACAAGATGGTGGAACGGATGAACTGCATTCAAAATCAAGAAACCATCGCGAACAAGCATCTGCTCAAGAACAAGGTCGCAGCCTTCATCATCATGGGTGGTCAAGACAACGTCCAAGGCGTGGCAGGCCAACTCATGACCTTTTTTGCCGAAGTCGGCTGCCAGTTTCCTCAGTTCCCCTTCATCGCCCATTCGAGAGGCTGGAGCGCGGAGGACATGGAACGGAATGTCAGCGAAGTCCAGAATAGCCAGGAACTGCGCGAAGGAGCGCAGGAACTCGTCGCGCGGGCCGCGGACATGGCGAGATTGATGGTCGAAGGACAGGTGCCGGAACGCCCACTAGCTCGCGGTGGTCGCAAGGCCCATCAACTGGACAGCGAGCCGACGGGATAGCCGATTGGTCACGGGCGGTCCCCTATCACACAATAAAAGCCGGAGGCCTTCTATGCGTGTCTCGAAATGGTTGCTCCTCTTGCCGGTCGTCGGCTGTCTCCTGCTTCAGCCGCCCGGTGCATCGGGTCAACAGTCGCGGCCGGACGATGAGGTCACGAAGCTGGCGGACGACGTGTATGTGTTCCGGCACAAATTTCATCAAGCCATCTTCGTCACGACGCCTCAAGGCGTCATCGTCACCGATCCGATCAGCGCGGATGCGGCGGCCTGGCTCAAGGCCGAAATCAAGAAGCTGACGGATCAGCCGGTGCGTTACGTCGTTTACAGCCATCATCACAACGACCACATCACCGGCGGCAGTGTCTTTTCGGACACCGCGCGATTCATCAGTCAGGCCGAAGCCAGGCCAAAGATCGTCCAGGCGGCGGACCCGCTCACTCCAGCTCCGGACCTCACCTTCACCGACCGGATGTTCATCGATCTCGGGGGCAAGCACCTCGAACTGATCTATACCGGCAAAAATCATTCGGATAACAGCCTCGTCGTCCTGCTGCCGCAGAACAAGCTGCTCTTTGCCGTCGATTTCATTCCGGTCGAAACCGTGGCGTACCGGGCGCTCCCGGACGGCTATCCGGACGACTGGATCGACTCGCTGAAGCAGGTCGAGCAATTGGATTTCCAAACGCTGGTTCCCGGCCATGGGAAGATCGGCACCAAAGACCATGTGCGCATGTTCCGCGGCTATCTCGAAGATCTCCGAGCCGCCGTGCAGGAACAGGTTCGCAAGGGCGCGAGTCTGGAAGAAGCGAAAAAGGCCGTGCAGCTTCCCAAGTACGAGCAGTGGCAGCGGTATGCGGACTGGTTGCCGGAAAACGTCGAAGGCATGTACCGGTATCTTTCACAGCAGGGAAAGGGCGATCGCTGAACGACATTCCGGGTGTGGATATGTAGGACCATATGCACGCAGGCTGTTCAGAAAGGCCGTCCAGCAAGGCCGCAGCGAGTGAAGAGGCGAAGCGTACTCTTCTCTGTACGTTGAGCCTCTGAGCGACGCGAGAACACCGCTGGTGGCCTTTATCAACAGACTGCTAGGGAGAATCAGATGAAGATCGCCTTGATCGGCGCCACGGGCTTTGTCGGCTCGGCAATCCTCAAAGAGGCCTTGGACCGCGGGCACGAGGTCACAGCCATCGTGCGACATCCTGAGAAGTTGACGCCGCACCCGAAGCTCCATACCCGGAGATGCGATGTCTACAATGCGGAGGAGCTGGCTCGGTTGTTGGCGGATCAGGGTGCCGTCATCAGTGCCTTCAGTCCCGGCAAAACCGATCCCGATATCAGGCAGAGACATGTAGAAGGCATCAAGGCCATGATCGCCGCCATGAAACGGGCGGGCATCAAACGCCTGCTCGTGGTGGGCGGTGCCGGAAGTCTCGAAGTCAGACCAGGTATTCGTGTGATCGATACGCCTGATTTTCCCGAGCAGTGGAAAGGGACCGCCCGTGCGACCGCCGATGTGCTGGAGTTATTACGCGGTGAACGAGACCTTGACTGGACGTTCCTCAGCCCCGCGGCGATGCTGCAACCAGGTTCGCGCACCGGAACGTATCGAGAGGGAACCGATCAGTTGCTGGTGGACGCCAAGGGAGAGAGCCGCATCTCGGTCGAGGACTATGCCGTGGCCATGATCGATGAGTTAGAGAATCCGCGACACATTCGACGGCGTTTCACGGTGGGCTATTGAATTGAGAGCGGACGGAAATCCTTTCTTCTGTAGAAGTTGAAAGGCAAGGGCTTCAACAGTCGACTAAGAGGTGCATCATGGCCGTAACCTTGATCAACGTATTTTCCGTTCCCCAGGGCAAGGAAGACGAGTTGGTGAAGTGGTGGCACGACGCGAAAGCCTCGATCACGAAGCAGCCGGGGTTCATCAGCGGGAAGTTTCATCGGAGCATCAAGCCGGACAGCAAATTCAACTTCATCAATGTCGCGCTGTGGGAAAACGAAGACTTGTACTGGAAGGCCTATGAAAAGAGCATCACGCCCATGAAGTCGACGTTGAACCAATTGGGAGTCGAAATGGTCCCGGCCCTCTATCACGTTGTCATCGAGTACTGATCGAACCGCCATGCGACTTCCATCCCATATCTACCATTTAGCCGAGGCGGCGAATTGGCCGTCTA
>DATFDJ010000013.1:0-25750 GCA_035252115.1 Nitrospira sp. | reverse complement strand
GTTGCACGCAGGACGCCGCCGATCAAATCGAGCAGCAGACGGTTCCTCACGCACCGCGTGAAGGTCATAGGGACAAAGGAGGACACATGATTCGACGGATGAGATGGCAGCCGATCGCTCTTGCGGTGGCGATCAGCCTCGCGGCTTGTGCCGGCACGGGCTCGACGGATCGCTTTCAGGTGCCCTCCGTCGATCCGTTCGTCGGCCTCTTGAACAAGGGCATCACGCAACTGAACATCAACATCAATGGGTTGTCGAAACGCATCACCGACGCGCAACAAATACCGGCGGGAGAGAATCCGTTGATGCAGGAACTGCAGGCCTTGCATCTGGCCGGGTGGCAGCTTCATGAACGGCAATGGGTGTTGCAGCGGGATCATCTGGTCCTCGCGCGCGACCTGCTGCAGAATGCCGAGAAGGGGCAGGCGGAGAAGGCTCAACTCCTGGAGCAATGGCGGCAGCACGAGCAACAATACGCCAACGCCGTCGACGACCTGCGCCAGCAACGTTTGAGCTTGGAGCAGAAACACCTGGAAGTGGAAGCAAGAATTGTCGAGCAGAGACTGCAGTAACGCCGGCCATCGCCGGCCGGTTTCCAAAGGCGATCGAACCGTTCCTTATATATGAAAGGAGGCACTCATGAAGAAACGAGAGCGTGAGAGACAAGAGGCGGCTTCGCGCACGGCGGCTCACCCCGGGAGCCCGGAATCCCAGGTCAACGGGAAATGGCATCTCATCGCCATAAAGGCATACGAGCTGTATGAGAAACGAGGGCGGACCCATGGGCATGATGTCGAGGATTGGGTCGAAGCCGAAGCGATCGTCAACGGGAAGGCCGACGAGCCCGGAGCGTAAGCGTCCCGAGCCGTCCATCCGGGGATTCTCGGTAGAGCGCGCGCAAGGAGACTGCATGACGGAGCCCAGCGTCGTCTTCCTGCTGGACGTGGATAATACCCTTCTGGACAACGACGAAGTGACCGCCGATTTGGGCCATCACCTCGAACAGGAAGTCGGCCATGAGCGGGGGCAGTCCTATTGGACGTTCTTCGAGCAGTTGCGTACGGAACTGGGTTACGCCGACTATTTGGGCGCGCTGCAACGCTATCGAGTCGCCCATCCACGCGACCCGCATTTGCTGACGGTGTCCCGGTTTCTTTTGGACTATCCCTTCGCCGATCGGCTCTTTCCCAAGGCGCTCGACATCGTCCAGCATCTGAGGCAATGGGGGAAGACCGTCATTCTCTCGGACGGCGACGTCGTCTTCCAGCCTCGCAAGATCGAACGGTCCGGTCTTTTTGACGCCGTAGAAGGCCGGGTGCTGGTGTACATCCATAAAGAATTGGAATTGGAGGACGTCGAGCGCCGATATCCGGCCGATCACTACGTGATGATCGACGACAAGCTCCTCATTCTCGCCGCCATGAAGAAGAGTTGGGGATCCCGGCTCACGACGGTATTCGTGCGCCAGGGTCACTATGCGCACGATGCGCGGATCCTCGAGAGCGCTCCTGCGGCGGATGTGACGATTGAGCACATCGGCGACTTGTTGCGCTACGACCTCCCGGCATTGTGCGTCACGGCGTCGACAGCTTGAGTCCCACGATTCCGCCGACGATGACCAGCAAGTAGACGAGACGGATGAGTTCCTTCGATTCGCCGAAGAACAGCATCCCGACCGCGGCCGTTCCGGCCGCACCGACCCCCGTCCATACGGCATAGCCGGTTCCGACCGGAATGGTTTTGAGCGCCTCAGCGAGCAGCGCAACGCTCACGATCATGGCCGTCAGGGTGCCGAGCGTGGGCCATAGTTTGGTAAATCCCTCGGTGAATTTCAGACTGCTTGCCCACACGATCTCGAAAAGACCGGCGCCGATCAAATACCACCACGCCATGATGTCTCCTTACAGCTGTTGAAAACCGTTTTGTGTCCCCGAAAACGCACGACTGCAATCGGCCGCAATCTCCTTATACTCTTTCCCCTCGCCGAACGTCAGCACCTTCTGCTGCGGATCCCTCCTCCTCGCACAGTGCGAGCTGTGCGGCATCGCACCATTTCACTGAGTCGCCTCTAGGAACATTCAGCTAAACATCTGATGTTTCATGGGCACATGCCTTGCTCGATTGAGAACAGGAAACCGTCGCAATCCGCAATCAAGGAGTGGTATGCGCATGCTGTTGAAAAAGTGCGGGGACAGAGAATTATTTTGGCTGCTCTTGGCCTTGGTCGCCTTGGTCGTGTTCGGCGTGAAGGGATATGCCGGGGCCGCTTCGGGGCCGGGTGGGCCGAACGATTTGGCGTTGGCAACCATCGTCGCCGGCAAGGATACCGGTCGGGAGGTGGAGCGCAAGCTGGGCCGGACGGGATGTATGATGCCGAACTCCACGGGAGACACCGTCTCCTATTTATACAATGCCGTAGGCCAGAAGGGTCGCTCGTATCTTCGCCTCGACGTCAACGGACATGTGGACGCGATGACGGTGTCCCAAGATCCTCCGATCGTCGGTGTGTGCTACGAACCGGTGCGCGCGGCCCTACCGATCAAGACCGGGAAAGGCATCGAGCTGGGTGCCGGGATCGACGATGTGATCAAGGTCTATGGCGAGCCGACCGCCCGTTTCAGCGTGGGGCCGATGGCGCGTCTTCGGTATGAAACTAAGTCCGATCGCCCGTACGAATGGGACCTGGTGTTTCGCAACGGGCGACTGGTCGAGTGGACCATTGCGACAGAGGAATCGGCCGTCCTGACTATACCGGCCCCGTAAGGAAACGAGGAGTACGGCATGAAAGGCTCGCATCCCCATAAACATGTCCACACACATACCCACACACACGGTTCGGCGCAGTCCCACAGTCATGAGCACGCACATCTGCACGCGCACACCCACGCACACTCCGGAAAACCGGACGATCACAACCACGAGCACAAAGAGCAGCACGGCGCCCACGACCATCGGCATTGATCGGGGACTGACACTCTTCTCCGCGTCCGCCGGGGACTGACACCCTTCTCCCGGGGTCAGACACCCTTCTCGCAGCACGCCATCCTGCGGTGTCTGACCCCTTGGCAGAAGGGGGTCAGGTCCCACGCGAAGCGCGAAGAAGGGGACCAGACTCTTTGGTGTCTGTCCCCGTCCGAAGTCGCAGACGACGGAGTCAGTCCCCCAATCAGCGCTGCTCTTTGTCCCTGCCTGTAACTCGGGCATTTGCTAGTCGCTCACCGTCCCGCCGTCCACCATAGTGATCGATAGAGTGCTGAATGCTCACAAGCTTCGAGCTGTGTTGCCGTTCTGCCTCCGCACTCGGCTCTCAGCACGTCTTCTGCGGTTCCTCGAAAGGGGTGAGGAACCATTTGTCTGCAAGACCCTCGGGGCGCTCCGCGCAAATGGTTCCTGACCCCTCCAAAATGGTCGGAGGTTCTATGGCTGGCAAAAAGACCGTGGCCGATATGTTGATGGAACGGTTGATCGCGTGGGGAGTCGACACGATTTTCGGGTACCCGGGAGACGGGGTGAACGGCCTGTTCGAAGGGCTGCGGACACACCGGGAACGCATACAGTTCATTCAGGTCCGACACGAAGAAGCGGCGGCCTTCGCCGCCTGCGGCTATGCGAAGTTCACGCGGCGGCTCGGCGTCTGTCTGGCGACGTCCGGTCCGGGCGGTCTCCATCTGTTGAATGGCTTGTACGACGCGAAATATGACGGCCAGCCCGTGCTCGCCATTACCGGGCATACCTTCCACGATTTGATCGGGACGCATTTCCAGCAGGATCTCGATCTCGACAAGGTCTACACCGACGTCGCGGCGTTCAACCAGCGCGTCATGGGACCGGCGCATCTGCACAACGTCGTGGATGAAGCGGTCAAGGCCGCCGTGAGCCAGCGGACCGTCGCCCATATCACGATCCCGAAAGACATTCAGGACTGGACGGAAGACGGGCATCGCTCCCCCATGAACATCGCCCAACACAGCGGCGAGATCGCGGACGAGCCGCTGCCGCTGCCGCCCGCGTCCCGCTTGCAGAAGGCGGCCGAGGTGATCAACGCCGGGTCGAAGATCGCCATTCTTGTCGGCCAAGGCGCGCTCGGCGCGCGGGAGGAAGTGCTCGAGCTCGCCGACAAGGCCGGTGCGCCGATCGTCAAGGCGTTGTTGGGCAAGGCCGTCATTCCCGACGATCATCCCTATACGACCGGCAGCCACGGCTTGCTGGGAACGGCCCCGTCCTCGGAAGCGATGGACGAGTGCGACACGCTGATCATCGTCGGAAGCAGCTTCCCCTATTACCAGTTCTATCCGAAACCGGGCCAGGCGCGCGGCGTGCAGATCGACATCAACCCGAACCGGATCGGGCTGCGCTATCCCGTAGAAGTCGGTCTGGTGGGCCGAAGCGCGGATGTCCTCGCCGCGCTGTTGCCGCTGATCGAGCGCAAGAAGAACCGTCGATTCCTGGAAACCATCCAATCCCACATGCGGCAATGGAACGACTTGATGGAGGAACGGGCGAGTCGGACCGATCTTCCCATGAAGCCGCAAGTGGTCCCGCATCAGCTCAATCGGTTCCTGAACGACGACGCGATCATTTGCTGCGACAGCGGCACCGTCACCACCTGGGCGGCGCGGCACATCAAGATTCGCGGCACCATGCAATTCGCGGCCTCCGGCACCTTGTGCTCGATGGCCAACGCCTTGCCGTACAGCATCGGCGCGGCGGTCGCCTATCCGGGACGGCAGGTCGTCTGCTTTGTCGGAGACGGCGGCCTCGCCATGCTGATGGGCGATCTCGTCACGTTGGTGAAATATCACCTGCCCGTGAAAGTCATCGTCATCAAGAACAACTCCCTGGGTCAGATCAAGTGGGAGCAATTGGCGCTGGAGGGCCATCCCGAGTTCGGCGTGGAGCTCCAGCCGATCGATTTCGCCGGCGTGGCGCGCGATTGCGGCATGGCGGGCTATACGGTCGAACGGCCGAACGACGTACCGTCCGTGCTGAGGGAGGCCTTCGCCTATCCCGGGCCGGCGCTCGTGGAAGCCGTGGTGGATCAGAACGAGCCGCCCATGCCGGGCAAGATCACCACCAAGCAGGCCCTGGCATTTGCGGAGTCGTTGGCGAAGGGCACGAAGGATCGCTGGGAGATCATCAAGACGGTGGTGGAGAACAAGGTCCGCGAAGTCGTGTGACGACAGCGGAATTCTAGCAGGCTGTGAAACGCACGACTGCACAGGATCGCGGATAGGAGGATCGCAGGATGTTCAAAAAGAGACCGTTGGTCTCACCCGCCCAGCCCCGGCGCGCCGAGACGCGCCGTTCCGCGGGCGGCCGCAGCGCAGAGGCGAGGAGGTACATACCAAGCTTCGCTTGATCCGCTCGCTTCGATCACATGCGAGCGGAGAGGTCCTTTGCCTCCAGTGTTTCCGTCCGCTTGAGCCTCTAAGCGACGCGAGAACGCCGCTGGCGGACTTTTTCAACATCCTGAAAGTCGGATAGCCCGATGCAACTGACCCAGATCGAGCGGCTTCAAGACATTGCGCAGCGTGCGCATCATGGAGCGGATCGAATCCGCCGGCGTCCGGATGTGGATGCGGCGGGACTGGCCGCGGACCTGCGAAAAGCGGTGGAGGGCGAGGTGCGGTTCGATGCGGGCAGCCGCGCGCTCTATGCCACCGATGCGTCGAATTACCGTCAGGTACCCATCGGCGTCGTGATCCCGCGCCATATCGACGACGTCGTCGCCGCCCTCTCGCTTGCCCGCCGGTACGGCGCGCCGATCCTGGCGAGAGGCGGCGGCACGAGCATGGCGGGTCAAAGCTGCAATATAGCGCTCGTCCTCGATTGCTCGAAATACATGCACCGGCTCCTGGCGCTCGACCCCCGGCGCAAACGGGCGCGCGTGCAGCCGGGCCTTGTCCTCGACAACCTCCAGTCCGCCGCCAAACGACACCGGCTGACGTTCCCGCCCGATCCTGCGACCCACGACCATTGCACGCTCGGCGGCATGATCGGCAACAATTCCTGCGGCACACATTCCGTGATGGGCGGCACGACCGCCGACAATGTGGAGGCTCTCGACATTCTGACCTACGACGGTCTTCGGATGCAGGTCGGGAAGACCGCGCCCGACGTCTTGAACCGCCTGACCTCCGAGCCGGGACGGCGCGGCGACATCTTTCGCGGCCTTCGGACGCTGCGCGACGCGTATCAGCATGAGATCCGGGCTCGCTTTCCCAAGATTCCCCGGCGCATCTCCGGCTACAACCTTCCCGCCCTGCTCGACGAGGAGGGCTTCGATGTTGCCAAGGCGTTGGTGGGATCCGAATGCACCTGCGTGTTCGTGCTGGAGGCCACGGTGCGTCTCGTCGACAGCCCGCCGTTCCGCACCCTCGCCGTCCTGGGATATCCCGATGTCTATCGGTCCGGCGACCAGATCATGGAGATCCTCGAGCATCGGCCGTTGGGCCTCGAAGGTTTGGACCGCGTGCTGGTCGAAGATCTGAAGCGGATGAAGGGCCCGGTGAAAGGACCGGGACTGCTGCCGGAAGGCGGCGGATGGCTGCTGGTGGAATTCGGCGGAGAGACGCAGGACGAGGCCGATGCGCAGGGCCGGCGATTCCTAAAAGCCCTCTCGAAGCGAGGCGACTGGCCGTCCACCCGATTGTTTTCGGATCCTCAAGAACAGGAGGCGGTCTGGGCCGTGCGGAAGTTCGGCTTCGCCACGGCGAACGTTCCGGGCCGCCGCATCGGATGGACCGGGTGGGAGGATGCCGCGGTGCCGCCGGATCGGGTCGGCGCCTACCTGCGGGATTTTCGCCGCCTGCTCGATACATATGGGTACGAAACGACGCTGTTCGGCCACTTCGGGCAAGGCTGCATCCATACCCGCATCGATTACGATCTCGCCACGCGAGACGGCATCGCAGCCTTCCGGTCGTTCCACGAGGAAGCATGCGACCTGGTCCTGAGTTACGGGGGATCGTTGTCCGGCGAGCACGGTGACGGACAATCCGTCGCCGAGTTTCTCCCCAAGATGTTCGGCGCCGAATTGGTGCGCGCGTTCGAGCAGTTCAAAACCATCTGGGACCCGGATTGGCTGATGAACCCGGGAAAAATCGTGAGGCCCTACCGGGTCGATGAGAACCTGCGCTTGGGCGCCGGCTACAACCCGCCGCAGGTCGAGACGCAGTTTCGCTACCCGCACGATCAGTACAACTTCGCCCGCGCGAGCCTGCGCTGTATCGGCATCGGCGAATGCCGTCGGGAAGAGCGGAGCACCATGTGCCCGAGCTATCGCGTCACGCGGGAAGAGATGCATTCCACCCGAGGCCGGGCACGCCTGTTGTTCGAGATGCTGGAGGGCGACCCGGTCCGCGACGGATGGCGCGACGAGCACGTGAACGAAGCGCTCGATCTCTGCCTCGCCTGCAAAGGGTGCAAAGGCGACTGTCCGGTCGGCGTGGACATGGCGACGTACAAGGCGGAATTCCTCTCGCATTACTACAGCGGACGGCTCCGGCCCGTCAGCGCCTATTCCATGGGGCTGATTCATCTCTGGGCGCGCCTCGCATCCTCGGCGCCTCACGTCGCGAACTTCCTGACCCAGACTCCGGGTATCAGACGGCTGGTCAAGCGACTGGGCGGCATCTCGCCGCATCGTTCGCTGCCGCCGTTCGCCGCGCCGACGTTCACGGAGTGGTTCGCGAACCGCGGGCCCTCGAAGGCGGGCCGGATCCGAGTGCTGCTCTGGCCGGATACCTTCAACAATTATTTCTACCCGCGCACGGCGCGAGCCGCCGTCGAAGTGCTCGAAGCGTTCGGCTGTCATGTGATCGTGCCGCCGCGACCGCTCTGCTGCGGTAGGCCTCTCTACGATTTCGGCATGCTGAGTCAGGCGAAGGGGCAGTTGCGGGAAATTCTCTCGGCGCTGGAACCGGAGATCGAGGCGGGGACGCCGATCGTCGGGCTGGAGCCGAGTTGCGTCGCGGTCTTCCGCGATGAACTGACCAACCTCTTTCCGCACGATTTGAACGCGGAACGTCTCGGCCGACAGACCATGACGCTGGCCGAATTCATCGAGCACAAGCTGCACGGCGTTCATCTGCCGGTCTTGCCGGCAGCGGCCATCGTGCACGGACATTGTCATCAGAAGGCCCTCATGGGCGTGGAGGCCGAACGCCAGGTGCTCGGGAAGCTGGGATTGGACTTCACGATCCTCGATTCGGGGTGCTGCGGGATGGCGGGCTCGTTCGGCTTCAAGCGCGAACATTACGAGACATCGCTGAAAGTCGGCAATCTGGCGCTCCTGCCAGCCGTGAGACAGGCCCCGAAGGAAACGTTCGTCGTCGCCGATGGATTCAGTTGTCGTGAACAGATTCGTCAGACCACGGACCGGCGCGGCGTGCATCTCGCCGAAGTGCTGCATCTGGCGATCCAAAAGGCGGCCGAACGGGGACAGGGGATCGCCGGCCGAAACGGGTCGCTCACGCCCTATCCGGAACGGTCGTACTTCAAACGCAACCGAGTCGTGACGCTCGATCGGCCCGCACCGTACCGGCCGAGCCGCGGCATCGCGCTGCTCGCCGGGGCGGCGGCTGTGGCGATCGGCGCCGCCGCGATCGGATCGATGCGGCGCCGAAGCCCATGAATTGATGAATCGAGGAGGCACAGCACATGTCTGGCGACGATGACAAGAACGGTATACCCATCGGCTCCCGGATTCCGCTGCTGCTCACGATCGCTGCCGTGCTCTGCGCGGCGACCTGGTTCGTTCATGTGCAGAGAACCGACCTCATCGGAGACGCCGGCGCAGAGGAGGCGAAACCGACTCGGCCGCCGCACGACGCGGTGGCGGAAGCGCAGGAGGGCGCCAAAGCCGTTCCGATTCAACGTCCCGAGCAGCGCAAGACCGAGCACGACCGTTCGGCGATCTTCGAGGCACAGAACGCCCGCCCGTCCTCTCCTGTTTTCTTGAATCAGCCCAAGGACGGCAAGAATTCAGGCTTCGATTTCTATCGCGACCCGTTGAATTCGGACAAGCCGGACCAACAGCCCGAAGAGACGATGAAGAAGGACATGGCCAATAAGCCGAAAGTGATGGAGACCCAACGGAAGCTATTGGAGCGCCGCTATCATTTGAACCCGAAGCTGGACCCGGAGGCCAAGATGTCGCGGGGGAAACCGCTCCCGGTGGGCCCGACGGCCCGCTTGCCCGAAGGCACGACCTGGGAACGCCTTGCCGGGATGAGCCCGGAGGACGTCAAGAAGCAGGGACTCTTCCCCTATCCTTCGCTGCCTCATCCGCTCCAATCCACCGGCGGTCAGGTGTTTCCGCAGATGCAGATCGACATGTTCCCGAGGCTGGAGCGATTCGACATCGAGCATGATCTCCCCGAGGCCTTTCTACCGGAGTTTCCGCCGGCCATCTTCCTGAGCAGCCGCCCGGAGTTGGGTGACGTGTCGCGCGGGGAAGTGGTTTCCATCAACAACTACTACCGGCTCTTCAAAGACATTCTCACGCCGGTTCAACTCGACGGGCTCCGGATGCTCCTGACCCCGTTTCCGGAAGAGGAGTTCAACCCGACCGACGACCGCAAGAGTCTTCGCCCGAGTTTGGGAGTGACCTGTTTGGACTGCCACATCAACGGCCATACGACCGGCCAGTTCCACTTGAATCCCGACATGCGACCCGAGGAACGACGCATGCGGCTCGACACCGTGAGTCTGCGAGGTCTTTTCAATCAGCAAATCCACGGCTCCAAACGCAGCCTGCGTTCCGTCGAGGACTTCACGGAGTTCGAGCAGCGGACGGCCTATTTCAACGGCGACGAAATCCATGCGGCCAAGAAAGGCATGAACATCTTGAGCCGGATCCCCGTGACGCACATGGCGCAGATGCAAAATATGTTCGATTTTCCGCCCGCGCCCAAGCTCGATCCGTTCACGGGCCGGCTCGACCCGAAGAAGGCCACCGAGAAGGAATCGCAGGGCGAGGCGCTCTTCTTCGGCAAAGCCCGATGCGCGGCCTGCCATACACCGCCGTTCTACCTAGACGACAAGATGCACGATCTGCATCTCGAGCGTTTTCTCAAGGACGAACCGGGCGACGGCCCGATCAAGACGTTTACGCTGCGAGGTATCAAGGACTCACCGCCCTATTTCCACGACGGACGATTGTTGACGTTGGAAGATACGGTCGAATTCTTCAACCTCGTGGGCGGGCTCAAGCTCAACGATGAGGAGAAGAAGGCGTTGGTCGCCTTCATGCGCGCCCTCTAAAAACGGTCTATCTGGTGCGGAGAGACTGAATAGACAAGATAGACCAGACAGACCAGAGAGAGACGAGGCTTCCCATGGCCGATCAAACCACCGATCAGTCGGTACTGAATCGCATCCAGGAGCTGGTGGCGCAAGAACACCGGTTCCATGGTCAAAGCGAGATGAGCGAGGAGGATCGAACCAAGTTGCACCAAGTCGAAGTGGAGCTGGATCAATGTTGGGATCTCCTCCGCCAACGACGGGCGTTGCGCACGGTCGGTCAAGACCCGGACAAGGCGCAAGTACGCCCGGCGGAGATCGTGGAGAAATATGAGCAATAGAAACTGTCTGTCTGGTGCGAGGTCTGTCTGGTCTGTTCGGTATGGGAGACCAATCACACACGAGATGGACTAAATAGACCAGAAAAACCAGACAGACCAAATAGACCAGATAGACCAAATAGACCGAACAGACCGGTACCAAGGAGCAACCACATGCGCGACACACACCATCACTTGCCGCTCATTCGAGGCAAGAGGCGCATCACTGTTTTTGCGACACTCGCGAGCCTTGTGGTCAGCGCCAATGCTCTGGCGCAAGACGCGATCCTTCCCCAGGGCGATCCTCGGCTGAACAATTCGCCGGAAGAGCAGGCGCGGCGCGACGAGGCGCGAGATAGCCGATTGAAGCAGCAAGGGCAAGGGCCCAACTATCGCGTCGAAGGAGAGCTTCAAGGAGGCGAGCGACAATCCACGGTCGGAGACCCGAACGGCCCTTCCCGACAAGACACGGGGCTGGCCGACCCGAGCGTCAATCCCGGTCAGGCTTCGGGGATGAAACACGTGCAGGGCCGCATCATCAAGTCGGAGAACAAGACGCATACGGTCCGGCTCGCGACCGGCGGGGATACGACGCTCATGGTGGACGATCGCACGAGAGGCGACACGGATTTGCGCCCTGGAGACGTGATTACCGGCATCCTGACGCCGCAAGGGCGCGCTGTCATGGTGCAGAAGGCGCCCAGGGGCGAGTAGCGCCGGCCGCCACGATCTTCAAATCATGAACTCGGCGATGCGATTCATTCGGCCCGGTCACCGCGGGTCCGATTCGCTCGTCCGGACCGCGGTCGTCGTCACCGCGATCATCGTCGCGCTGCTCGTGCCGTTGGGGCTGCTGGGTTATGCGGCGTCGGCGCTCTTTCTGATCTTCGCCGGAATCCTGTTCGCCGTCTTGTTGCGGATGCTCGCCTCCCGCATCGCCGCATTGTTGCCGGTCACGGATCGAACCTCCCTCGTAATTGCCGGCGTCCTCCTCATGGGTCTCATCGCTGTCCTGTCCTGGTGGACGGCCCCTGGGCTGTCCGATCAATTCGATGAGCTCGCCGGGCGGCTGCCTTCAAGCCTCCATGATCTCCAGCACAAATTGCAACAACACCCGCTGGGAAAGTGGCTGATTGCCAAAAGCGAGACCGCTTCACCGAACGGTCAGCAAGCCGTCGAAACGGGCGCACGGCTGACCGCGTCGGTGTTCGAAGCACTGGGATCTTCGATCATCGTGTTGTTCCTCGGCATATACTTCGCCGCAGACCCGCATCGGTATCTGAACGGGCTGGTTCGCTTGCTGCCCGTCGAGCAGCGACCTCTTGTGCATGACACGCTGCTCGAAGCCGGACACAATCTGGAGCGCTGGCTCATCGGCCGTCTCCTCGCAATGGCGTTCGTCGGCGTCACCGTCGGCCTCGGGCTCGCTCTCATGGGGATCCCGCTGGCGTTGTTGCTCGGCCTGTTGGCCGGCCTGCTCGGCTTTATTCCGTATATCGGCCCCGTGGTCTCGGCCGTGCCTGCGATCCTTCTCGGGCTGGAGCAGCAGGGGCTGCACAGTGCCCTGTGGATCGTGTGCCTGTATCTCGTCATCCAAACCGTTCAGGATTATCTCCTGACGCCGTTGATTCAAGAGCACACCGTGTCGCTGCCGCCGGTGGTCACGATCACTTCGCAGGTGTTCGCCGGTATCTGGGTCGGCCCGATCGGTGTCACGCTCGCGACGCCGCTCGCGGTCGTGCTCATGGTTCTGGTGCGCAGACTGTATATCGAGGCATACCTCGGCGACCGGGAACAGACCGATCTCTCACTCGGCGATCGGCGTGGGGGCTGACACCCTTCCCCGCGTCTGCGCGTGGGGTTGTCATGAACAGGAAGTTTTGAGTGTTGAATTTTGAATGTTGAATCGTCGGAAAAGCGCCAGGTTACGATCAACTTAGAACTCAAAACTGCCGACCGGTGTCTTTCTCCGTTCGGAACCGGGACTGGTACCGTCGCGGACGACGGGCCAGTCCCCAACACTGTCGGCTAGGGATCACTCCGGTAGTACGTTACACCTCAACCGGCAGATGCTGATGACATGCGTGGAGTCCGGGGACTGGCATCCTTCCCCGCGTCCGCGCGGGTGTCTGTCCCCCCGTCCGAACGCAGTGAAGGGGTTACCATCGTCAACAGCATGGAGAGAAGGAGCACCATGGCAATACGAGACATGGAACGATCAAAGACGGATCGCAGTACGTCGAAGCAAGCCGAGCAGCGGGCCGAATGGGCCGATGCATCGGCGGCGCGGCGTCTCGCTCCTGGTCGGCCCCCTCGTCCGTTCGAGCGTCACGACATGTCGCCGAACGGGAGTCTGACGCAAGAAGAAGGCTGGGCCTACGGGCTGGGCTTGTTCGGCATCGGACTGGGCCTGATGGAATTGCTCGCACCTCGTCGATCGGCCAGGATGATCGGCGCCCCTCCCGGTTACCGGACGCTCACCCGCATGATGGGCTTGCGCGAGATCGCGAACGGCATCGGCATCCTCTCGCAGCGATCTCCGGCCACGGCGGTCTGGTTGCGCGTCGCCGGTGACGCCATCGACCTTGGCTGTCTCGGTGCGGCCTTCATGTCCGGCCGCGGGCAAGCCGGCTCGGCTCCTCACCGCAACGGTTGCGGTCGCGGGTGTCGCTGTTGCGGACCTGCTCATCGCGCAACAACTCAGCCGCGGCGTCCGGACCGAGAACGGCGTCATTCCGATCACCGTGAGACTGGCGATCAACCGCCGTCCCGACGAGCTGTACCGGTATTGGCGCGACTTCTCGAATCTGCCGCGCTTCATGAAACACCTGAACAAGGTAGACGTCACCGGTGAGCGCAGGTCTCATTGGACGGCGAAGGGGCCGGCCGGGTCGACGGTCGAGTGGGACGCCGAGATCACCGACGACCGCCCGAACGAATCGATCGCCTGGCGGTCGCTGGAAGGAGCGGACGTCAATCATGCCGGTTCCGTCCGGTTCGAGCCGGCGCCGCGCGATCATGGCACCTTTGTCACGGTCGAGATGCAGTATCGTCCACCGATGGGAACCTTGGGCGCCGCCGTCGCCGCCTGGTTCGGCGAGGACCCCACTCAAACGGTGAAAATGGACCTGCGCCGATTCAAGCAGGTGATGGAGACCGGTGAAGTGATCACGACGGAAGGGCAACCGAGAGCGGGAAATTTTTAATTTTGAGTTTTGAATTTTGAATTGTGAATTTTGAGTTGCGGGATGTGAGTTCTGAATGTGAGTTGCGGTTTCCCGAATAACTCAAAACTAAACACTCAACACTCAAAATTGTTCACTTTCCGTCTCCGAATAACTCAACACTAAAAATTAAACATTAAAAACTGTTTGGGCGCGAAGCGGAGAAACTATGAGAGCCAATTGCTGGTTCGGCAAGCAAGACATGCGGGTGACGGATGTGGCGGGCCCGAAAATCCGGAACAAACGCGATGCGATCGTCAAAGTCACCTCGACGGCGATCTGCGGCTCGGAGCTCCACCTGTACAACGGCTTCGTGCCGACCATGGAAAAAGGCGACATCATGGGCCACGAGTTCATGGGAGAGGTCGTCGAAACCGGTCCGGAGGTGAAGAACGTCCGTGTCGGCGATCGCGTCGTCGTGGCCTTTCCTATTTCGTGCGGTGAATGTTTTTTTTGCAAGAAGACGCTGTATTCACTGTGTGAGAACACGAATCCCAATGCATGGATGGCGGAGAAGCTGTTCGGCCATTCCCCGGCCGGCATCTACGGCTATTCGCATCTCACCGGCGGCTTCGCGGGAGGCCAGGCGGAATATGTGCGCGTGCCCTTCGCCGACGTCGGCACGCTGAAAATCGAGAACGGGTTCACGGACGAACAGGTCCTGTTCCTGTCCGATATTTTTCCGACCGGGTACATGGCGGCGGAGAATTGCAACATCTCGCCGGGCGACACGGTTGCGGTGTGGGGCTGCGGTCCGGTCGGTCAGTTCGCGATCCGCAGCGCGTTTTTGCTTGGCGCCGAATGCGTCATTGCGATCGACCGCGTCCCCGAGCGCCTCGAGATGGCCCGCGCCGGCGGCGCCGACACGATCGACTACGAAGAAACGGATGTCTACGACATGTTGATGCAGAGGACCGGCGGACGAGGACCAGACTCCTGCATCGACGCCGTCGGCCTGGAAGCGCATATGCCGGGTCCGTTGTACTACTACGACCGGCTCAAGCAGGCGCTGATGTCGGAATCCGACCGGCCGATCGCGCTGCGCCAAGCGCTCCTCGCCTGCCGCAACGGCGGTACCGTGTCGGTCCCCGGCGTCTACGGAGGACTTATCGACAAGATGCCGATGGGCGCCGTGATGAACAAGGCGCTGACGATCAAGACCGGCCAGACGCATGCACAGCGGTACTTCAAGCCGCTGCTCAAGCGGATCACGGACGGCGACATCGATCCGAGTTTCGTCGTGACGCACCGTCTGAAATTGGAGGACGCACCGCAAGGCTTCGCCATGTTCAACCACAAACAAGACGGCTGCATCAAAATCGTAATGACACCCTAAACTCACCTTCCACCAGCGCGAAATCCAAGCGCATACATGGCTCTGGTGAGAGAATCCATTGGCATCACAATCGATATATTAAGTGCCTCAGGGAGAGCAGGTAGGACGCAATGTGCGTCTAATAGTTCCGATCATCGGCCGCTCCCCAGATGAGCCCCCCTCCCATATCCGCTTTCCCATCAATGGCTAGAAGGGAGACTTGGAAGTCAATATCGGAGCTGTCCGTGCCATTGATCAATACCATCTTATAGGCATGTTCAGCTCCCTTCCGCATCCCCCGGCACGCAAAGAAGCAATGTCGTTGAGGTTATCACTAAAATTCTGTGATAGCGGTAAAGCCCTATTTCCATGTCACTTCGTCCCAATACAGATGCACAAAAGTCTCAAACGGAGGAAAGTTCTTGGTGTTTTGTTCTTTGGAGCGGACCCAGAGATCGATCTCCATGGCCGCGGGATCGGTTTCACCACCGGGAAGAGTCCGCTTGACTGGATAATGGACTTCGTGGGTGTTGGGATCCCGAGAACGTTCCATCACCATGAAATGGGCGTCGTAGTCTTTGTAGAGCACTTGCTCGTTTTTCCACATCGTGGCGGTTCCCCACCCTGCCAGATACAGCCACGTCTTTGGATATAATGGGTCGCCATTCCCAGAATCGCCATGTTCATACAGTCTGGTCGCGACGCCTCCATCCTGAAATGGCGATTTAGCGCTGAACCGATCGAAGAGAATCCGATACCGATCTGTGCCCTCCACAAACTGCACCGTGACCTGTCCGCTGTTGGACCGTTCATTGACCTGAATCTCAATGGAACCTTGGACAGACTGCAGACGCCTGCCTGCATAGTCCACATGATCCCAGGGCGGGACATCCTGAAGACTGCCGACCAACGTCGTGCGGCTTCCTGACAGGTGAAACTCTCCGGTGTAATGCGGATGTTCCGCTGCATGAAAGATTCTGGTCCCTTCGCTGCCCTTCGGCGTCCCGAACTGACGATCTTCTGCACCCTCAGAACTCGTCATTGTTGCACCACTTGAGAGGACGCCGGTCAACACAAAATATGTAAGTAGAGGGTTCATGAGGCACCTCCCACGCTGAACCATTTCAGAATGAGCCCAATCACGGCACAAATACCGATGACCGGGATGACTCCGAGCTTGAACCGGAAGAGAGCAACAGTCGCACCCAGAGCGATCACGGCCGAAGCCCAGTCCAATGGTCCATCCCAACCGAAGGGCCATAGGACGTGATAGCCAAAAAATAGCGCGAGATTCACAATGACGCCGACCACTGCGGCGGTGATGCCCGTGAGCGGCGCCGTGTAGTTCAAATCGTTGTGGGTCGACTCGACCAGCGGGCCGCCGGCAAGAATAAAGATAAATGATGGCAAGAAAGTGAAATACGTCACGACCGTGGCAGCCGCAACTCCAGCCACAAATGGATGCTGTGGGCCGAAAAGCTGCTGTCCCCAGCCCGCCACGAATCCCACAAATGTGACGATCATAATGAGCGGACCAGGCGTCGTTTCGCCTAAGGCGAGCCCATCGATCATCTGGAGCGGGGACAACCAACCGTAGTTCTCGACAGCTCCTTGATAGACGTACGGAAGGACCGCATATGCACCGCCGAAGGTCAGCAACGCGGCTTTGGTAAAGAACCATCCCATTTGGGCCAAGGGGCTACTCCACCCGTATTCGGCGGTGAGATACCCGATCGGAATGCCCCACAGCAGGACACCGATGCATACGAGGCGGATCATCTTCGCCCAGGCGAATCGGGTGTGAGGGGGCGCAGGCGTGTGATCGTCGATAAGCGCCTCGCCAAAAGACTTCTCTTCCACTGTATGACGGCCACCGGTCCGAAATTGTTCCGGTAGATACCGACCCCCGATGAATCCGACAACCGCCGCAGTCAGGACAATCACCGGAAAGGGAAGATGAAAGCCAAAGATGGCGACAAAAGATGCCGCGGCTAAGCCCCAGAGGATGCCATGCCGCAAGGCGCGTGATCCGATTCGGTATGCGGCAAACACGACGATGGCCGTCACGGCCGGTTTGATGCCGTAGAAGGGTCCGGCCACGATGAGCAATTCACCATGCGCGACGTAGATCCAGGAAAGCACAATCAGGATAAAGGTTGAAGGCAACACAAATAGAGCGCCGGCGACCATGCCGCCCCAGGTTCGGTGGAGGAGCCAACCAATGTAGGTGGCAAGCTGCTGGGCTTCAGGGCCGGGGAGCAGCATGCAATAATTCAGTGCATGGAGAAAACGACGCTCAGAAATCCACCGGCGTTTCTCGACCAGCTCCTGATGCATGATGGCAATTTGCCCTGCCGGGCCGCCAAAGCTGATGAACCCGAGCTTCAACCAGAAGAGGAACGCTTCGGTCGATGAAACGGGCTTTGGAGCGGGCAACTGTGTCATGTCGCGCTTTCTTCAGTCTGGTACGTCCGATACAAAGCGTCGAAGACTGTGCAGGCTTGAACAAGGAACCGATCGTCGTCGGTAAATTTCTCTTTCATGCCCCGCAAGACCACTTCGATGCCTTTGGCCTCGGGAACAGGAATGCCGCCGACGTCCAGAAAGTGAACCAACTGTCCGAGACGCAGCAAAGCTGAATCCCCATCCAAGGCGAAGCTCGCCAGCAAGGCTTCAAACGTCACTCGGGTACCCACGTGCGTAAAGGCCGCTCCATCAAAGTCGAATCCGATTTGATCGACGTGCGTGATGCGCGGAGTATTGAGCCACACGAATCTCGCGTGGGGATCAATACACTTTTTAATCAGCCAGGCACTCGCTAATCGATCGACCCACGGTCGTTTGCGCGTGGCCCAGGTACGGTGTTGGTAGTCCCGTCGATCGAGTTGCTGGATGGCTTGTCGCGTGGCATGTGGCTCACCCGGTGCCATGCGCTGTCGGATCTTTGCTTCCCAGTCACCGAGGGCCGCTTCCGTCTGTTCCGCGGCCATACCCGGAAAGAAATCGATGGCGCGAGTCACAGTGAATTGCCGGCGTAAACGGTGAAGCGCTCTACGGAGAGCGGCTGCAGACCGAGTATTCGGCTTCCGAGAAGTCTGGTTGAGAGCACGAATTAAGTCAGCATAATCATTCGTTCGATCAAAAAGACCGATCAATTGTTTTGATTGTGCTTCAGACCGGCAGACAAGCTCCATGATATGCGCGGAACCCGAAACGCCATGCACATCCTTGGCGATGCGGGAAAACGCCTCTTCTGCTGCAGCCGAAAGCGGAAGCAGGTAGACACCATCGCGTAAGCTGGCTGCTCCACGGCCTTTAAGAGCACGCCACACTCGCATCCGTGCCGCCGTATGGTGCGTCGGAAGACGGAGAATGAGAGTGATCCAGCGGATCTGTTCCGGCATTCGGTAGGAGTGTAGACAGACATGAGTTAGTGGTTCAACATTGATGTTATAGATATAACGTCCCTCAGTGTGGGGTTGCGCCCCCAAAACTGCGCTAGAGGGGGATTCCCCGTGTTCTTTTTGTTTAACTCTCGTCGTTATATTTTTGTGTCATGCGTTTTAGCCACTCACCGAATGACGGGCGAGTAAATTGCTGCGATCAGTCGATTGTGCTAGGCTGATTTCCTATGAGATCGGGGGTTCGTTCTTCATTGCTCTGCAAGATGGTTCTTATGTGGGCATCTGCTTGGATGCTCGCGGTGCCGTTATTCCATGTCCATCCCGATGCCGTTCATCATCATGGAGAAGCTGAGCACATCCATGGTCCAATTGTTCACACAGTCCTATCCGGAGATATTGAAGGGGAATTCGACAGAAACCACGAAGCTCATGACTCTGGAGGCACTGCGCAGGATCGTGCATCGATCTTGACCTATGATCCACACCGATGGGACGAACATTCTGAATTCAGTGTGTCCCTCTTCAGTGATTCGACTGATCGGAAGTCTCTCAAACTCTGTCCGGCACCGGTACTTATCATCGCAGCCGCCCCGGGGCCCGGCACGGAGCCGCATGGCAGAATAACCAAGCATTGTAGTTCGCCTCCGCACTCCCATCTGTTCAGTCAGTCACTCCGTTCTCGCGCGCCGCCTTCTCTTCTCCTCTAGTTTCTTCCTAATACGGTGCCGATGCCGCGCTCCGTCCAGGAGTGCGCGTACGCATTATTTCGGCTCACGGAGGACAGTGGAGCAGAGGAGGTGTCCGATGAGCAGCAGTCTGAGCATCAAGGGGCTATTACTGCTGAGTTGCCTGTCGTATTTCAGCGGAATGGCATGGGCCACCGAGCCGCGTGTCACTCCCTATTCACTGGAAGAGATCCTTGCCCTGGCGGTCGACCGGAGCCCGATGCTGGCCGGTGCCCATGGGACCATGAGGCAAACTCGCGGGCAGCAGATTGCCGCCGGTGCCTATCCCAATCCTTCTCTATCGGGGAGTGCCGGGCCGGGCGCCATTCGCGACCCGAGCACGGGAGTCCGTATTACTGAGCGAACGATCACAGTCGCCCAGCCCTTTGAGTGGCTTGGCAAGCGGCGCGCCAGGCAGGAGGCGGCTGACGCAGCAGTGGAGAGTGCGAGCGCGGGGCTCGAGGAGGCAAAATTGAATCTCGAGGCCGAAGTAAAAGTCGCGTTTTATCAATTCTTGTTGGCTCAACGCGATGCGGAATTGACCGGGCAAAATCTCACGATGGTGGAAGAGGTGCTGCGCACTGTGAAGCTGAGGGTCGCCGCAGGCGAAGCCACCTCTTTCGACACGATGAAAGCCACGGTGGAACTACAAAAAGCGCAGAAGGAAGCGGCTCGAGCCCGCAATGCCGTGCTGGTCGCGAGATCTCGACTCAACACACTGACCGCCGGGGCCTTGGGCAGACAATTTTCAATCCAAGGAGATTTCATCTCGTTAAAGCAGGAACTGGATCAAGACCGCATGATCGCCCAAGCAACGGAGCGACATCCGGCCATGCGGCGTTTAACAAAATTGGCCGAACAGGCGGAGCACAAAGTACGGTTCGAACGCGAATCGCGTGTGCCCAACATCAGTGTGCAAGGCAGTTATCACCGAGAGGCGGGAGACGAATCCATGACGGCCGGTCTCAGCGTTCCGCTTCCGCTCTGGTACCGGCAGCAAGGCGAAATAGAAACGGCGCTTGGCGCCAAACATCGAGCCGACGCTGAACGCCTACGTACGCAGAACGAGCTAGAGCAAGCCGTTACACAACATACTCAAGAGGTTCGTACCGCACAGGATCAGCTCCAGGTTTTTGAGGCTGGTTTGCTCAAACAGGCTGAACAGACCCTCAGTGTGGCACGCACAAGCTTTCGCCAGGGAGCCGCCAGTCTGTTGGACGTATTGGATGCCCAGCGAGTCTACCGGCAGACCCTGTTGGAATATGCGCAGGTCCGCGCGGATCTTTCGATTGCCCTTGCAAGATTGGAGCGGGCCGTTGGGACAACACTATAAATCGCCGTGCCACTGCCGGCGGTTCGGAGGAGGTGTCTCTATGACGCGGCACGTGATAACGCTTCGCGGGATTAGCGTTGCAATTGCGCTGGCGCTGACCGGCTGCAGCGATCATGGAACCGATTCATCTGCGCGTCCCGCGGTATCGGACGCAACATCCCGTGCGTCCGAGACTCGACTGATCCAACCGCCTTCAACGGTCCGAGAGCGTGTGAAAACGGCAACTGTTTCCTTGCGATCTGTGCCGGAAATTATCACAGCTCCCGGGGAGGTGGCTTTAGACCCCAAACAGGTCGCCAAGATTACGTCACGGATCGAAGGACAAATCGACCGGGTTCATGTGCAGCTAGGTGACCGCGTAAAGACCGGACAGCTATTGGTCTCTATCAGAAGCCTGCAATTCGATCAGCTCATTGAGGAATACCTGGTAGGAAAGGCGCAGGCGGACGTGGCCGAAAACGCCTTTCGGCGAACTCGGAAACTTCGAGCGGACGATATTGTGCCCGAGCGGAAATTGATAGAAGACAAAGGGCGCTATCTTGAGACAAAAGCCCGCTTTCAGCACATTCGAGAAAAGCTGCTCAACATGGGACTCTCGGCTGAGCGTTTGAGAGAACTCGAACGTGATCAGCATGAAACCAGTCATCGGTATTCGCTGACCTCGCCGATTCCGGGAACGATCGTGGCCCAGAATGCAGTACGTGGACAGGGTGTCGCGCCTGGAAATGAATTGTTCGAAATCGTCGATACCAGCCATGTCTGGGTCTTTGCGAACCTTCCGATCGAGCAAGCGAGAAAATTTAAGGAAGGCGACATGGGAATCATCGCTCCCAAAGAGGGCGATACGATCACCGCGCCCTTGACCTATCTTGCGCCCGTGGCCGACGAGACGACTCGGACGATTCGTGTGCGGTTCGAAGTCGCAAACGCCCATCATCAACTCAAACCGCGAGAGTATGTCGATGTGAGACTGACGCTGCCTCACGCCTCCGGCGCAGCGGTTCCGTCGTCGTCCATTACTACGGTTGACAAGGCGCGAGGGGTCTTTCTTGCGGCGGACGGCGGCTTTGTATTCATGCCAATTGAGACCGGCCGAGAAGGCGACGGATGGGTCGAAATCAGACAAGGCGCAAAAGCCGGGGACGAGATTGTGACCGAGGGAGTCTTCGATTTGAAGAACGTGCTGCTAAAGGAACACATTGCTTCCGGGGACTGAATCGGCCATGGAGCGCTTGTTAAGTCTGTCCCTTCAATATCGTTTCTTTACTGTCGTCACGCTGGCCGCAGTCATCGTTCTCGGTTTCTGGTCCTTCTCTCGCTTGACGATCGATGCCGTCCCCGATCTTACTCCCGTCCAGGTGCAAATTCTGACTCGCGCGCCTGCGCTTGGACCGGTTGAAGTCGAGCAATTCATCACGTTCCCGATTGAAACGTCCATGAGTGGACTACCCGCCTTGCGTGAATTGCGCTCCGTCTCGCGTTATGGTCTCTCAGCCGTGACGGCCATTTTCGAGGATCGGACCGATATTTACCGAGCCCGACAATTGGTGGCCGAGCGGTTGGCTCGGGCAGTCGAACGTATCCCGGTACAATACGGCCGTCCGTTTATGGGACCGCTGACGACCGGACTGGGTGAGGTGTATCAATTCACCGTGAAAGGCACGGGCTATGGCCCCATGTTTCTCCGGACACTGTTGGAATGGGACATCGGCATGAAGCTTCGTGCCGTCCCGGGCGTGGTCGAGGTGAATATCTGGGGTGGCGAGCCTCAGCAATTCCAGATCATCGTGGACCCCGCACGGCTGCTCTCTTTCAAGATATCGCTGAAACAAGTATTTGAGGCGCTGGAGCGAAACAATGCCTTGGCGGGGGGCGGGTATATCGAACATCAGCGGGAGCAACTTCTGATCCGGGGAGAAGCATTAGCCACCCAAGTCAGTGATCTGGAGCGTATTGTCGTGGCTCATGGCTCGGGCGGGGTGCCGATCTATATTCGCAATATCGCAGAGGTCAAGGAACACTCGGCGCTCCGCATTGGTGCGGCGACCGCTATGGGGGAAGGCGAAACTGTCATCGGCATGGTCCAAATGCTGGCCGGCGAGAATGCCGAGGAAGTCGTGACTCGTGTGAAGACCCGTGTCCACGAAATTCAGGCGATGCTTCCCGCCGGTGTGGTCATTGAACCGTATTACGACCGCACGGAATTTGTTTCCCGGGTGATCGCAACGGTGCGGACAAATCTGCTGGAGGGCGGATGCCTCGTCGTCGCCGTCCTGTTCCTCTTCCTCGGTGATCTCCGAGCCGGGCTGATCGTCGCCGCCGCGATTCCGTTGTCGATGTTGCTTGCCTTCACCGGCATGATGCAAGCCGGTCTATCGGGCAACCTCATGAGCTTGGGTGCGATTGATTTCGGTCTGTTAGTCGACGGGTCGGTGGTGATGGTCGACAATATTCTGCGCCGTCTTACGGCTTCGCACCTTCAAAGCCCCGAGGAGCGCCAGGCGCTGGTGCAGGCTGCCGGCCGTGAGGTGTTGCGGCCCACAGCGTTCGCCGTCGGCATCATCATTTTGGTCTATGTGCCCATCCTCGCGCTCACGGGAATCGAAGGAAAAATGTTCCGCCCGATGGCCGCGACGGTCATTATGGCATTGGGCGGGTCCTTGGTGGTCGCCGTGACGGTGACGCCTTTGCTCTCATTCTGGTTCGTGCGGGCCACGCCCGAGCGGCAAGAGAGTTGGCCTGTACGATCCCTCCGGCCCTTCTACGATGCTTGCCTCCGCCGGGCGCTTGCTCGACCCATCTGGCCGATTACCATCGCCATGGCAGTCTTCGGGATGAGCCTCGTCCTCGGATCGAGGCTCGGCGTGGAATTTGTGCCGAGATTGGATGAGGGGGATATTGCCATGCAAGTGTGGCGGTTGCCGAGTGTCTCATTGAGTGAATCCATCGCGAGCGCGCTCGAGATCGAGCGGGTGGTACGGCAGTTCCCGGAAGTCGAACAAGTGGTCACGCGAACCGGGAGCCCGGAGATCGCAACCGATGTCATGGGCGTGGAGCTGTCCGATATGTTCATTATCCTGAAGCCGCAATCTGACTGGACGACAGCGCACAGCCGAGATGATCTCATTGCGAGACTGAAGGACAGGATTACAGAACGAGTCCCGGGGGTCGGATTGGGCTTCACGCAGCCGATTGAAATGCGGTTCAACGAGTTGATTGCCGGCGTACGTTCGGATCTCGCTGTCAAGGTATTCGGGCCCGATCTGGAGGTTCTGAAACGACAAGCTGAAATCATCGGCAGGGTTTTAGAAACCGTGCCGGGGTCTGCGGATGTCAAAGTCGAACAGGTCGCTGGTCTACCTCTCCTTCGCGTTATTGTGGATCGTGAAGGGATCGCTCGCTATGGCCTCACAGCGCAGGATGTTCTCATACTGGTGGAAACGTCACGTGTAGGGCATGTGGTCGGGACGATCATTCAGGGCTCACGACGATTTGACCTCGTCGTCCGTCTTTCGAATCAACACCTTGGTGATACGGCGTACTTGGCAAGCCTCCTCATTCCCACGATGCACGGAGAGCTCGTCCCGCTCTCGCGCGTGGCGAAGATCGAGATCGATTCAGGGCCGGCCCAGGTGAGCCGGGAGCAGGTTCAGCGTCGTATCGTCGTGGAATGTAATATCCGAGGACGGGATTTGGGAAGTTTTGTGAGTGAAGCACAACGGAGGGTTGGGGCGGCGATCTCGCTGCCATCAGGATACGAATTACGATGGGGCGGGCAATATGAACATCTTCAGGAGGCTTCGCGTCGGCTCGCGATCGTTGTTCCGCTGGTCTTGATGCTGATTCTCGGCGTCCTATCCGTCATCTTCGCGTCGATACGGCCGGCTTTGTTGATTTTTCTGAATGTGCCCTTAGCCTTGTCCGGCGGAATCGTCGCCCTATGGCTAAGGGGGTTACCGATCAGCATATCCGCCATCATTGGTTTTATCGCGCTCTTCGGGATTGCCGTCCTGAATGGAGTCGTGCTCCTCAGCCATATTCGTCAACTTGAGGCAGGTGGACTTTCCGCTGCCCAAGCCGTTGTTCAAGGGGCCGGTGACCGGTTCCGTGCAGTACTGATGACTGCACTGGTCGCGAGTCTTGGCTTTCTCCCTATGGCACTGGCAACCTCAATGGGCGCGGAAGTACAACGGCCATTAGCGACCGTGGTTATTGGCGGACTCATAACCTGCACGGCATTGACCCTGCTCGTTATTCCGTCCTTGTATGTCCGATTCAGCCGGAAAGGAAATGATTCGGGGGTCCGGGTGTTAGTGGGTTCTACTGTTTAACCTTGGGTTGACACATCAAATTTTATTGATATATGATCCGTTCATGTCTATTGCATCGGGGGATTTGACGAGAGCTGCTGCAGTCTTCCACGCGTTGTCCGATGAAACGCGCCTGAGGATCCTCGATCGACTCCGCAGTGGAGAGCAGTGCGTGTGTGAGCTGACCGACATCTTAAGGGCGGCGCAGTCGCGTCTGTCGTTCCATCTCCGAGTTCTGAAAGAGGCAGGGCTGATCCGCGACCGTCCCGAAGGACGCTGGATGTACTATGCGCTGAACGAGGAGGCGCTCGACGAGGTAGAGGAGTTCATTGCAACAGTCAAGAAGCCGGCAAAAGATGCGCATTCGAACCGGCAGTGCTGCTAATTTTTTTGGCGCTGATGCATCATAATTATTGATAGGAGGTGGCCCATGACAAACCAGGACGATCTCAAAGCATTCGTGAAGACGGAGTACGGCCAAGCTGCTCGCCAGGCCACGCAGGGGAAGGCATCGTGCTGTGGTTCAGGGAACTTACTCGAAGGTGACGCGCTCGATCCCATTACCGCCAATTTGTACGACACCGATCAAACGACTGGGCTCCCGGTGGAAGCCATCCGGGCCTCCTTCGGCTGTGGAAACCCGACCTTACTGGCCGCCATCCAGCCGGGCGAGACGGTTCTGGACTTAGGATCAGGTGGCGGGATTGACGTGCTGCTATCGGCCCGGCGGGTGGGTCCGACGGGCAAAGTCTATGGCCTCGATATGACGGACGAGATGCTGGCGCTGGCCCGGGAGAATCAGCGCAAAGCCGGCGTCACCAATGTCGAATTTCTTCAGGGCGACATCGAAGCCATCCCGCTACCCGACAATACG
>DATFDJ010000012.1:0-17405 GCA_035252115.1 Nitrospira sp. | reverse complement strand
GGCGCTGATGCGTAATGCGAGGCCGCTCTTGTTTCAATCCTCGCCCGCCCTTTCGAGCGGGCGCTACTCTGGTTCTCATCCAGATAAGCCTGGACCATGTCGTTTCAATCCTCGCCCGCCCTTTCGAGCGGGCGCTACATCAGCCGGAACGTGGGGCAACGTCCAAGATATGAAGGTTTCAATCCTCGCCCGCCCTTTCGAGCGGGCGCTACGCAAGATTCACAGTGAATGTGGATACGTCAGATGGTTTCAATCCTCGCCCGCCCTTTCGAGCGGGCGCTACTGTACTACCCGACCGGGGCCTGAAAATGATGCTTTTGCCCTCGGTTTGCGCGAACTCACTACTTCTTGGTCCAGACTCCTCGGCAGCCATCTGGAATTGTCGATCCAAGTCATTGCAAAACCAACAGAGACGCGACGGCGCGATCCCGCCGTAAAAAGAAGACCGCCTCTGGTTCGCGCATCACAGGACAAGCGGTTCATCGAAGTCCACACTCCCGTCCAACCCATAGGCCTGCACATGCTTTTCCTTGGGCTCCGTCAACCGATAGACGCGGAGGCTGTCTTCAGTCTTCTCGATAATGTCCAGCAGCCGTCGCATCACTTCTTCAAATTGCGCCTCGTTGACGGCGCATTCAAACACCGACTTCTGCACACGCTGCCCAAAGTCCTGACACGCCTGTGCGACCTTTCGCAATCGTCTCCGTCCAGCGGCTGTTTCGGTCGAAACGTCGTAACTGATTAAGACATTCACGCCAGTGCCCTACCGATAAAGAAATGGCGGATAACTTTCAAGGTCTCCTCGCAGTACGCGCGCGAGCAATCGCGCCTGCACATGAGGGACGAGACCTAATGGCATCTTCTGATCGAGCACGGGATGTGTGATCTCTTCTTGTTTGCGCTTCTGATAGGCCACGATCACTTCTTTGCGAGCAGCATCATTCATCTGCACTGCGCCACCGGAGCGCTCCGAAAAATCTGTTCCTGTCACCTGACGTCGGTTGATCAGAGTCAGCACCAGGCGATCGGCAAGCACGCTCCGTAGTTCCTCCATCAGATCCAATGCCAGCGCGGCACGTCCTGGTCGCAACGCATGGAGGAATCCCATCTGAGGGTCGAGTCCCACCCCCTCCGCCGCGGCCACGCAATCGTTGAGCACCAGTGCATAAAGAAACGACATCAGCGCATTCACAGGATCGGTTGGCGGACGGCGGTTCCGACCATCCAGCTTGAACGTCTCACGATCCTCTTTGATCATCCGGTCGAACGTCGAAAAATATGCTCGCGCCGACTCTCCTTCGATACCGCGCAGCGTTTCCAAATCCTCGCACTGGGGAAGTCGGCCGACGGCGTTGCCGAGCGCATCGGCCGTGGACCTCAGCGCCTCCGCATCGGAAGAATCATCAGCTTCTCTCGCGCCTCTCAATACAATCTGACGCGAGTTCTGAATCTTTCCAGCCACCATATTGCGTGCGATGGATAACGTCGTTACCGAACTACCCATCGCCTCATGTTGCGCGCACCGAAGCAATACATTGCCGCTGACAGGTCCCTCGACTCTGGCTTTGAACCGCCCATTACGATCCAGCAACACCACGAAACGACCGTCTTCAGCGCAGCGCTGCATGGCCGCTGGACTCAACATAATGTCACCAAAACAGACGACGCCGCCGATGTGGTGAAACGGAACTTGGAGTTTGGTCTCCTTCTCAACCTCAACCCGCAGCGTTTCATGGTCGGCCCGTAGATAGGCGCCTTCGGTGGTGACATAGAGTGTATTCAGCAGTTGATGCATGGCGACCTCAAGTGTTGATGGTGGAAAAGAGGCCGCGCACCACAGTGGCGGCTCGACGACCCGTCTCGACGACTTCCGGCATGCACGACTCACGCAGGGAACAATGCGTGCAGCGCCGATCGTTTACCGGCGGAGGAAGATGCTTGGCTTGCAGCATGACGCGGATGGCGTCTGTGACCGCAACTACGCGCGCTCGCAATGCCGGCGTGAATTCTACCTCTCTACGTTTCCTTGAACTGTGGTGATAGATGGCGCCTCTGGGCACAGAGCGTCCCGTCATCTCTTCCAAGCATAGAGCTTGCGCGCACAGTTGGAGGTCATCATGCTCTTGCTCGCGATGCGACCCGTGCTTGTATTCGACCGGATAAGGTATCTCGCCATGGAACTCCACCACGTCGGCCTTTCCGATCAAGCCCAGAGTCTTGGACCACAAGGGCAACGCGCGCTCAACGCGCATGCCTGCCTGCTCCTCTACCTTCGGTTCATCCACACGCTTATGCACCGCCCGGCCTCGCAGCGTGTAAAGATTTTCGTCAAACGTCTGCTCGACATGAATCAGTGCACACTGCCGCGGGCAGTAGCTCCAGTGTTCGAGGGCGGAAATCATAACTAACTCTTCTTCGCTAAACACTTGGCACCTGACTAGGCGATGAAACTGCCTTGTTGCAACCCTTCCAACAGTGGCATGAGGCCAGACATGTAACCTAAGAAATCAGCGTCATACTCGGCTTTCCATTCGTACAACGTGTTCGAATCGTATCGTCTGGTTCGGTTTTCCAGAACTGGTGCTACTGGAAGCTTGTCGATCTTACTGGCCCAAATCTGAACGCTATATTGCAGCAATTCCCGATACCCTACACGTTCCCCGTCACGCAATGCTTTCACCAATAGTGGATCAATCACGACAATCCTAGTATCAGTGTCGATTACGCGGCACAACGCAGCTACTTCAGGATATTCCATCTCATCCTCAGCAACGCAGATATCCTTCGCCTTATTTTGTCCTCCCTCCGTAACCTCTCGCCTCATGGCTTCCTTTGCTAACTCATGTGGGGCAAGTTTCTCTATGACCCCGTCATTAAACAGCTTATCTAGCACGCGTCGTGAAAGCGTAAAATTAGGATGCTGACTGAGCATTGAATCCAAAAGGCGGAAGTCCCAAACAGTTGCCTGCGACTCTTCCGCGTGGCGGTTCACTCTTCCCCCTGTCTGGATCAGACTGGCTATTGAGCAACTTTCGCGAAACCCAATACGGAAAGAGAAATCCATACCCGCTTCAACGCAACTAGTAGCGACAAGCGTCCAGTCGTTGTCATCACCTTTCAGGCGTTCCTTGATGACTTCCACAATCCGATTGCGGTGAGCCGGTGCTAGTGCTGTAGAGAGGTGTAGTACATCGTGACCTGTCTTTCTCATCTGGTCAGCCACAATGGCTGCGGATTGGACAGTGTTAAGGATTGCCAGCCGCGGTCCTTTTGACTCACCAACCGACTTGATCAACTGCTCACAGTCATAAGGATCAATTTTGCGCCGTGGGATGATTCGTCGGCTTTCCGCAACTTCAAGTTCATGGCGCAACGAATTGGGCACGAGATCGGGAACATCATCAGTCGCTTTCGGCGGGCTAACAAATTCCTCGAGTTCCCAAAACCGTGGAAGCGATCCACTCGCCAGCACAATATGGCCTCCCCAGTCCTGTGTCCATGTTTCAAGCCAACGCCAAACCTGGGGCCATAGATGTGACGGCATTGCTGCGTGGGTTTCATCTACAAAAACTGCGCTTCCCGGAAGTTCGTGCAATTTCCTCAAGGAGGCTGGATGGTGGCTGGCGAGGGTCTCAAAGAACTGGACGGCAGTAGTAACGATGATCGGGGCTCGCCACAGCGTCGCCAGTTGTCGCAAGGACACATCCTCAAAGTCTGCTTGATGATGGTGCTCAGCGACCACATCTTCAGGACGCTCACCAGGCAACACTAGCGCCTCACGGTACACATCTACTGCTTGTGTAATGATGTTCGTGTAAGGAAGCACAACAAAGATATGTCGAAGTCGAGGACTCTTTTCCTGTGCGACACGAAGTAGATGAGCCATCACAGCCGTCGTCTTACCACTACCGACCGGAGCGTCGCATGAGCGGAGCGCAGGCTGGATCGGAGCCTCTCTACAGGCCTCATAAACCCGGCAGCGTAGATGGTTCCGTGGTTGTTCTCCAGGAGTGTTTCTTGCCGGAAGAGCGGCAACGTAACAATTGAGAGACTCCAATCGCTCTTGCCACTTTGGTTGGGGTGGGTCGTACGGCACTTCATTTCCATAGTGTCGGGCCGTATCGCTGTGATCTGCATCAACAAGACAAGAGAGCGCTACCCGTCTTGAAAAGCCGCACCGATTCAGTTGTCTGGCGTCGATAGAGTCAGGCATCGGGCAACCTGACGTTTCGTGAAGTCCAACATATCGTTCCAAGTTCTTGTCAACATGATCTGCGACATTGCGATTACGGAAAGCCCTGGCCTGCTTGCTGATTTCTGCGGATTGGCTGAATAACCCTGCATGATGTGCGGCCACAAGGACCGCTGCCTCTCGATGACGTAACCTAAGCAGCTCAGCTACTCCCGCATCTTCATGTGCAACGGGCAGAGGATCGTGCGATTCATTACAGAGAACCTGTTGGTTCGCCTCATCCAGCTTCCCCAGATCATGGTAGATGGCCGCTGCCTCCACTGTGCTGATGAAGCTACTGGACTCTCCTTCATGGTATGTTGTCGCCTGTTCAGCATTCTCTTTTGCTCGCCGGCGAACTCTCTCAATGTGTTCGAGGTAGGCTTGCCCCGGAATGCCACCTCGTGGGCTATGGGCAAGAGGAATCATGCTGAGCCTATGAGACCCAATGGGGCAGACTGACGCACAGATCACAGAAGTTGGCGACCTTATCTTGCAAGTCCTTCGGCAAGTTCGTGGGCACCTCGTAATCCGCCCAGCTTGTGGACGGCTTCTCGGGATCTTGTTTTTTAGTAGGAGTCATGGCCTCGACGAAACGGAACTCAGAGAAAGAACCCAGAGTATCCTTGTGCTGTCCATACCAGGCATGACGGACTTCCACGAAAGGTCTGATGTGTGAGGCCGTGTGTGGATAGGCATATCGAATAACCTTCAAGAGTAGTGCGATATCTGGAGCAGTGCAGCCTGATCTGATGGCGGCAGTGGGATTGATAAAAAACGGCATGGAGTACACCCCGTGGTCAATAACACGATAGCCGAGCGGCGCCATGCCTCGTGTCGGAGCCTCCCTTCCTTCTTTGGTTCCTTGAGCAGGCGCCATCTTGGTCATGGTCAATCTTTCAATGCGGATTGGGGCAATGGAAGTACCGAGCACAAATTGCGCGACACCTGTTCGGATAGTGTCTTCGCCGTTCTTCTCCAAGAACGTATTGCCGAAAACTCGTGCGTCCCAAAAGCGCTTCTTAAACCCATCGAAGTTTGTGTTTAACAATTTCTCTATTTCGGTCCGCTTGTGCCGACGGGCTTCCAGGATGTCGTGTTCGTCGCCCTTCCGGCCGTTGGCCAAACGCGTCCATACTTCCCCAGCTTTGTTATCAATCAAATCGCGCACCTTGCGTTTGAATGAAACACCGGTGACGACACCGCGCAGGTCATGGCTGCGCTGCCTCGGATCACTTTCTCGATCCGGATCACCATTAGGGTTGGAGTTTTTCACCTCAATCACAAGCAGGCCGGTCGCTCGCGGAATTGTCTCTTCTGTTTTGCTCGACATCGTGTCCTCCTTGAATGGGCTCATATCAGTCATCCATTTTCATTCACGGGAAGGACGAGCCATGTAGCCAAGAAATAATTCGGCTCGGAAAACTTGGTCTGTTTCCATCGGTAGCGTCACTTCCGCTAGTTGGTTACACACTTGTCCCATTTGACCCACCGCCCACTTCGCTAAACGGTGCTCGTCGCCGGTTGCTCTATCAGACCATGCTTTGTAGATCATCATTCGCTCGCGAAGGCGGTCTAGAGTATCTTGCGGTCTTTCCGCAGCAGCTGGCATCAAGGCGTTGCCAATAAGCTGAGGGGGGATACTGCCGTCACGGACATGCATGCAATACTCTCGATGCAATGTATCGGATAGCGAAAGTAACCTACCCAACAGGAATGCGGATCCGTTCATGTACTCCTCCTTCCAACGCGCCGATGCTGCGAGCAACAAGCCCAAAACACTCACGACCTGTAAGGCAATCTGACGAGATTGCAACGAATAATCTTTCCACCGTTTAGGATCGTCAGCGTGATTAGCTCCAAATATTCCTAAGAGCAAGGGAGCGCTGCGTTCGACGGCCATAGCGAGTATCCGCTGAGTTGTTATTTCCGAACCGGGCTTCCGAAGCATGAGATCAAGCACTTCCCCTAGACCGATACCACGAACTTTGATCGATCTCTTACCGTTGGCAACCCAATCCTCGGACAGCAACCGGACGATCTGGTCAGGGTATGGCGTGCTGGGTTTACCTTGTGTTGCCTTCTCACTCTTCTCTCTGGGTAACGGCAAGGTAATCTTGGGCACGTTGGCAGCTGCCTGTTGCCACCATTCGGCCGCATTAAGAATTTCCTTTACCGAAGGCGACTCGGCAACCACTACGTGCGCTTGTCCTTCTGAGGCTTTTCTCAGTAAGAATAGATTCAACTTTAAACCGGGCTGTTCGCGTTCAATACCATCTAGCGCTTCACAAACAGCTTGAGCATCAATTTCAAACAGTTTCTGCTGTTGACGTGTATCTGTACCAAACAAATCAGCAATATTGGCGTCGATGTTTGGCTTTCCGTCAACATAGACGATGAGCAGGTCGGCAAGCTCTTTTTTGCCTCTCTTAGCCACCTCAAATTTTCCGTTGGCTACGCTACGCCATGTTTTACCTTTTCGCTGCTCCGCAACGATGTAAGACAACGCATCCTGCATTCTTCGCGCGGCAATCTGGGAAACGGGAACTATTAAGGAATCGGTCAGACCATACCGCGAGTTACACGCTGCCTCGCTAAACATTGAGACAAGCGGCAATTCCTTATTCAGAACTGGCAACTTCACGGCTGGAAACGATGAAACCTGAAGTGGCTGGGATTTGCCCGTGAATGCACAAATAGAAGCGGGATGCGAGGTTTTGCTGTCTGTGTCGTGTTCTGCCGGCAAGACACGCTCCACGTGTGCCCGTATCTGCTGGTTGTATAACCGTAGTGAGTAAGCGTGTTCATCGTCCAAATCAAAGACAAGCTGAACCTTCATATCGGGCAGTGTGCCATTTTTGTCAGGTGGTCCCTTTCCAACGAGAAGTGTCTCAACGGTATCGAGAGCATCCAGGCGGGCTTGTTGAAGATTCGTCAGTGAGTGCTCAGCAACTTCTCTCATTAATTTCTGGGGGTTACTGCCCGCCTTATGAAAACGCCTAGCGAACTCGGTGAGAATTTTGTATTTGATCGAATCACCTGCGTGAGCTAAAAGCTCGTCTGCTTTCCTTACCAGCCTTTTCCAAAATGCTTCGCTCCTCTTCGGGTACCGCTGGTCTGTTGTCTTAAATACTGTCTGCAGTATGGCCAGACGAGCCTTTATTTCTGGAGACTTGTTTCTCTTGCCCTCTTGGTTGAAACCAAGGCTCTTCCATGCAGTATCGTCGTACGGAACATCCTGGAATGGCTCCGCGACTCGTACCACAGGAAAACTGTTCTGATTCCCTTCTCTGACCGTCCAAAGTCCAGGCCACTCTTCCCTTGTGATGGCTTCAACAGTTGTCACGTGACCGTTGCTATCTAGGCGCACACGAAGACACGGCCCTCCTGACGGCGCAAATGATTTTACCCTCGGGTGTTTTTCCGGGATTTCAACACCAGCGCGTTCTAAAGCCTGTTGCAGGACAAATGTCTCACTCAGCATCTGGCGGCCACCGCTCCTCGTATGACATAACTCCATTGACGATTTCCCAGTTTTGGCGATAGGTCGGACAAAGACATTGGTTAGTCCACATTGAATGGAGCAATGACGGAATGACTAAGTTCACATTCTTATCAGGCTTGGTCTCTGGACGGAGCCGACCAAAGTAGGTGGGCACGAACTCCTTCCAACCGAGGCATGGTGTATAGAAGGTTTGGCCCTCTTGTAGACGATGCTCAAATTCTTTTTTGAATTCTTCAACATAGTTCATTTTGCGCCGCCCAGACCGCTGTTTTTCCTTCAGTCTCGCGTAAATGCGATAATGCACATCCACAAGGATTGTCGCGATCAGCTGATAGTTGTTGTTTTCGGCGACCTGACCAGGCTTGCGCAAAGGACCGCCGTAGTTCGTGACGTACCGCCAATAGCGAATGGGTTTGCAAATCTCGATGCGGATAGGGTCAATATAGATGTTGGTTTTCCTGGCAACAGCTTCGAACATACCTTTTGCGGCACTGTAGGTTGGGACAGGATAAGAAATAGGGGTCACTCCGGTGTCGGGTCGTGTGAACATGGCGGCGGGACCAGAAACTTCTAAGCTGATATTTAGAAATGATTGAGGAGTATTCATAATGCGCCTTGGCTGTTAGAACGCTCCTTGGATTTCTCCATATCGTGCCAGAGTCCGGCTAAACAACCCCAGATCGGAGGCTCCAAAGATTGCAGCGAATTCGCTTGGGAGATCGCCCACCGCCCGCAAATGATCTTCGAGATCATGGATCGCAAAAGAGCTCTCTTCCTTGCGTCGCACATGGGCGAGATAGTCGGCCATTCTGCCTTTTAGAACGCAGATCCATAGGCGACTCAGTACAGCCAATATCTTAAGGGCCTTGGGGCAGTACTATGCTGGCGAGTCAGGGAGCTAAGCAACCCCTCCTTTGTGTCATGAATCAAAGCGGAAAAAGCCGCATTTTGTTAGAGGCATCTGTGCTCGGACCCCATTGACGCATGGCGCAATGCGGCATGGCGCTATGTACCCTGCCGGCTTTGCCTTTGTGTCAGCTTCCTGTACAATCCGCTCATGGCTCTCGACCCCGCAAACCCGCCCATCTGGCTGCGCAAGCTGCACGTGAGTGCGGCGCAGATCAGTCCGTATGACTACTCGGCTACGCCTGAAGAAGGTATCCTGCAGTGCTGTCGCCTTTCCGATGCCATGCAAGCCTGGTCGAAAGCTTGTGCCCAAGCGCTGGGATTTTCACCGCTCCCGCCCCCTCCTCCTTTCGAAAACCTCTTCCGTCTCACTCCGGCATCTGAGCAAGCCGCTTCAGCAGCCCACGATGACAATGCCGCCCGTTAGCCAGGACTCGTTCGCCGACTACCTTCAACTGATCATCGCGGCGCTCCCACAACCAACACCTCCGTACTGTGTGGTCGGTGCACTCGCCGTGAATGCCTGGGGTCGTCTCCGTGCCACGAAAGACATCGATTTGCTCGTATTGTCTGACGACACTGCTCGAGCAGCATTGATCGATGCGCTGCTTGCTCACGGATTTCATGCCGACCGGACATGGATGGAGCGGAATCCTATGGCAAAAGATGTGATCATGCGTCTGGTCCACTCCTCTCATCCCGCTATTCCGCTCGATCTTCTTTTTGCACACGATGCCCAATCTCAATCGGCGCTTGCTCGCAGACGGTCTCTTCAACTTCTGGGTGTTTCCTTGTGGGTTTGTAGCCCAGAAGACCTGATTCTTCTCAAGCTCAAGGCCAGCCGCCCTCATGACTTTGAAGATGCGCTGGGCATCGTCAAAAATCCTCACGTGCAACTCGATCTCGACTATCTCTGGCACTGGGCCGATCGGCTCGGGCTCCAGGGCGAACTGCAGTATGTCCTTGATGCAACAGGGGCCGGCAGTTAGCGCGCCGGTGCTCAGAGCGAACCAGCGGAAGAAGCGGCGGCTACTTCAAGAAGATTCCAGGCCAAGTCCTCGGCACAGGACCGACCGCGACACGGAATGGGGACAGGCTCCGGCGCCGCCGGGAGCCAGTCCCCATTATTCTTTGGCGGGTGTTACAGATGGCGCTGTGGAGGTATCCTGCACGGGAGTCACGACGATACTGCCGGGTGTCGCTCCGTTCTTGAACGGCAGGTCGAGCAAGGCGTAGGGATTGACCCGGGCGCCGTTGAGCTTGACGCCCCAGTGGAGATGCGGCCCGGTCGCCCGGCCGGTTGCTCCGACTTTGCCGATTACCTGGCCGGCCTTGACTAAATCCCCGTCCTTGACCAACACATCGGACAAGTGAAAATACATGCTGTAGAACCCGAGGCCGTGATCGACGAAGATCCCTTTGCCGGAAAAGAAATGATCCACGGTCAAACGCACCACGCCGTCATTCGTCGCGACAACGTCGGTGCCCAGCGGCGCGCCGATATCCTCGCCGTTGTGCGGACTGCGTGACTGACCGTTCATGATCCGGACACTGCCGAAGATTCCGCTACGCTTCCCCCTGACCGGCTCCAGGAAGCTGCTGTGCCAGAGACGCAGAGCTGAGTTTTCCGCCAGCGCCTGCTTGACCTGTTCCTGCTCGACTTTCCACCGTGCCAGCGCCTTCTCGTCGAGATCCACTTTATCTTTGGGCAGCTTGAGGTGTTCAGTGACAAACTTTTCTTTCGTCACCAACACGTTGAAGCTCAGGTGCTTCGTCCGATCTCCCTCCCTGACGTCCACCGCAAGCTCGTGCATGCCGGGGCTGTCCTGCATGTCGATCCCCAGCAGGCCAATATAACCCGCCGCTTCTCCCGGCCGATACTCGCGGAAGAACGGAATGGAGCGGTCCAGAAACGTGCCTTTCACCTCGGCGACCGGCTCCTCGGCCGGCACCTTGACGATGACGATTTGGCCTTGCTTGCCGCTGTATTGCCCGTCGACACCTTTCGGCGGAGGCGGCTGGTTCGGGAACAACTCGACCGGAAAGACGCTGGTCAACAGCACGACCGCGATGATGACGGAGCGATCCAGACGAGAAATGCGTTGATGAGCCTGTTTCAGCGTGCGAACAAAGGGCATTGCAAATTCAACCCTGAGACAGCACTTACATGGCCTTCAACAAGGCTGGGACAGGCCCGGCTCTGCCGGAGCCAGTCCCGCCTGGGCTTCATCGATAGAACCGTAATCCCGACACCTGCGCCACCAATTCATCGACGCGGCGATTGACCGCGCTGAACGGGTCCATGCAGAGAATCGTCTCCTCCCAATACCCGTTCAACTTCAGATAGGTCCAATCCACCGTATACGAGCGATTCTTGGCTCTTGCGAAGCGAATGAAATCTCCCCGGACCTTGGCACGCGTCGTTTGCGGCGGCGTCGACATGGCCCGCTGCACCGCATCCTCCTCCACCACCCGTTCAATCAACCCGCGGGACTCCATCAAGTAATACAATCCGCGCGTCCGCTTCACATCGTGAAATTGCAGGTCCAACAGGAACACTCTGGGATCGTCCCACCCGCAGCCTTTTTTGTCGATATACGATTGAATGAGATGCCGCTTCGTGATCCAGTCGATTTCCTTCACCAATTGCATGGGGTCGTCTTCGAGCTTGTCCAGAACTTCGGCCCACCGTCGCCAGACCTCGTCCAGAACCGGATCGTGGTCCTGTTGCGCCAGATATTCCTGCGCCCGCTCGAGATAGACGCGCTGGATCTCGACGGCCGTCATCTGCCGCCCGTCGTCGAGCTTGACCTTACGCTTGACGGTGGGATCGCGCGAGATTTCCCGGATGGCCTTCACGGGATCCTCCAGTTCCATCCCATGAACGGTGTAACCCTCTTCGATCATCGACAGCACGAGCGTGGCGGTCCCGACCTTCAGAAACGTGACGAGCTCCGACATATTCGAGTCGCCCACGATGATGTGCAGCCGCCGATAGCGCTCCGCATCGGCATGTGGTTCGTCCCTGGTGTTGATGATGCTGCGCGACGAGGTCGTCGACGAGGAGGTCTTCTCGTGGATGTGCTGCGCGCGCTGCGAGATGAAATATTGCGGTTTGCCGGAGACCTTCAGCACTTTGCCGGCGCCGCTGTAAATCTGCCTCGTCACGAAAAACGGAATCAACTGCTCGGTGACCTTCCAGAAATCGACGTCGCGCCGCATGAGAAAATTCTCATGGCAGCCGTAGGTATTGCCCAGCGAATCCGTGTTGTTCTTGAAAATGTAGATCTCGCCCGACAGGCCTTCCTCGCGGAGCCGTTCCTCGGCCGCCGGAAGACAGGCCTCGAGCAACCGCTCGCCGGCCTTGTCATGCACGACCAATTCCAGAATATTGTCGCATTCGGGTGTGGAATATTCGGGATGACAGCCGGTGTCCTGATAGAACCGCGCGCCGTTCACGAGAAAGGCGTTGGAGGGCCAACTGTTGGGGATGAGGCCTTCGAAAATATAGCCGAGTACTTTTTCCATCGGCAGGTAGATCCGCCCGTTCGGAGAAAAGATGAGGCCATACTCGTTCTCCAACCCGAAGATCCGCTGACGCATGGGGCCGGGGTGCATCATAACGACAGAATACACGGCGGGAATCCGATGTTCAACAGAAGCACGCGTTCGCCACTGTTTCAGCGTTCGCTTATGAGAGGAGCTGTTTCGTTTCGGCGGGGGTAAATCGGCGGAATTTCCGGCTGTCTCTCGTACGGTCGAGCACGGCCACTTCCAGCCCTTCCAACGAGAGTTTTTGATTGCCGGTCTGCTCGAGGGCGGCGATACAGAGATTGAGCGCGGATTTGAGATCGGGAAGTTGAGCCGGCATCTTCTCCTTGAGGGCGCTTTGCACCGCGTCGGATTTCCCGCCGATGACGGCGTACTGTCGCTCGTCGATGATGCTGCCGTCGAACGAAATGCGGTACATCTCGTTCACATGGCCGTTGTTGCCGACCTGTACGACGAGAATTTCGACCTCCAGCGGCTTCAGTTCCTGGCTGAAGATGGTGCCGAGGCTCTGCGAATAGCCGTTCGCCAAGGAACGGGCCGTGACGTCTTCACGGCTGTACATGAACCCTTTCAGATCGGCGTGCCGGATGCCCGCCTTGCGAAGATTTTCGAACTCACTGTACTTGCCGGCTCCCGCGAAGGCGATGTTGTCGTAAATCTCGGAAATCTTGTGCAGCGAGGCGCTCGGGTTGTCGGCGGCCAGCAGAATGCCGTTGACATATTCCATCGCGATGATCGAACGCCCGCGCGCGATCCCCTTCTTGGCGTACTCCGCCTTGTCCTGCATCATCTGCTCGGGCGAGACGTAGTAGGGCATCGGCATGGCTAGGTCTCCTTCGAGCGGCGTGAGGCGATCATGGCGTCGTAGACGCCGCGGATCTGCTGTTCCGACACATCGGTAATGCCGGTCGCATTCACGATCTTGACGGTGGGATAGATGCCTCGGACGAGATCCGGACCGCCGGTTCCGACATCGTCGTCGGCGGCATTGTACAGGGCCAGCAGCGCGAGCTTCAGCGCGTCCTGCTCGGTCATGCCTTTCTTGTAATGCTCGCGCATGGTGCTGCGGGCGTCTTTTCCGCCCGAACCGATCGCATGGTAGTCGGATTCCTCGTACCGGCCGCCGGCGAGGTCGTACTTGAAGATCCGCCCTTCCGCTCGCTTGACATCGTAGCCGACGTACAGCGGCATGACGACCAACCCTTGAAACACCATGGGAAGATTGGCCTTCACCATCTGGCCGAGCTTGTTGGCCTTTCCCTCGCAGGAGAGTTGCATCCCTTCAAGTTTTTCGTAATGCTCCAGTTCGGTCTGGAACAGCTTCGCCATCTCGATGCAAGGTCCCGCGGCCCCCGCAATCGCCATCGCGGAGTAATCGTCGATCTTGAATACCTTCTCGATGCGGCGGTCGGCGATCTGAAATCCCTCCGTCGCGCGGCGGTCGCCTGCGATAATCACTCCGTTCTGATACTTCACACCCAGAACCGTCGTGGCCTGCGGCAGGGACACCGGTGCGGACGGCCGGGCATGCTCGACCGGCGGCGAGCCATGGACCGTTGTCCCCCGGCTGCCCGGAGCGAGGTCTGGATGCTGTTTGATGAGGAATTCGAAAAAACTGGAATCGTCGTGATTCGGAAGGAAGGGCAGCTTCATTATGCCTTCATGCCTTCAATTTCTCCAACAAGGCTTCCGCCGTGTCCGACTGGTCGAGGAGATCGGCGGTGAGGGCTTCGGTGCCGCGCAGGGGGTCCATCAAAGGGACCTTCTTGATCGTGGTGTTGCCGACGTCGAACAGGACGGACGTCCAGCTTGCGCCATAGATCGATTTCGAGAATTTTCCGATGCAGCGTCCACGGAAATAGGCGCGGGTTCCCGACGGCGGCACGAACTCCGCTCTGGTGACCTCCACATCTTGCACGATGCGGTCGATCATGTGGCTGCGCTCCAAGGTATAGTACAGACCCTTGTCGGGCCGGAGGTCATGGTACTGCAGATCCATCAATCGAATCCGTGGATCGTCCCACCCGCATCCCTTCCGGTCCATATAGGATTCGATCATATGCCGCTTGGCGACCCAGTCCAATTCCCGCACGAGCAGACGCGGGTCGCGCTCCAGTTTGTCCAAGACCTCTTCCCAGCGCACCAGCACGTCTTTCGTCACTTGAGGAAGGTCGTGACAAGCATAGAAATCCATCGCCGCCTTCAGATACGCCCGCTGGATCTCCAGGGCCGTCGTCGATCGCCCGCCGGAGAGTTTCAGCGAGTCTTTCATCGCGACATCCCGTGACACGTGCTTGATCGCGTTGACCGGCTCATCCAACTCGAACACCGGCACATCCGCTCCGGCTTCCACCAGATCGAGCACGATGGTCAAGGTCCCGATCTTGAGATAGGTCGAGAGCTCGGCCATGTTCGCATCGCCGACGATGACGTGCAGCCGCCGGTACTTCCCATACTCGGAGTGCGGCTCGTCGCGCGAGTTGACGATAGGCCGCTTGACCATCGTGTTGAGATCGACCAGACATTCGAAGAAATCGGCTCGTTGCGAGATCTGATAGTCCGCCGGCCCGGTTTGATTCTCCGCGCCGACCTTCCCGGCCCCGGCAAAGATGGAGCGGGTGATGAAAAACGGCGCCAGGACCTTCACGAGTCGCTCGAAGGGAACAGCCCGCGACACCAGATAGTTCTCATGGTACCCGTAGCTGTTTCCCTTCCCGTCCGAGTTGTTCTTATACAGCACGAGTTGCTCGCGTCCTCTCGCCCGCGCCATCCCATCGAGACACTGGTCCAGGATGCGTTCGGCAACTCGTTCATAGGCCACGATCTCGCGCGGATTGGTGCATTCCGGCGTGGAGTATTCGGGATGGGCGCCGTCGACATAGAGGCGACCGCCGTTGGCCAGCACTTTATTGAGTTGGCGGTTGTAGTCGGGGTTCGGACGTTCCCGCTCCCCGTCGACCTCGAACCCTCGGGCATCGAGCAGCGGGTTCTCGTTTTCGTAGTCCCAGACGGCGTGGGGAACCGACAGCCCCGGATAGTGCCCGATCACGGCCAGGGAATTCGCGATGGGATCCGTCAAGGCGGCATCGCGCGAGGCGATGCCGAACTCCGTCTCCGTACCGAGCACGCGAGGAGTCGTGGGAACCTTAGCGTCCGACATGGGATGGTGTGTCAGAGGTAGTGACCCGTGGTGATGGTTTCGATCTGCCGGTGATCGGACGGCCCGCCGCTGATGGTCCGGATGTGCACGATCTTCTCGCCTTTCTTGCCGGCCACCTTGGCCCAGTCGTCGGGGTTGGTGGTGTTCGGAAGATCCTCGTGTTCTTTGAACTCTTCCCTGATCGCCCGGACCAGGTCGTCCGACCGCAATCCGTACCCTTCATCGGCGAGCGCCCGCTTGACCGCATATTTCTTGGCGCGCGACACGATGCCTTCGATGAGGGCGCCGCTGGCAAAGTCCTTGAAATAGAGAATTTCCTTTTCGCCGTTCGCGTAGGTGACTTCGATGAATTTGTTTTCTTCCGAGGTTGCATACATCGTCTCGACCGTCGTCTGGATCACGTGCTCGACCAAGGCCTTCACATCGCCGCCATGGCGCTTCCGCTCCTCTTCGGCGAAGGGAAGATCGGACCCGATGTACTTGGAAAAGATGTCCTTGGCTGCGACGGCATCCGGGCGGCCGACTTTGACCTTCACGTCCAATCGGCCGGCCCGCAACACGGCCGGGTCGATCAAGTCCTGACGGTTGCTGGCGCCGATCACGATGACGTTCCGCAGGCTTTCCACGCCGTCGATCTCCGAGAGGAACTGCGGCACGATCGTCGATTCGATGTCGGACGAGATGCCCGTGCCTCGCGTTCGGAACAGCGCGTCCATCTCGTCGAAGAAGACGATCACGGGGTTCCCTTCCCCCGCCCGTTCCTTGGCCTTTTTGAATACTTCACGGACCTGCCGCTCCGACTCCCCCACATATTTATTGAGCAGCTCCGGTCCCTTGACGTGCAGGAAATAGCTGCGGACCTCTTTGCCGGTCAGATGGCCGAGCTTCTTGGCGATTGAGTTGGCGACCGCTTTGGCGATCAAGGTCTTCCCGCAACCGGGCGGACCGTACAGCAACACGCCTTTGGGCGCGTGCAATTGGAACTCGGCGAACAGTTCCGGATGGAGGAAGGGCAGTTCCACGGCATCCCGTACCTGCTCCAATTCCCGCTGCAGCCCTCCGATGCGCGCATAGTCCACATCCGGCACTTCCTCGAGGACCAATTCTTCCGCTTCCGACTTCGGCAGCTTTTCGATCACGCAACCGGACCGTGCATCGTAGAGTAGATGGTCGCCCACGCTCAGCCGCTCGCTGAGCAGCGGCTCGCCAAGCTCCGCGACCTTTTCTTCGTCGAAATGCAACGTCACCAGCGCGCGGCGCCCTTCGAGCAGATCCTTGAGGCGCACGACCTCGCCCTGCACGTCGAAGCCTTTCGCTTCGATGACGTTGAGTGCTTCGTTGAGGATGAGCTCCTGTCCTTTGCGCAGTTCCTTGGCTTTGATCGATGGATGGATGCTCACCTTCATCTTGCGGCCCGAGACGTACACGTTGCCCGTGCCATCCGCGTTCAGGCTCGAGAAAATGGCGTACGTCGACGGCGGCGCGGTGAGCTTTTCGACTTCCGCACGCAAGGCCTCGATCTGCGCTTTGGCTTCCTGCAGAGTCGCGACCAGCTTTTCGTTTTGCTTGGTGGCTTGATCGAGTTGGTAGCGGGATTGATACAGCCGGCGGATTTCTTCCTCCATCGACTGGATCTGCACACGAAGCTTTTCGGCTTCGCGGGCATGTTCGTCATTGCGATGTATCACGTCCGCCTCTCCCTCGGACAGCCGCTTGGTTATGCGCGTCACGGAATCGCGGAGGGACCGGAGTCGACTTGGGCTTCCTTTCTTCTCGGCCATGATCCACCGGCGGAAGGCGCAAATCCTTACGAGCTCACGAAGTCCAAGTCTTGTGAGCAGATTCTATCATCCACATTTTTCACGGTCAACTGCACGACGCGTTCCGACGCGCTTCGATCACGACGACGTGCGCGTCACGACGAAGAGGACAGCGCGGCGAGCAACTCCCGCGCAGCCGCTTCCACATCCGGCGCGGAGAACACCGCCGCGATCACCGCAGCGCCGAACGCGCCCGCGCGGCGGACTTCCGCCGCGCGCGTCGCCGTGACT